>NZ_JBEXFP010000056.1:0-42356 GCF_040606825.1 Micromonospora sp. NPDC005367 | reverse complement strand
CCACGGCGCAGCGGAATGCCGGAACAGGTATGGACGGGACGACGCAGGGTAGGCGATCGGACAGCGCTGACGAACGGGTGGTCGTGCCGGCGCAGCCCCGCCAGGCGCGCATCCCCTCGCGACGCAGCAGCACCAGCCCCAGCAGCGACACCGCGAACACCAGCAGCACCGCCACCCCGAACCCGACGGCCCGCCCCACCAGGACGAACACCGCCAGCTCGATCGCCACCGCGCCCAGCAGAGCCAGTGGTACGAACCTCAGTCCTCGGCGCATCTCACCCCATCGGTCGTCCCGTGGCGCCCTTGGCGCCGGGCGCCCTCGTCCAGCATGACACGTCGGGGCTCAACCTCACGACGCCCGACCCAGGCCGCGCCGCCACGCCCGTCCCCGGTCCTGAACGGCCCAGGTGGTTATCCGCCACAGCGCCTCGGCCACGATCAGCGCGTTCATCTTGCTGCTGCCGTGTTCCCGTTCGGCGAAGGTGATCGGCACCTCGACGATCCGCATGCCCGCCCGGTGCGCCAGACGGGACAGCTCCACCTGGAACGAGTAGCCCTGCGAGCAGACCGACGACAGGTCCATCGCGTCCAACGCGCCGCGCCGGTAGACCCGGTAGCCGCCGGTGGCGTCGGAGACCGGCATACCCAGCGCCAGCCGCGCGTACAGGTTGCCGCAGCGGGACAACGCCAGCCGCCGCAGCGGCCAGTTCACCACCCGCGCGCCCCTGGTCCACCGCGACCCGATCACCACGTCGGCGTCGCGGGCGGCGGAAAGCAGCGCCGGCAGGTCCTCCGGGGCGTGTGACCCGTCGGCGTCCATCTCCACCACCGCGTCGTAGCCGCGTTCCCGCGCCCACTCGAAACCGGCCAGGTAGGCCGCGCCCAGCCCTTCCTTGCCCTTCCGGTGCAGCACGTGCACCCGCGGGTCGGTGGCGGCGAGCGCGTCGGCGATCACCCCGGTGCCGTCGGGACTGTTGTCGTCGGCGACGAGAATTTCCACCGCCGGTGTTTCCCGTCGTACCCGGCCCACAATGTCACTGACATTGTCGGCCTCGTTGTAGGTGGGGATCACCACCAGCACCCTGCCGACACCGTCGACGCCTGCGCGACGTGTCGGGTCGGTCGCCTCGCTCACGGTCCCCCCTCCGCTCCCCGCCGGCGTACCGGCTGGGCCTATCCGGGCCCGACGCGCTGCCGGCGGCGCAACACCGCCGCCGCGGCCAGGGCGGCCACGGCCAGGCCGGCCAACACCACCTCCGGCCACAGTCCCACCCGGGTGGCCAGCGTGCGCCCGTCGGCCAGGGCCAGTTGCCGCACGACCACCTCACGGGTGTTGAACCCGGTGGCGTCGCTTACCCGCCCGTCCGGGGCGACGAACCCGGACACCCCGACCGTGGAGGCCATCAGAGCCGGTCGGCCGTGTTCCACCGCCCGCAACTGCACCATGGCCAACTGCTGGCGGGCCTCAGCCACGTCGAAGGTGGCGTTGTTGGTCTGCACCACGAGCAGCTGTGCGCCGCCGGTGACGGTGTCCCGGACCACCTCGTCGTACGCCACCTCGAAGCAGATCACGTCGCCGAGCGGCACCGCGCCGGCCCGCACCACGCCCGGGGTACTACCCGCCACGAAATCGGACCGCACCCGGTCGACCTCCTTGCTGACCATCCGGGCGATGTTCCGCAGCGGCACGTACTCGGCGAACGGCACCGGGTGCCGCTTCACGTACAGCTGGTCCAGATCGGGGCCGCTGCCGGGGCGCCACAGGATGCCGGCGTTGCGGACCTGCCCGGCGTCGGGACCGAGCAGCACCGCCCCGACCAGGATCGGCGCGCCGATCGTGTCGGCGGCCTGGGAGATCCGCGCCCCGGCGGTCGGGTTGCGCAGCGGATCGATGTCGCTGGAGTTCTCCGGCCACACCACCAGATCGGGGCGCGGCTGCGCACCGGCGGCGACCCGGCCGGCCAGCTCCAGGGTGGCGTCGACGTGGTTGTTGAGCACCGCCTGCCGTTGGGCGTTGAAGTCCAGGCCCAGGCGCGGCACATTGCCCTGCACGATCGCGACGGTGACCGTCGCGCCGCCTCCGGCACGTCCCACCGGCACCAGCAGTCCCGCCGTGCACAGCAGCACCGCCCCGACGGTCAGCCCGGCCACCGGCAGCCACCACCGGGTCTGCCGCCACCGGCCGACGTCCCACCGCCGCCATCCGGCGGCCAGCAGCAGCCCACCGGCCGTGGCGACGGCGAACGTCACCAGCGGGGCGCCGCCGAGCGCGGCCAGCCGCAGCAGCGGCGAGTCGCCCTGGCTGAACGCCAGCCGCCCCCACGGGAACCCACCGAACGGTGTGCGGTCCCGCAGCGCCTCCTGCCCCACCCAGAGCACCCCGGTCAGCGGCGCCCAGCACCACCGGGCCCGGTCGACCAGCGGCGACACCCAGGCCGTGGCGGCGCCGAGCAGCGCCAGATAGCCGGCCTGAAGCAGCGACAGCAGCACCCACGGCAGCAAACCGGTGTGCAGATTCGTCCAGGCCAGCAGCGGCGCGAAGAACGCCAGCCCGGTCAGAAAACCCAGTCCGGCGCCGGCGCGCAGCCGCCGCCGGTGGGTCGCGGCGGCCAGCAACGCCACCCCGACCGGCGCCAGCGGCCACACTCCGTACGGGGGGAACGCCACCAGCAGCGCCAGGCCCGCCGCCACCGCCACCGGCACCGCGACCGCAAGCGGCAGCGGACGCGGGACGGCCGGGCGCGGCCGCGCCCCGTCGGTTCGCTTCTCGTCCGGGTCGACGGTCGTCACGGGCGCCTCAGCACGATCACGGTGGTGAAGGCTACCCGGCCGGGTGGGCCCGTCACGAACGGCGGCGCGCCACGAGTACCGCGTCGTGGATGGTGACCTCCCGCCCCTGCGGGTCCACCACCGTACGGGGCCGCGCCTCGGCCCGCACGTCCCACCCGGCCGGGTCGAGCACCGCCGCGGCATCCTCGGCGGTGTACATCATCTCCGGCAGGTGCATCCGGTTGATGCTGGTGCGCAGGTCCCACGGATGGTGCCCGACGATCAGCAGGGTGCCGCCCACGGCGACGGCGGCGGCCAGCCGGGCGAACAGGACATCGCGTTCATCGCCGGGCAGGTGCATGAACTGGGCGTTCACCAGGTCGTAGCCGGCTTCGACGGGTGGCTGCTCCCGCACGTCGGCGTGGATCCACTCGACGCGGTCGGCGACGCCGGCGTCCTCGGCGTGCGCGGCGGCCCGCTCCAGCGCGACCCGGGAGATGTCCACGGCGGTGACCTGCCAGCCTCGCCGGGCGAGCCACACCGCGTCGGCGCCCTCGCCGCTGCCCACGTCCAGGGCCCGGCCCGGGGGCAGGCCGGTGGCCTCGGCCACCAGCTGCGGGTTGGGTCGTCCGCTCCACACCGACGGCCGGGACGAGTACCGCTGCTCCCACGCCTGCTCGGTGAACATGGTCGCGACCCGGTGCCGGCGTTCCCGCACGGCCTCGCGGGTGTCCTCCGCCACCAGGTCCGCGTTGATCGCCGCGCCGGCGGTCAGGCCGGCGGCGGCGGCGCCGATCACCTGGGCGCGTACGTCGGCGACGTTGCCGGCCACCCACACTCCCGGCACGGTGGTGGCACCGGTCGGGTCGGCGGGGATCTGGGTGCCGGACACGTGCCCGCCCAGCTCCGCTTCGACGGCGGTGAGGCCCAGCTCGGCGAGCAGCCCGGCGCGGGCGGTGAACCGGGGCGCCACCACCAGCGCGTCGAGGTCGACGACAGCGCCGTCGGCCAGCCGCACCCCGGTGAGCGCGTCACTGGCCACCACGAGTTCCTCCACGGGGCCGTCCACAACGGTGATCTCCCGGGCGGAGAGCTGTTCCAGCTCGTCACCGCTGGGCTGCGGCGCGTCGTGCACCAGCAGCAGCACGTGCGGGCTCCACTGCCGCCACAGCAGCGCCTGCTGCACGCCGGTCGGTCCGGTGGCGAGCACCCCGATGCGCCGGTCGCGGGCCTCCCATCCGTGGCAGTACGGGCAGTGCAGCACGTCCCGGCCCCACCGCGTCGCCAGGCCGGGCATGTCGGGTAGCTCGTCGACCAGCCCGGTGGTGACCAGCAGCCGCCGCGCCCGCACCACTGTCGAGTCGGTGAGGGTGAGGGTGAACCCGGTGTCGTCGCGGGCGACACCCGCCACGGCGCCGGTGACGACCTTTCCGCCGTAGCCGGTGACCTCGGCCCGCCCGGCGGCCAGCAGCTCACCTGGCGCGGCGCCCTCCCGGGTCAGGTAGTTGTGCACCCCCTCGGCGGGGGCGTTGCGCGGCTCACCGGCGTCCACCACCAGCACCGAGCGGCGCGCCCGCGCCAGGGCCAGCGCCCCGGCGAGTCCCGCCGCACCGCCGCCGACCACCACCACGTCATACCTGTCGCCCACCTGAGACACCTCCCGGTCGTGTTCCGCTCGCCGCCCACGCTGCACCCACCACCGCCACAACGACAAGTAATGTTGCTGGTATGGCAAACGACGAGGTGTTGCTAGCCGAGGTCGGCCCGCGGCTACGGGCCCTGCGTAAACAACGCGGCACCACACTGAGCCAGCTCGCCGACGACACCGGCATCTCGGTGAGCACCCTGTCCCGGCTGGAGTCCGGCGGCCGCCGCCCCACCCTGGAACTACTGCTGCCGCTGGCCCGCGCCCACCAGGTGCCCCTCGACGAACTCGTCGGCGCACCCCACGTCGGCGACCCGCGCGTACAGGCCCGCCCGATCGTGCGCCACGGCATGACGTTCCTGCCGCTGACCCGCCGCCCGGGTGGGCCGCAGGCGTTCAAACAGATCCTGCCGCCCGGCACCCCCACCGGCGACCCCGGCCAGCAGACCCACGAGGGCTACGAGTGGCTCTACGTGCTCTCCGGCCGGCTGCGGCTGCTGCTCGGCGACCACGACCTGATCCTCACCCCGGGGGAGGTCGCCGAATTCGACACCCGGGTACCGCACCGACTGCTCAACCCGGGCCCCGACACCGCCGAGGTGATCAACCTGTTCGGCCCGCAAGGGGAACGCCTGCACGTGCGGGCCCGACCCCACGCCCGCTGACCCCACCACGACCGGCGCCCGGACATGAAAATCGGGGCGCGGCCAACGCCGCGCCCCGATGCTCCCAGGCCCTTCCCGGCCGGTGGGGCAAGAATGCGGCACGCCGACCTTCGGACCGACCAGACGCGGACTGGCTGCCCCCGCCGGGCCGTTGTCTACTGGCCGTGCGCCTCACTCCACCCGTACACCGGTTACCGCGGCCGGTTCGCGCCGCCCCGCCGACCCCCGCCCGCTGGACCTGGCCGCCGCGACGAACAACTGTGTCGCTCGGCCAGCGGACGAAGGGACGAAGCGAACAACAGCCGCTTCCCGTAGTAGGACTCAAAGACGGTACGTGCTGCCCCCCAGGCCGTGTCAACCCGCCCCCGGCCTTTCGCGTGTCGCAGCCCGGCGTGTCGTGACCGGAAACATCAATCCACGCCCAGATGCCGACCCAGCAACACCCCCGCCACCTGCGGATGCTCCGCCGCGAGCAACCCACCGGCAGCCAACACGTACTCCACGTCCACCACCGGCCGCGCCGCCCTCGGCAACGGCCACCCACCGGCGTGATCGGCCAGCACCGCGCTGAGCACCTGCACCGCCTGCCCGGCCGGGGCGTGCCGCAGCACACCACCGGAACCCACGACCAGCCGCACGTCCCGCAGATCCCGGCCGGCCCGCTCACCGGTGGCGCCACCGCGGGCATGCCGGCGCAGCGCCACCGTCGCGGCCAACTCCGCGATCCGCCGCTCCGCCTCCTGCTGCGCCGCGCCTGCGGGCAAAAACCCCGGCTCGGCGGCCCGCACCGCCGCCGCCCGCGTCAGCTCCTCCTGCTCCCCCGGACCGAGCAGCCGCTCCTCGGCCGCCGCCCGCACCACCCCCGGCGCACTCCACCGCATCCCCAGGTCCCCCTCCACGGTGCGGGCCCGCCACAGCGAACCGGCCACCTCACGACCCGGCCCGGTGGCCCGCTCGTCAGGAGTCAGCACCGAATACACATCGGTGGTCGCCCCACCGACGTCCACCACCGCCAGGTCCCCGCCGACCCGGTCGGCGAGCACCTCCACCCCGGTCAGCACCGCGTCCGGGGTGGCCGCCCGCACCAGCCGCGCGAACCGGGCCCCCCGCGACAACCGCTTCCCGCCGATCACATGCCGCAGGAACACCTCCCGGATCGCCGAACGCGCCGACTCGGGCGCGAGCACGCCGATGCGGGGCAGCACATTGTCGGCCACCGTCACCGGCACCCCGGCCACCGCCAACGCCGCCGCCAGCTCCGCCCGCACCTCGACGTTGCCGGCCAGCACCACCGGCACCCGCCACCGGGCCCGCGCCAGCCGGGTCGCGTTGTGCGTCAACACCTCGGCGTCCCCACCGTCGGTGCCACCGACCAGCAACACCACATCCGGGCGGGCCGCCCGCAACGCACGAAGCTCCGCCGCACCCAACCGGCCCGCAGCCACGTGCACCACGTTCGCGCCCGCCGACAAACCCACCCGCCGGCCCGCCTGCGCGGTCACGAGCTGCTCGTAGCCGACCACCGCCAACCGCAGCCCACCGCCGGCCGACGAGCACACGTACCAGGCCGGATCCCCAGCGCCCAGACCGGCCGTCGCCGCCGCGACGGCCGCGTCCAGGCCGTGCAGCACGTCCGTGCCGACCGTCGTCGGCGCCGCGGCCGCCGCCACCAGCTCACCGCCGTCCAGGTCGACCACCGCCACCTTCGTGTACGTCGACCCGACGTCGGCGCAGACCGCGACGTTCACGCCGCCGGCGGCACGACCACCGTGCCGGTGGCGGTGACCGCCACGACCGGCGCGTCCAGCACCTCCGCGGCCGACTCACCCCGATCCGGGCGGCCCCGGCACACCACCGCGCAGCTCAACTCCAACGTCCGGCTGCGGGTGCCGATCCGGGCGACCCGCGCGGTCACCTCCACCACGTCGCCGGCCCGGATCGGAGCGAGGAACCGCACATCGGCGTAACCGGCGAACAACCCCTCGTCGCCGTCGGTACGGATGCACACCTCGGTGGCGACATCCCCGAACAAGCCCAACGCGTACGCCCCGTCGACCAGGTTCCCCGCATAGTGGGCGTGCGAGTACGGCACGTACCGCCGGTGCGTCACCATCAACCCCAACCGCGGATCCTGCCCCGTCATACCTTCGCCTTCCTGTTCGTGACCAGCGCGTGCGTCAGGTAACTGGCCACCTCACCCGGCGTGGTGCCCCGGCCGAAGATCCGGTCCACACCCAACTCCTCGGCCATCGTCTCGTCGAACCGCGGCCCACCCACGATCAGCAACGGACGCCGCCCCGCCGGCATGGCCTCCCGGAACGCCGCCGACATCTCCCGCGTGTTGTGCAGATGCGCGTCGCGCTGCGTCACCACCTGCGACACCAGCACCGCGTCCGCCTTCTCCACCCGGGCCGCCTCCACCAGCTCCGGCACGCTCACCTGCGCACCGAGGTTGGTCACCTTCAACTCCCGGTAGTACTCCAGGCCCTTCTCCCCCGCGATGCCCTTGACGTTCAAAATCGCGTCGATGCCCACCGTGTGCGCGTCCGTGCCGATGCACGCCCCCACCACCGACAACTTGCGCCGCAGCTTCTGCCGCACCAGGGCGTTGACCTCCTTGGCCGACAGCAACGGATAGTCCCGCTCCACCACCTGCACCGCGGACACGTCCACCAGATGGTTCACCCGCCCGTACACGACGAAGAACGTGTACCCGTCGCCCATCTGCTTCGCGTGCACCAGCATCGCCGGGTCGATGCCCATCTTCGCGGCCAACTGGATCGCCGCGCCCTCGGCCCGCTTGTCGTGCGGCACCGGCAACGTGAACGACACCTGCACCATCCCGTCACCGGTGGTGTCCCCGTACGGCCGCACGATCTTCTTCTCGACACCGCCCGCGCTCACGACCGGCCCGCCGTCACACCCGAGCCCGCCACGTCACCACGCACACCCGCCGGTTCCGCCTCCAGGATCTCCGTGGCCGGATTCCAGTAGTCCGCCTCGTGCCGCGCCACCCCGTCCAAGCCCTTGCCCCGGTCCGGTGGGCGTTTCATGATGCCGAACGTGCCCTCGGCGATCGCCGTCAACAACGACTGCCCACCGATCCGCTCCAAAAGGTCCACCGCCTCACGCAGCACCGCGTACGCCCGCTGCTGGATGAACCCGCCCGGCGCCGGCACGAAATCCTCGTGCAACCCACCCGCCGCGCCCAGCACGTAACGCACGTTCTGCAACGCGATGTCCCGGTCCGACAACCACGGCGTCACCACCGCCTCGGTCATCATCCCCACCAGCAGGATGCCCTGCCCGGTCATCGTCCCCGCCAGGTTGAAGAACCCGTCGAGCAGGTTCCCGCGGAACACGTCCCCGGTCATGTGCTTCGTCGGCGGCATCCACTTCAGCGGCGCGTCCGGGAACAACTCCCGCGCCAGCAACGCGTGCGCCAACTCCAGCCGGAACGACTCCGGCACATCCGGGTTGATCTCGAACGCGTGCCCCAACCCCAACTGCCAGTCCGCCAACCCCGCCTCGTGCGCGAAGAACTCGTTGAGCAGCTGCGACACCGTCACCGTGTGCGCCTCCTCCACCGCGTCGGCGGTGGTGAGGTAGTTGTCCTCCCCGGTGTTGATGATGATTCCCGCCCGCGCGTGCACCTGCCGCGAGAACCGCTGATCCACGAACGTCCGAATCGGATTGATGTCCCGGAACAGGATCCCGTACATCGAGTCGTTCAACATCATGTCCAGGCGTTCCAGGCCCGCCAGGGTCGCCATCTCCGGCATGCACAACCCGGACGCGTAGTTCGTCAACCGCACGTACCGGCCCAGTTCCTTCGACGACACATCCAACGCCGCCCGCATCAACCGGAAGTTCTCCTGCGTCGCATACGTGCCGGCGAACCCCTCCCGCGTCGCACCCTCCGGCACGTAGTCCAGCAACGACTGCCCGGTCGACCGGATCACCGCGATCACGTCCGCGCCCGCCCGCGCCGCCGCCTGCGCCTGCGGAATGTCCTCATAGATGTCACCGGTCGCCACGATCAGGTAGATCCACGGCCGCTGCTTCGGATCCCCGTACCGCCGCACCAGACGATCCCGCTCGGCCCGGCGCCGGTCGATCTGCCGCACCCCCGCGGCGACCGCCCTCCGGGCCGCCCGCCGGGCAGCCGTGGCGGCCTTGCCGGTGGGCTGGCTGAACCGCACCGACCCGGCGGCGGCCTTCTGCGCCAGCAACGTCACATCCGTCAGATCCTCCCGCGTGAGCGCGTCGAACACCGCCGCCGCCACCCCGTGGCCCAGACCCACATCCGCCACCACCGCATCCACCAGACGGTTCACCCACGGAATACCGTCCGGGTCGGCGCCGGTCACCCCGGCCAGCCGCAACACCGCCCGCTCCACCGACACCGTCGTATGGCTACGGGCCAGGTCCACCACCGGCTGCCCCGCGCGCCGCGCCAACTCCCGCGCCCGCGCCACCAGCACCGGATCAAGATCAAGCTTCCCGGTCACGCCGCCGCCCCGCTTCGACACGCCACGCCGACATGCCCGATGATTCGCTTCCTCACGCAGACCCTTCCTCATAGATCACGTCACCGCGCAACACCGTGCGACGGCACACCGGCAGCGGCGTCGGATCCTGCGGCCCCCGCAACTCCGGATCGTCGGCCAGCAACACCGGCAAACCCCGATCAACCCCCGCCGGCGTGTCCCACACCGCGAACGTCGCCGGCGCACCCAACGCGAGCACCCCCTCGTTGTCCAGATGCACCGCCCGCCACCCGCCACGGGTGTGCGCCGCGAACGCCGCCCGCACACTCATCCGCTGCGCAGCACTGTGATGCGCCGCCGCCGCCCGCACCGACCCCCACGGATCCACCGGCGTCACCGGCGAATCCGACCCGAACGCCAACGCCACCCCGACGGAATGCATCGCACCCATCGGATTCGACGCCAACGACCGCGCCAACCCCAACCGCGACTCGTACATGCCACCCGCGCCACCCCACAACCGGTCGAACGCCGGCTGCATGCTCGCCACGATCCCGTACTCCACGAACCCGGCGATCAGCCGCTTGTCCACGATCTCCGCATGCTCGATGCGGTGCCGCGCCGCACGCACCCGCTCCACACCCAGCTGCCGCACCACCGACGCGAACCCCTCAAGGACCGTGCCGATCGCCGCGTCCCCGATCGCGTGGAACCCGCCCTGCAACCCGTGCGCCGCACAGTCCAGCAGATGCTCACGCACCTGCTCCGCCGACAGGTAGCCATGCCCGACGCCCTCCCCGTCCAGGTACGGCTGCGACAGATGAGCGGTACGCGAACCCAACGCCCCGTCCGCGAACAGATCACCACCGGCACCCACCGCACCCAACTCCCGGGCCCGCGCGGCACCACCCAACTCACCCCAGTACCCGTACACCTCCGGCACACCCGCACCCGAGATGCCCAGCAAACCCGTGAAGTCCTCCTCGTCGGAGATCCCCGGCCCACCGCACTCGTGCACCGCCGCGACCCCCAACGACGCCGCCTGCGCCAACGCCAGCCGCTGCGCCGCCACCCGCTGCGCCCGCGGCACCGACCCGAACGCCGCGGCCCGAACCACGTGGTGCGCGTCACGACGCACCCACCCCGACTCGTCGAACCCCGCCGCGGCCACCACCTCCGGCACCGCCGCCAGCATCGCCCGCGACACCAACGCCGAATGGATCGACGCCTGCGACAGGTACACCCGCCGACCACCGGCCGCCCGGTCCAACGCCACCGCGTCCGGCAACTGCGGCGCGCCCCAACGCGACTCGTCCCAGCCGTGACCCAGCACCACCGCGTCCACCGGCAAGCCCGCCGCGAACCCGGCCACCGCGTCCAACAGCTCCCCCGCCGAACGCACCCCCGACAGATCCAGCCCCGACAACGCCAACCCGGTATCCGTCGCATGCACGTGCGCGTCCACGAACGCCGGCGTCACCAACGCCCCGCCCAGATCCACCACCCGATCGGCCACGGGCGCGTCCGCGTCCACCCCCAGCCAAGTGATCCGCCCACCGGAAACCAGCAGCGCGGTCGCGTTCGGGTCGGCGGGGCAGTGCAACATGCCACCGCGGTACAACGTCGAGGGGTTCGTCATGACCTCAGTCTGCCGCCAACCGGGACTCGAAGAGCCGACGGACCCCCGGCTCCGCGCGCAGCAACCCCAACGCCAACTCCGCGTGCCCCGGCACGTACCCGTTGCCCACCAGCATCGTCACGTCCGCCGCGAGGCCCTCCGCGCCCAGCGCCGCCCCGGCGAAACTCGTCGCCATCGAGAAGAAGATCACGGTGCCGCCGTCCGCGGTGCCCAGGATCGCCCCGTGCTCGCAACCCGGCACGTCCACGCACACCACCGTCACGTCCGCCGGCACACCCAACGCCGTGGTCACCGCCGTCGACACCGCCACCGGATCCCTGGCGTCGGCCAACGCCACCGCATCGGCCAAACCCGCCGCCGCCAGCGCGTCCCGCTCCGCCGCCACCGGCACCACCCCGACCGTACGGCCCGCGCCCGCCCGCCGCGCCGCCGCAAGAGACAGCGAGCCACTCTTACCCGCCCCGCCGATCACCGCCACCGTCACCGGCCGGGCATCACCGTCCCGCACCCGATCCGTCACATATCGTGACACCACCCGCGCCGTCAACGCCGGCGCCCCACACACGTCCAGCACCGCCAGCGACAACTGCGGATCCTCGTCCGGCGGCAACACCGCGGCGATCGACCGGGCGAACAAGATCGCGTACCCGTCGCACGGCACCTGCTCACTGCGACCGTCCCAGCGCGCCAACCCGTCGGTGATCACCAGCGGCGTCAACGTCAACGACACCAGCGTCGCCACCCGCCGCCCCGGCGCCAACCCCAGCGGCGACCGGCGGCCCGCCTCCTCCACAGTGCCGATCAGCATCCCGCCCGAACCGGTCACCGGGTTTTGCATCTTCCCCCGCGTGCCGACGATCTCCAGCACCTCGGCGCGCACCGCATCCCCGTCACCGCCGTGCTTCTCCCACAGCTGCCGGAAACTCGCCGCGTCCAGGTTCAGCCGCTCCACCCGGATCCGCACCTCGTTCGCCGCGATCTCCGGACTCGCATCCAGCCGCCAGGCCGCCTGCGGCAGCACCCCCGCCGGTTCCACGACGCGGTGCAGACCCACCGGTGACGTCACGCCGACCTCCCCCTGTCCAACCGCCCGAAGCCCCGGTCAAGGCTCGCATCGCGGGAAAACTTCCGGCAGACTAATTTCTAGGCCGCAGATTTTCCAGTAGCCTTCGGGCGGCTGATCAACCGCACGACACGAGGAGGGGCCGTGACCCAGACCCAACCGGTGGAGACCATCCCCACAGCCCGCCCCACCCCGGTCGCCGCGCCCACCGCCGGCCAGCCCTACGAATACCGACGAACCCCACTCGTCGAACCCGACTGGACCCGCTTCCCCGGCTGGCGCGACATCACCCGCGAACAGTGGGAATCCGCCCAATGGCAACGGGTCAACTGCATCAAGAACATCAAGCAACTCCGCGCCGTCCTCGGCGACCTGGTCGACGACACCTTCTACGACGACCTCGCCACCGACCAGAGCGCGCACGCCACCATGTCGATGCTCGTACCGCCGCAGATGCTCAACACCATGGTCCCGTTCGCCCCCATGACCACCGAGGCGTTCCTGGCCGACCCCATCCGGCGCTACATGATCCCCGTCGCCTCCGACCGGCGCATCGACTGGCCCTCACACCCCTACGCCAGCCGCGACTCACTGCACGAACACGACATGTGGGTCGCCGAAGGCCTCACCCACCGCTACCCCACCAAGGTCCTCGCCGAGCTGCTCTCCACCTGCCCGCAGTACTGCGGGCACTGCACCCGCATGGACCTCGTCGGCAACTCCACCCCCGCCGTCGACAAGCTCAAACTCACCCTCAAACCCGTCGACCGCTACGACGCCCACATCAGCTACCTCAAGGCCCACCCGGGCGTACGCGACGTGGTCGTCTCCGGCGGCGACGTCGCCAACGTGCCGTGGCGCAACCTCGAGTCGTACCTGATGCACCTGCTGGAGATCGAGACCATCCGCGACATCCGGCTCGCCACCAAGGCGCTCATGGGCCTACCACAGCACTGGCTCCAGCCCGACGTGGTCGAAGGCCTCGAACGCGTCGCTCGCACCGCCGCCCGCCGCGGCGTCAACCTCGCCATCCACACCCACGTCAACCACGCCCAGTCACTCACCCCACTGGTCGCCCGCGCCGCCCAGACCGCCCTCGACGTCGGAGTCCGTGACGTCCGCAACCAGGGTGTCCTCATGCGCGGCGTCAACGCCACCAGCCGCGACCTGCTCGACCTCTGCTTCGCCCTGCAAGGCGAGGCCGGCATCCTGCCCTACTACTTCTACATGTGCGACATGATCCCCAACGCCGAACACTGGCGGGTCCCCGTCTGGCACGCCCAGCAGCTCCAGCACGACATCATGGGCTACCTGCCCGGCTACGCCACCCCACGGATCGTCTGCGACGTCCCCTTCGTCGGCAAACGCTGGGTACACATGCTCACCGAGTACGACCGCGAGCGCGGCATCTCCTACTGGACCAAGAACTACCGCACCTCCATCGAATCCGCCGACCTCGAAGCCCTCAACCGCCGATACGCCTACTACGACCCGATCGACACCCTGCCCGAATCCGGCCAGGCATGGTGGACCGAACACCGCGACGACTGACAACGACGAGCCGTCACCCCCGCCCACCGCGGGGGTGACGGGAAACAGCCGACCTCCACCAGCCCGACCAGCCGACTACCCCGCACCCTCGAGGAACACCTCGACTGGAGTGGGCTGGGCCGCGTCATCCTGATCTTCGGCCTGCTCCGGTACCTATACTCCGGCTACGCCTGGCTGAGCGCGGCCGCCAGCTTCCACATCCGCGCCCCGCACTTCGTCGAACGGCACAGCCTGCTCGTCATCGCCGACGCCCGCCGGATCCTCGGTACCGGCCGTCGTCCCAGCCGACTGATCACCGCCGCCCTGGTGCTCGCCACCATCCCGCTCGGCGCCACCGTCGGCGCCGCGTTGCGTCTCGCCGTGGTGATCGTGCTCCTGGCCGGGATGCTGCTGATCGACGGTCACCCGGGAGGCCGCCGGGTCAACGCGGCGCGTACATGATCACCGCGACTCCGAACAGGCAGATGACGGCGCCGGTCACGTCCCACCGGTCCGGGCGGAACCCGTCCACCAGCACACCCCACACCAGCGATCCGGCCACGAACACGCCACCGTACGCGGCGAGGATCCGGCCGAAGTTCGGATCGGGCTGGAACGTCGCCACGAAGCCGTAGATCCCGAGCGCGACCACCCCAGCGGCGACGAACCACAGCCCCCGGTGCTCCCGCCACCCCTGCCAGACGAGCCAGGCCCCGCCGATCTCGGCGAGCGCGGCCAGGGCGAAAAGCAGCAACGAACGCAGCACGGTCACGCCCTGAGGGTAGTTCGACCGGCCGCGCCGGATACGGAGCGGCGGCCCAGGGATCAACCCCTGGGCCGCCGCCGCTCACACCGTCACCGGAAGGCGTCGCGTGCGTTCTTGCCGGTTTCCTTGGCGCTCTGACCGGCCTGCTTGACCCGCGCCTCGCTCTGCTGCGTGGCGCCCTCCGCCCGCATGCTCTCGTTGTTGGTCATATCGCCGACCCGCTCCTTCGCGGCACCGGTCATCTGCTCCATCTTGTTCTTGGCCTTGTCGGTGAAGCTCATCTCGCCTCCTTGGTTGCGGCGTTCCCCCGGTGCGTGCCCGGTGTGGCTCGGTGCAAACGAGGTGCGAGGGCGCACGTCGCGTAAGGCATCCTAGGAAGATAGGTTGTAGCCTGATCGGGGCGTTGGAGTGTGTCGGAAGCGGTGCGTCACGTCTGCCGCCGACTGGAGAGCCCTCACCGATCCGAGGCGACACGGGCCGGAAAATGGGTGTGCTGGACAGGCGGGATCTCGCGATCATGGGCCTGGTCACGGACCCACGACCCACGAGGAGCCGCTCCCCCATGCCTCTGCCCGCCGACCCGACCCGCCTCCATCCGATGCCCGAGCAGCCACGCGTGGTGCTGCTCAAGCCGCTGGTGAAGTCCCCTCTGATCGAGGTCGGGGAGTACTCCTACTACGACGACCCGGACGACGCGACCGCGTTCGAGACGCGCAACGTGCTCTACCACTACGGGCCGGAGAAGCTGATCATCGGCAAGTTCTGCGCGCTCGGCACCGGTGTGCGGTTCATCATGAACGGCGCCAACCACCGGATGGACGGTCCCTCGACCTTCCCCTTCCCCACCATGGGCGGCCTTTGGTCCGAACACTTCGACCTGCTCACCGGCCTACCCAACCGAGGCGACACCGTCGTCGGAAACGACGTCTGGTTCGGCTACGGCACAACGATCATGCCGGGCGTACGGATCGGACACGGCGCGATCATCGGAACCGGCGCCGTGGTCACCGCCGACGTAGCCGACTACGGCATCGTCGCCGGCAACCCGGCTCGCCTCATCCGCACCCGCTACAGCGACCAGGACATCGCCCGGCTGCTGGCCGTGGCCTGGTGGGACTGGCCCACCGACCAAATCACCGCGCACCTGCGCACCATCATGTCGGGCAGTGTCGCCGAACTCGAAGCCGCCGCCCGCGACGTTCCGCGAGACTGACGTGGGCCGTCCCGAGACGGGTGGACTCCACGGCGCCGGTCTCGTACCGATGGCCGCTGCCGGAGATCACCAAGGCAGGCGGCCGTTGGCGTCGAAGTAGGCCCCGGTCGGGCCGTCCCGGTCCACCTGGGCCATCCTGACGATGATCTCGACGCCCTCCTCGACGGTCTGCGTGCCCGTTCGGCCGTTCAGGTCCGTCGCCGTGAATCCGGGCTCCACCGCGTTGATCCTCATCTCGGGCAACGCCTTCGCGTACTGCACCGTCACCATGTTGACCGCCGCCTTCGAGGCGGGATACGCCACCCCCGGATACCCGTACGCCGGCGCAGTCGGGTCGGTCAGCATGCTCACCGACGCCAGCCCGCTACTCACGTTCACCACCACCGGGGCGGCGGAACGCCGCAGCAGGGGCAGGAACGCGTGAGTGACCCGGACCAGTCCGAAGACGTTCGTCTCGAACATCGTCCGCATGTCCTCGGCGGTCACCTCCGCCGCACCGACGATCCCGTTGTCCGGTTTGCGGGCCTCGATGCCGGCGTTGTTGACCAGCACGTCCAGGCCGCTGCCCGCCGCCTCGACGGTCCGCACCGCCGCCGCGACCGAGGAGTCGTCGGTGACGTCGAGCAGGACGAACCGTGCGCCGAGGCGCTCGGCGGCGGCACGGCCGCGATCCGCGTTCCGGCTACCGATCCAGACGGTGTGCCCCGCAGCCAGCAGCCGCCGGGCGGTCTCGAACCCGAGTCCCTTGTTGGCTCCAGTGATCAATGTCGTCGTCATGCCCTCAACGCTGCACCGGCAGCCGGCGACCAGCCAGGCGTCCAGCCTTCCTGGGAACACCAGGGCCACCCTGGGCGTCGTCCGACGGGGCAGACTGGGGACATGACGACGGCGGAGTTCGGGCAGTCGGTGCGGCGCTGGCGCGACCGGGTGCCGCCCGAGGCCGCGGGCCTGCCCGCCGGCGGACCTCGACGCGCGGCCGGCCTACGCCGCGAGGAGCTCGCACTGCTCGCCGGCATCTCCGTCGACTACCTCACCCGCCTCGAACAGGGCCGCGCCTCCCACCCCTCGGCACAGGTCGTCGCGGCCCTGGCCAGGGCGCTGCGGCTGTCCGACCCCGAGCGCGCCCACCTCTACCGGATGGCCGGGCTGGCACAGCCGGCCCCGCAGACGATGCCCGCCGTCATCACCCCCAGCGTTCAGCGGCTGCTCGACCGCATGGCCGGTGTACCCGTCGCGGTCTACGACGCCGCCTGGACGCTTCTCGTGGCCAACCCGCCGTACGCGGCGCTGATGGGCGACCCGTCGGCCTGGCGGGGCAACGAACGCAACGGCGTGTGGCGGCACTTCCTCGGTCCCGGCTCCCGGGTCCGGCTCAGCCCGGAGGAGCGGCGCGGGTTCGAAGCCGCCCTCGTCGCCGACCTGCGTACCGCCGCCGGCCGCTACCCGGCCGACCCGCACCTGCGCCGGCTGATCGGGCAGCTACGGGAAGGCAGCGGACGATTCGCCGAACTGTGGGACGCCGGCGCCGTCGGACGGCACGAGACCGCCCGCAAGACCGTCGAGCATCCGTACGTGGGCCCGCTGACGCTGGACTGCGACGTGCTCTCCGTCGCCGGCAGCGATCTACGGATCATGGTTTACACCGCTGCGCCGGACACCGAGGACGCCGAACGGCTCGCCCTG
This sequence comes from Micromonospora sp. NPDC005367, assembly GCF_040606825.1. Classification (NCBI taxonomy): domain Bacteria; kingdom Bacillati; phylum Actinomycetota; class Actinomycetes; order Micromonosporales; family Micromonosporaceae; genus Micromonospora; species Micromonospora sp. NPDC005367. The sequence goes on along the minus strand of NZ_JBEXFP010000056.1, from coordinate 24,893 downwards.
GTCACCGTGCTCGGCACCCAGTCCCTGCCTGCCGGCCGCCCGCCCACCGCCTGAGCCCGGATCGGCTCGGCCGGCGCTGCGGCCGGTCGGACCGACGACGTCTGGGTCTGCCTCGTCAGTGACCGGCTTCCTCGATCCCCTCGACGGTGCCGGTGGGGGTACGCGGCCGGGCGGCGACAAGACGCGCCGCCCGACGGGGCTGTCCCGCGGGCGACGCGACGGCCTACACCTCGATGTACGAACCCATGATGACCGTGCGATCGCGCGGCAGGCAGAAGTGTTCGGCGGCGTCGGCGGTGATGAACGAGGTCGTGATGAACAGCCGCTTGCGCCAGCGTGGCATGGTCGGCCGGCCGCCGGCGCGCAGCTCGATCTTCGACAGGAAGTACGACGCCTCGTCGGCCTCGATCCGCCCCTCGACGTCACGGGCGTTCAGCCGCCGCAGCATCTCGGGCACGTCCGGGGTCTCCATGTAGCCGAAGTAGGCGCTCACGTGGGTGATGCCGTCGTCGGAGTAGCCGAGGTCGTCCACGACGATCCGCTGGTCCACGGAGACCCGGGGCACCGGCTTGGTCTCGATCGAGAGGATCACCACGTGTTCGTGCCGTACGTGGTTGTGCTCGACGTTGGCGCGCATCGCGAGCGGCACGGTCTGCTTGCCGCGGTTGAGGAAGATGGCCGTCCCGGGAACGTGCCGGGCCCGCCTGCCGTCCTTGCGCAGTTCCTCGACGAAGTCACGCAACGAGCCCTCATGCCGTTGGCGTTCGGTGGTGACGATCTCGCGTCCGCGTTTCCACGTCGTCATGATCGTGAACGCGGCGAGGCCGATCAGCAACGGCACCCACGCGCCGTGCAGCAGCTTGGTCGCGTTCGCCCCCAGGAGCAGCAGGTCCCACACCAGCAGCGGCACCGCGCCCAGACCGAGCAGCCACAGCGGGACCTTCCACTTCCAGCGGCCGAGGTAGAACAGGAGAAGCGTGCTGATCGTGATCGTGGCGGTCACCGCCATGCCGTACGCGAAGGCCAGCCCCGCCGAGCTGCCGTAGGCGACGACGAGGGTGAGCACCGCGACCATCAGCAGCCAGTTGACCCACGGCACGTAGACCTGGCCGATGGTGGACTCGGAGGTGTGCAGGATCCTCAGCCGGGGCAGGTAGCCGAGTTCCGCGGCCTGCGAGGCGACCGAGAACGCCCCGGTGATCACTGATTGGGAGGCGATGACCGTCGCGACGGTGGCGAGCAGGGTCAGTGGCAGTCGACCCCAGTCGGGCGCGAGCAGGAAGAACGGACCGCCGATGTTGCTCGGGTCCTTGAGGATCAGCGCACCCTGGCCGAGATAGCTCAGCGCCAACGCGGGAAACACCAGGACGAGCCAGGCCCGGGTTATCGACCGGCGGCCGAAGTGCCCCAGGTCGGCGTAGAGCGCCTCGGCGCCGGTGACGGCGAGCACGATGGCGGCGAGGGCGAAGAACGCGACCTCGAAACGACCGGCCAGGAACCCCAGCGCGTAGGTCGGTGAGAGCGCCTTGAGGATGTCCGGGTGCGCCGTGATGCCCCGCACTCCGCATGCGGCGACGGTGAGGAACCAGACGATCATGATGGGCCCGAAGAGGCGACCGACCGCGGCGCTTCCCCGGCGCTGCGCGAAGAACAGCGCCGCGATGATCACCACGGTGATGGGCACGACGAGCTCACCCAGCGAGGGTTCGACGACCTTGAGGCCCTCGACAGCGGACAGCACGGAGATCGCGGGCGTGATCATGCTGTCGCCGAAGAACAGCGCGGCCCCGAAGATGCCGAGTGCCGCGAGCAGCGGTACGGCGCGCCCGCCGCGCCGTACGTTGCGGCGCAGCAGGGTGATGAGGGCCATGATGCCGCCCTCGCCGTCGTTGTCGGCGCGCAGTGCCAGCAGCACGTACGTGACCGTGACGATGATCATCACGGTCCAGAACACCAGTGATACCACCCCGAACACGTTCTGCGTGCTGATCGGGACGGGATGCGGATCGCTGGGGTTGAACACCGTCTGCATCGCGTAGATCGGGCTGGTGCCGATGTCGCCGAAGACCACCCCCAGCGCGCCGATGACCAGCGCGAGTCGCGCGCTGTCGCGCGCGGCCGCGCTGGTGGCCCCCAACGGCCGCGCCGCCGGTCCGGTCTCGGGCACGCCCGGTTGCTGCCGCTCGGTCACGGCGTTCCCCCCTGTAGCCGGCGACGACACCGGCTCGACGCCCAGGGCACGCGCCCTTGATGCCAGACGTCGGCATATCGGCACATTACCGGCAGAACGGTGGGTCCGGCGGCCGGTCAGGGACAGCCGCGTCGGCAGCCCGAGTCGATCCGCCGAACGGGAACCGAGCTTCGCCGCTCAGCGCGGCGCCCGCGCATGCCGCCCGCGACCGCCGACTCAGCGCTGGAGCAGGGTCCTGACGTCCGCGAACACCCGATCGTCGGCGGCGGCGGCCTGCGGGGAGGTCGCGTCCTGCTGGACGAAGTTGTGCTCCAGGCCGGCCTCCTGGCGGTGCAACACCCGCACCCCGGCCTCGGTGAGCCGACGGGCGTAGGCGTTTCCCTCATCGCGCAGCGCGTCGTGCTCGGCAGTCACGATGATCGTGTCCGGCAGGCCGTGCAGGTCCGGCGCCAGCAGCGGGCTGGCCGCGGCCCGGTCGGCGGCCTCGGGCGTGAACTGCTCGACCGCCCAGACGAGGAAGTCGGTGTCCAACGCGTGACCGGTCCCCTCTTCGACGACACTCGGCTGCGAGAGTGTCAGGTCGGTGTTGGGGAAGAACAGGATCTGCGCCAAAGGCAGCTGCTCACCCGCGTCCCGCAGTCGAAGGCAGGCCATGGTCGCCAGGTAGCCACCGGCGCTGTCGCCGGCGACCGCGGCCGGCCGGGCCCAGCGCAGCACCGCGACCACGTCGTCGATCGCGGCCGGATAGGGGTGTTCGGGCGCGCGCCGGTAGTCGACGGCCAGCACCTCCACGTCACAGGCGTCGGCGAGACGTCGGCACAGGCGGTCATGGGTGTCCAGGTCACCCAGGACGAACCCACCGCCGTGCGCGAACACCACCTGCGGCCGCGCCTGCTCCCCCGGGCGGTAGTGGCGTAACCGCAGACCGTTCGGCCCCTCGACGTCCGCCACACCAACCAGTTCCGGACCCCGGGGGCGGCCGGCTGCTCGCCGGCGTGAGCCTTCGCGGAGTTCGAACGCGTCAAAGGAAGACATCAGGCTCTCCTTCCGTCCACGACTGATCGGAGATCAGCGGATCGGCCCGCCGGGACGACCTCGTTCACGACGCGGACCGCGGCATCGGCCCGCCGGGCTCAGCCGGCCAGGCCGGAGCACCCGGGCGACGCCACGGCCGGCTAAGTACTCTAACGCCCGCTGGACACGGTGTCCGGTTGGGACAGGAAACCCGGTGGGCCGTCCCGGACCGGCTCCGGCGCGACGCTCGAGCGCCCGCGCATGTCGGCCGATCAGCGGCGGACGTCCGCACCCGGAATCCGAGGTGACACGGCGCTGCCCGCCGCACCGCGGTTCGACGCCCGGGCCCCCCACCGCCGGGATCGAAATTCGGTTGCCGCGCCCGGGCCGGTTCCACCAGGGTGTGCCCATGAGGTACTGACGGACAACATCCACTTTCCCGCGCGGCGCCGTGACACGACCGGCGCCGTACGGTCGTCCGCCCCTTCCCCTCAGCGAAAAGCGAGCATCCTTGTCTCTGCACGCCTCCCCTCCCGGATCCCTCCCAGCCTCCGCCCCCGCCACCGTCACCGTGTTCGCCTCGCCCGAGAGCTGGGTCGAGTCGGATGCGCTCCGGCAGTGCCAGCAGGTGGCCGCGCTCGACGGCATGATCCATGTAGCCGGCATGCCGGACCTGCACCCCGGCAAGGGCGCACCGATCGGCGCCGCCATGTCGTCCACCGTGCTGTATCCGTTCCTGGTGGGCTCCGACATCGGTTGCGGCATCGCGGTGTTCCCGATCAAGCTCAAGCGGGCCGTACCCGAGAAGCTCGTCGCCCGGTTTCCCGACCTGGACCAGCCGCTGGACCCGAAGCGGCACGCCGACGACCCGGCCTGGGCCGTCGTGGCGGGCGACATTCCCGCCGGCCATCTCGACGGTCTCGGCACGGTCGGCCGGGGCAACCACTTCGTCGAGCTGGCGCGGGTCGGTACGGTCTTCGAACCGGACCACGCGGCCCGCCTCGGGCTCGCCACCGGAGATCTCGTGCTCGTCGTACACAGCGGCTCCCGCGGGCTCGGCGAGCGGATCCTGCGCGCACACACCGAGGTCCACGGCGCCGGCCCCGCCGCCGACGTCGCCGCCTACCTGACCTCGCACGACGAGGCCGTGCGGTGGGGATCACTCAACCGGCGGCTGCTCGCCGCCCGCGTCGCCCACGCGCTGGGCACGGAACCCACCGACCCGGTCGTCGACGAGTGCCACAACCTCGTCGAGATCCGCGACGGGCGGTACCTGCACCGCAAGGGGGCGGCGCCGGGTGACGGCCGCGACGTGCTCGTCGCCGCCACTCGTGGCACCCCGTCGTACCTGGTGGCCACCCACGCCGGTCCGGACGCCAACCACTCGGTGGCCCATGGCGCGGGCCGCAAGATGTCCCGCGCGGACGCCCTGCGGCGGGGCCGCGCCAAGCACACGGTCGAGGAGCTGCGTCGCACCCCGGTCGGTTCGGTGGTGGTGTGCGGCGAACGACAGTTGCTCTTCGAAGAGGCCCCCTCGGCGTACAAACGCAGCGAACAGGTCGTCGCCGACCTCGTCGAGCACGAGCTGGCCACCCCCGTGGCCACCACGGTGCCCCTGGTCACCTACAAGACGTCCGAGCTCGGGACCGGGCGGCGAGCCGACCGCCGACGTGGGCGGAGGCGGGCGTGAACGTCCACCTGCTCCTCTCCGCCGGGCGCGGCCCGCAGGAGTGCGCGTGGGCGCTCACCCAGCTGCTGCACCGTCTGGAGGCCGACGCCGCCCGGCGGGGCCTGACGACCCGCCGGATCCAGGTCGTGGCCGGCGACCGGCGCGGCACCCACCGGTCCGCGCTCGTCCTGATCAACGGTGCTGACGCCGAGTCGTTCGCCACCTCGTGGACCGGCACGCTGTGCTGGCAGGCGCCCAGCCCGTACCGGGCGAGCACCGGTCGCAAGAACTGGTACGTCGCCGCCCGGCCCTGCCGGACCGACCTCCCGACGACGACGTTCGCGGAGGCCGACGTCGACGTCGTCGCCTGCCGCACCGGCGGCCCGGGCGGCCAGCACCGCAACAAGGCCAGCACCGCCGTACGGGCCACCCACCGCCCCACGGGCCTCGTGATCGTGGTCGACACCGAGCGACACTTCACCCTCAACCGCCGCATCGCCATGCAGCGGCTGCGGCAGCGCATCGAGGACGACGACGAGGCCGACCGGCGTGACCTGCTCACCGACCGGTGGCGGATCCACGACGAACTCGTACGCGGCAACCCGACCCGCACCGAACGCCCGGCAGCGGGTCAGGGCGAGGCTCCGCGGCAGCGACGACGGCACGCCGGCGAGGCCCGCTCACCGCGCTGACGGCCCCGACCGGCGCTCGTCGCCCGGACCGGGGCGGCCCGCCCGGGCCCCGGCGTCGTGACGCTACAGAGACGGTGGGTGGCGGACCATCTGGCGCACGACCTCTCGTCCCGAGGGAGGAAAGATGGATTCCGTCATCCTGCCCGAACTGCCCACCTACCTGTTCGCTCCCAACCTGGCCGGTGTGCTGTCGTTGGCGCTCACCTTCGTGCTGCCGCTGATCGCCGCACTGTTCATGCGTACGTCCTGGTCGGCGTTTCGCAAGGGTCTCGTGCTGCTGCTCGTGTCGGCCGTGAAGACGTTCCTGGAGGCGTGGCTGGTCGCCGTCGAGGCGGACACCGCGTTCAACGTCGCGGAAACGGCGTACGCGGTGGTGGTGAACTTCGGTCTGGCAGTCGTCTTCTACTCCGGGCTGCTGCGGCACACCCCGCTTCAGCAGGCGGTCATCACCCGCGGCCCGGTCAAGGAGCAGCCGGCACCAGCCGAACCGTCGCCCGGCGACACCGTCGGCGAACGCGCCGAGCCAGTGCCGTGAGTGACGTACGGCGGCGGGACCACCGATGGCGAAACTCGTGCTAACGTTCGCAATCGTCGATTGATTGTCCCGCGCTGCCTGCGGTCGGCGATTGCCCGTCGTCGGCCACACGCATGCTGATAAACGTCGGGGGAACCCATGTCGAGCCACCGCCCGGCGCTCCGGAAACTCTGGTCCCGCACCATCCCCGCAGCCCTCGCGCTCGGCGTGATGCTCGCGAGCACCGCCACGGCGCCAGCGGCGGCCGCCGCGGACCGGGCCGCCGGCAACAGCACGACCAATCCCGTCGTCGCCTGGGACCTCCAGGCGCAGACGGCGATCTGGGACGTCGCGGCACAGCAACCGAACGAGCAGGTACGCAGCTTCGCGATGGTGAACGGCGCCGTCTACGACGCGGTGAACGCCATCGCGGGGACGCCGTACCAGTCTTACCTGGTCGCGCCGGCCGCCCGGGGCACCGAATCGGTGGACGCGGCCGTCGCCACGGCCGCCCACGGCGTGCTCGCCGCTCTCTTCCCCGCCCAGCAGGAACGGCTCCGGGCCGAGTACGACGAGGCGCTCAGCGTGATCCCCGACGGCCCATCGAAGCGGGGCGGCGTCCGGGTCGGGTCCCGGACCGCCGCCGCGATGGTCGCCGCACGGCAGGACGACGGAGCGTACGGCGACCAGCAGTGGACGGTCGGCACCGAGCCCGGTGAATGGCGTCCCACGCCGCCGCTGTTCCTGTCCCAGGGGGCGTGGACGGGGCACATGCGGCCGTTCCTGCTGCCCCGCGCGTCGCTGTTCCGCACGCCCGGCCCACCGGCGGTGACCAGCAGGGCGTACGCCCGTGAGGTCGCCGAGGTCGAGCAGGTCGGCGCGGCGTCGAGCACGGTACGCACCCAGGACCAGACCGAGGCCGCGCTCTGGTGGCACGACCGGCGATCCGCCTCGTGGGAGATCAAGCGTCAGCTCGCCACCACCCAACGGTTGAGCACCCTGCAGACCGCGCGCTTCTTCGCGATGACCGACCTCATCGTGGCCGACTCCGGCGTTGCCTGCTTCAGCCAGAAGGAGTACTGGAGCTACTGGCGTCCTGTCACCGCGATCCAGCAGGCCGGCAACGACGGCAACCCTCGGACGGCGGCCGATCCGGACTGGGCGCCGCTGCTCGTCACGCCCCCCTTCCCCGAATACCCGTCCGGTCACGCCTGTGGCACCGGCGCGCGCATGTCGCTGTACCGGCACTTCTTCGGCACGGACGATGTGACGTTCAGCGGATCCAGCGTGGACTCCGGCACGACCCGGCACTTCACCAGTTTCTCCCAGGCGCTCGACGAGCTCATCGGCGCGCGCGTCTGGGGCGGCGTGCACTTCCGCAGCGCCGACGTCGACGGCGCAAACCTCGGTGCGGCCGTCTTCCGCTACGCGGTGCGGCACCACTTCCGCCCACTGAGATAGTCCGCCGTCGCCGACGGCCGGAGCTAGTGCAGTGAACAGAGACGTTCACCGGGCCGCGACGGGCCCAGACGATCCTGGATACCGCACTAGGTGGCGAATTTGACGTCGGCAAGGGGGATGCCGAGGTACGCGGCGAACCGTTCGGCTTGTTCGCCGATGTTGTCGCGTGTGGTGGCGGAGAGCTTCTGCCACGGCTGCACAGCGACCGTCAACGTGTTGCCGGCTTTGCGGGGACGCCAGGAGCCGACCAGTTCACCATCGACCGGGACGGCGCCGGGGCGGCCCGGCACCGGCCACAACTCCTTGGCATGGGCCGTGCCCGACACGAGAGCTGCGCGGTCTCTGACCTGAAGGAAGAGGTCGAACGGGCCGAGCAGGCGAGTTGTCGTGGCGTGCTGGGTTCCTCGACACGGCCGTGGAACCCACCACACGAGACGCGCTGGTCAGGCGGGCGACTCAGCGCTGTCGAGGTCCGCCCTCGTCCGCCCTTCGGCAGCGGCCGCGACGGTACGCGGCTCCGCGCCGGCCATCGCGCTGGGAGGTTCGCGGCGCAGTTCACGCAGCAGCCCGGCGACCATGCCGACCATGCCGACCATGATGAACAGGAACGGCAGTGCGGCCAGGATGGTCAGCGACTGCAACGCGGACAGACCACCGGCGAGCAGCAGCACCGCCGCCACCAGCCCGGTCAGGGTGCCCCAGAGCGCGACCAGCCAGGCCTTCGGCTCAATGTCGCCGCGTGAGGACAGGGTGCCCATCACCACCGAGGCGGCGTCGGCCCCGCTGACGAAGAAGAGCGCCACCAGCACCATGACCAGGATGGCGGTCACCGGTACCTGCTCGCCCACCCTGAGCAGGTGGGGCGGGCGTCCGGCCGCGAACCCGTGCGCGAGGCGCTGCTGTGGCTGACCCGCGGCCGGTGGCCACGCCGACACGGCCGGCTAATGGTGCCTCGGCTGGCCACGCCGTGGCAGGACACCGGCTCGGCCGAGCGGATCGGCTGGCGGATGCGCGCGGCGAACCTGCGCAACCACGACCCCGGCGACGCCTCCGTACGCGACGAGTACGTCTTCGAGGTCGACTACCAGCTGTGCGGGCGGTGCCGGATCGGCTGGGTCGAGCAGCCCCACACCCTGGATCCCTACCGCCGTCGCGGCCTGGCCGCGCTGCGTACGGAGAACCCTGGCTTCACCTGGCACACCTTGGGTGGGCATATCGACGGCTCCCCTGCCTTCTGGGACACCATCGGTGCCGACGTGCCCGGCGGCTACCGGCCTCGCGGGGTGTGCGAGCACGTCACCGCTGGCGGCTGACCGCCCGGGCGACGTCGGGCTCAAAACGGCGCGGGGCCGGGCGTGCGTTCCGCGGGCGGGATCGGCGGCGCCTGACCGATGTCCGCCAGTTCCTGCGCCAGGTCGGCCCTCGAGGAACATCGGAACGCAGGCTAGCGCTAAGGATGATCTTGGAATGGACGGGCGGGCGCCGATTTCCGGCACCCGTCCCTTTAAGGGCTTGTGTAGGCAACCGGCTGGCCAACATTGCGGTTGATTGCGGGGTGGAACCTACGACGAGATCTCTTCGGTCTCAGCGTTATCTGAGTTCCGAGAGGTGCCGTTGTTGACCGCCACGATCTCGGCCATGTGCTCCTCGGCCCATGCCCGCACTGCTGCGAGCGGCTCGTCGAGGCTCACTCCCAGGGGGGTTAGCCCGTAGTGCACCTGCGGTGGCACGGTGTCCTGCACTCGGCGGGTCACCAGTCCGTCAGCAGCAAGGCTCTGCAGCGTGTGAGACAGCATCTTCTGCGACACCCCTGGCACGCGTCGGCGCAGCTCGGCAAAGCGCACCTCGACGGGATGCGCCTCGGCCAGCACCTTGATCGTCATCGACGTCCATTTGGTGCCGATGCGGTCGAGTAGCAGCCGCGTCGGACAGTTCGGGGCGAACAGGTCTCCACGACGTGCAGAGGTGGTCACCTCCAGCTCACCGCCTTCCTCGTAAGTGCCGTCTTCTCCACCATGGCGGCAGTATCTTACGGTAACCGCGTAACCAGGGGGGACCACCAAGGAGCGCCGTGACCACGGATCAAATTTCTGCAGATCTGCACCTGCGGCGCGTTCCGCTCAAGGACGTCGAACTCAACGTTGCCGTCGCCGGGGACGGTCCGGCGCTCGTACTGCTTCATGGCTGGCCCCACACCTGGCAGGTGTGGGCCTCGGTCCTGCCTCGCCTGGCCCAGGACTACACTGTCATCGCCCCCGACCTCAGGGGTCTAGGCGACAGCTCGCGACCAGCCACCGGGTACGACGCCGGCTCGATCGCCGGTGACATCCGGGATCTGCTCGACGCCCTCGACATCGAGCACGCGGCCCTTGCCGCGATCGACGCCTCCGTCCCGGCCGCCTTCTTGCTGGCGGTCCAGCACCCCGAACGCATATCCCGGATCGTCTTGATGGAATCGGCGCTACCGGCCCTCCCCGGGGCAGAAGGGTTCTTCGCTGCAGGGCCTCCCTGGTGGTTCGGTTTCCATGCAGTGCCCGAACTCGCCGAGACGGTGCTCGTCGGCCGCGAGGCGCCCTACCTCGACCACTTCCTCAGGTCCGGAACCTACGACCTCTGCGGTATCGACCCGCAGATTCGAGACGCATTCGTCGCCGCCTACACCGGAAAGGCCGCGCTGCGCGCCGGTTTCGAGTACTACCGTGCCATGCCAGCCAACGCCGAGCTCATCGGAACCCTGCTCTCCTCGGGTGCACGCCTGACCGTCCCCACACTGGCCATCGGCGGGAACGCCGTAGGAGATGCGCTGCACCAGCAGCTGCACGCGGTCGCCGACGATCTCACGGGACGGCTCCTCCCCAACTGTGGGCACATCGTCCCGCTGGATCAACCCCAGGCGCTCCTGGACACACTGCTCGCGTTCCTGCAGTGACTGTGCACAGGCGCCGAACGCGAGGGTGACATCCGGCCGAGCTTCGGCCGCTGGCTCAGTGCGAGCGGCACGGGGCCGGCGATGTAGCGGGAAGCTGGTCGAGTAGGGCGGCCAGCTGCCGTTCCGGCTCGCAGAAACGATCGTTATCTAGAGCCGGGTATCTGGGTACACGCATTACCTGCATGGTTTCGTCGAGGACGATGTGCGGAAAGAACTGCCGAAGTTCTCCAGCAGGAGACATGAGCAGTCCGGCGCCGTAGCTGCCGGTGCCCTCGACGCCGACTTGGTCGACGACTCCGAGTGCCTGCGCCCAGGCTGTCAGCCGAGCATGGCCGGACGCGGTACTCGGCACGCCGGTCGCGCCGAGCAGGCACCCGTACTGGTCGATCGCCGCGGCTAGGTGCACGTCGGCGTGGGTGTCCACGCCGACCGGGACTCGCACCTCGGCAAGGTCGATCGTCATTGCCACGCCCACCCCAGACCTCCGTCGCGTCGCCTCACTCCGTGCGGCGCCACCGCCAGCGGAATCGCGGGCAGAACTGCAGTGGGATGCTTCGGGCTCCTATCAGGCCACATCGACCCCCGGTCGGCGGCGGCACGGCGACGTCCTCCCGCCGGTCGACGTATCGCTAACAAGGCACCACGGCCCGTTGTTTTTCGGGTCAGACCGCCGGGAAGACGTCGGCGATCATGATGCCTGTAGTTGTTTTTTCGCGGGAGGCTACGGTCGGCCCATATCGTGTACAACCTCCGTGATGTCGGGAGATTCAAGCTCGTTCTGAGCTACTGCGCCGACTGCCTGGTGCCGCTGCTGATCGCGATGACCGGGATACCGGGAGATCGGAAGACGGTCGCTGATCCACGATCGGCGATGGTCCAGCACGGCAGCTCGACGTCCGGGACGTCACTGCAAACCGGACACCACTCTCGGTATCGATCTTAGAGATCACCCTGCGCTTTCATGACAGTTGTGTGAAGTCGCCCGGGGTAGGCACGGGTCTGTTCACGGCGGAGGCTCGCCCGGCCGGTCGGGTCCTCTCTTCCGCGCGCGCCGCTGCCGCAGCGCCGCAACCAGCAGTGACACGCCCATGGCGGCGTTGGCTCCGCGGCGCAACACGGCACGAACCTTGCCCGGCGGTCGGGGCGGCGGCGGGCCCGGTACGACGACCCGGTCGACACCGGGGTAGGCGAGCCGGGCGGCGGAAGCCGCCTCCTGCTCGGTCGACGCCGCCTGGTTGCCCAGGATCGCGACCCCGCGCGGGGCGTCCCGGTAGCGCCAACGCCACACCTCGCCCTCCGGCCACAGCTCGATCCGCTCGCCGGGGCGGTCCCGGGCCGGCCGCTCCGGCTCGTCCACGTCCGCTGTCCCGCCGGTACGGTCACCGGCGGGTGGCCGGCGCGCCTTCGCCAGGTCGGCGCGGGTCAGCTCGCCGACGCGGGCGGCGTCGCCGCGACTGAGGGCCCTGGCCAGCAGGAACGCCAGCGCCCCGGTGACCAGCGGCAGGACGAGCACCACGACGCGCAGCACCGAGAGCAGGTCGTAGACGGACACCCGCAGCAGCCGGGCGATGATGTCGTCGCCCGCCGCGACGACCAGCACCGCGTAGAAGGTGAGCGCGGCGACTCCGACGCCCATCCGGACCGGATGCTCGCGTGGACGGTCCAACAGGTGGTGCTGCCGGCGGTCGCGGGTGCGCAGCCGTTCGAGGAACGGCCAGGCGTACAGGGCCAGGAACGTGACGCCGCCGATCACCGCACCGGGAATGAACGGTGACGGCACCAGGTACCGGCCGATGCGCACCTCCCACGCGGGGAACAGCCGCAACGCGCCGTCGCCCCAGGTCACATACCAGTCGGGCTGGGCCGGTGAGGTCGCCTCGGCCGGCGAGAACGGGCCGTAGAGCCAGACCGGGTTGATCTGCACCAGCCCGCCGAGCGCGAAGAGCACCGCCACCACCCAGGCGAACAGCGCCAGTGACCGCAGCGTGTAGCTGGGCCAGAACCGGGAGCCGACCACGTTGTGCTCCGTGCGTCCCGGGCCGGGGAACTGGCTGTGCTTCTGCCGTACGACCATCGCCAGGTGCACGCTGATCAGGGCGACCAGCACGGCGGGTACCAGCAGCACGTGGCTGACGAACAGCCGCGGGATCATCTCGTCGGAGGGGAACTCGCCGCCGAGGGCGAGGAACGCCAGCCACGCTCCGATCACCGGGATCGACTCCACCACCGAGACGATGATCCGCAGTCCCATGCCGGAGAGCAGGTCGTCGGGCATCGAGTAGCCGGTGAAGCCGTTGGCCAGGGCGAGGGTCAGCATGGTGACGCCGACCAGCCAGTTGAGCTCCCGGGGCTTGCGGAACGCTCCGGTGAAGAAGATCCGGATCAGGTGCACGACGATCGCGGCGACGAAGACCACGGCAGCCCAGTGGTGCGTCTGCCGGATCAGCAGCCCCGCCCGGACGTCCCAACTCAACCGGACCGTTGAGGCGTACGCGGCGGAGGTGCTGCTGCCGTCAAGTGGCGCGTACGAGCCGTGGTAGACCCGGTCGGCGGAGCTGGCCTCGAAGAAGAAGGTCAGGTAGACGCCGGTGAGGATCAGGGCGATGAACGAGTAGAGGGCGATCTCGCCGAGCATGAACGACCAGTGGTCCGGGAAGACCTTCGCGAGTGCCTTCCGGGTGATCGGGGAGAGCCGCAGTCGGTCGTCGACCCCGCGCGCGAGCCGGTCGAGGATCATGGCCAGTTCCAGAAGCCGGCGCCGGGCGGCGCGGTGAAGTCCGCGGTGGCGCGCAGGAACCCGTCCGGGCCCACCTCGATCGGCAGTCCGGGCAGCGGCCGGGCGGCCGGGCCGGCGACGGGTTCGGCTCCGGCGAACAGATCGAAGGACGACTGGTGGCAGGGGCAGAGCACCCGGCCGGTCTCGTGCAGGTAGAGCCGGACCGGGCAGCCGGCGTGGGTGCAGAGCAGGGAGTGGACGACCAGCCCGTCGAGGTGGCCGCCGGCGGGCGGCCGGGTGAAGCGCTCCGGTTGCAGGCGAACCGCGAAGGCGGGAGCGTCCCCGGCATCGAGGTCGCCCTCGGGGAAGACCGCGACCACGGTGCCGGTGGGTACGTCCGCGGGGCGCAGCGGTCTGCCGTCGGCCGTGACCAGCCGGACGCCGGGTCGCCACGGGGTGTCCTTGAGCGCCTCGACCGGGCGGGTGCGGTCCCACGGCAGCAGTGAACGGAGCGGGAACAGGGCCGCGGCGCCGAGCGCGGTCAACGCGAGGGCGAGCGCACCGAGCAGGCCACGACGACGGATCGGGCTGTCCGGAGCCGCGAGCGCGTCGCCGGCCATCGCCTGCTCCCTCGGCGGTGGCGTGAACCCCTCGTGTTCCTCGACGTACCCGCCGGTCGGCACCAGTCGCCGCCCCCAGACGGCGAGGCCGGTCGCCAGCCCGGCGAACGCGACGGCGAGGCAGACGCCCTCCCACTGTGTCTGTCCACCGAGGCCGTACGTGACGGCGAAGCCGATCGCGCCGGCGGCGCTGACCAGGAAGGAGCACACGATGCGGCGGTTCACCCCTGGCGGGGCGGGCGGCACCGGGGGGCGCCTGCTCATTCCTCGGCCCTCCTGCCCAGCCAGCGGGCCGCCGCGACGAGCAGCCCGAGGGTGGCGATCCAGGCGACCAGACCCTCGGCGAGCGGGCCGAGCCGGCCCAGCGGGTTCCCGCCCCGGTCCAGCCGCTCGCTCTGCAGCCGCCGCACGTACGTGGTGAGGTCGTCGACCTGCTGATCGGTGAGCACCTGGCTGGGAAACACCGGCATGAGCCCGGGTCCGACCCGCACCGCCTCGGCGATCTGCACGGCCGTGGCCTCGTACAGGGGCGGGGCGTCGCGGCCGTCGGTCAGTGCGGCGCCCGCGCCGGTGGCGCCGTGACAGGGTGCGCAGTTGGCGGCGAAGATCTCCCGCCCGGCGGGGAGGTCGCCGGGGACGACCCGGGGAACCTGCGGCCCGCCCCCGCCGAAGCTGGCCACATGGTCGACGAGCGCGGCGATCTCGTCGGCGGAGAAGACCGGCTCGTCGCGGCGGGGCTGCGGCATCTCGTCGGCGATGGGCATCCGGCCGGTGCCGACCTGGAAGTCCACCGAGGCGGGGCCGACGCCGACCAGGGAGGGGCCGCGTTGACTGCCCTGCCCCTGCTCGCCGTGGCAGCTCGCGCAGTGCTGCCGGTACAGCTCCGCCCCGCGCTGCCCGGTGGGCGCGGTGGTGGCGGGCGTGGCCGTGGCGGTCGGTGTCGGGCCGGGATCGGGTTGGGTGGCCAGCGCCGCCGGCCCTGCGGCGAGCACCAGAGCCGTTCCGACGGCGAGGGCCCGGCGGGGCCTGAGCCGTTGCGCCGCGCCGGGCGAGGCGTGCTGCTGCATCCGGTCAGTCCAGGGTGTAGAGATAGGCGGCGATGTCCTGCGCGTCGATCGGGGTGACGCCGAGATCCGGCATGGCGGTTCCCGGCTCGACGGCCTGCGGGTCGGCGATCCAGTGCTGAAGATTGTCCGCGTTGTTCACCAGCGCCCCCGCGATGTACGAGCGCGCGCCGAACCGGGTCAGCGGCGGCCCGACCAGCCCGTCGGCCCGGTCGATGCCGGGAATGGTGTGGCAGGAGCCGCAGCCGTACTGGGTGATGAGGGCGGCCCCCCGGTCCGGTTGACCGGCACGGATCTCCGGGGGCGGCGGCCGGTCGGCGCGGGCGCAGGAGGTGACGGCGAGCACCGCCACCGGCACCAGCAGGGTGAGCCGCCGGGCACGCGAAGGTTTGGTCATCGCAGCACTCCCTCGGTTCGGGCGGCGGCCGCGGATCCGGCCGGCTCGGGCGGACCCACTGCGTCCGGATGTTGCCGCTGCAGCCGCAGCAGCCAACGCAGGAACACCGTCAACGCCGCGACGAGGACCGCCACGTCCATCGGCGCCCACATGAGCAGGCCGGCCAGTTGCTGGTCGGCGAGGGGCTCGGGGCCGAGCGCCCGGAGCGGGTAGACCGGCCGAGGTGCGAAGGTGAGGACGGCGCCCAGCGCGGAGGCCGGCAGCATCGTTGCGACCAGCAGCAGCAACGCGACAGGTGCGGGCAGCCGGTGCCGGGCCACGCCGAGAATCGGCGCCCAGAGCAGCCAGGATCCGGCGACGAAACAGACGTGTTCCAGGGCGTGCACGACGGGCCGGTCCAGTGCCGCGACGTACGGCGCCGGCAGATGCCAGACCCACAGCACCAGGGTCTGTGCCGCGCCGGCCACCAGGGCGGTGTTCACCGGCCTGCGCAGCCAACGGGCGCCGCCGGCGGACCGGAGCCGGGCCAGCCGTCGCCGCAGCCGGACCGGGCAGGCCAGGCTGAGCGGCAGCCCCGCGGCGCCTGCGGCGAGCAGCGGACCGGCCACCAGCAGCAGCACCATGTGCTGGGTCATGTGGCCCGCGAAGGACCGCTGCGCCAGCCCGGCCAGCGGACCGCTGTCGGCGGCGAGCACGACCAGCACACCACCGCCGAAGGCGACGACCCGCCAACCCGGCAGCACCTCCCCGGCTCCCCGGCGCGCCCACAACTCGTGGACACCCCGGCCGTAGCCGGCGGCCAGCAGGGCGACTGCCACGGCGAGCAGGATGGTGAGCAGCCCGGCCTCGACGGAGCCGGCCGCGCTCATCGCTGACATGGCGGGAACACCAGCAGCGCGACGCCACCCAGCAGGATGATGGCCAGGAACAGCAGGTTCGCCCAGAGGCCGAGTGCGGCGAGCAACCGGGTGCGGCCGAGGGTCCCTTCGGCGATCCCGTCGGGTCGGGTGTGGGCGGTCCGCCGCCAGGCGAGCGCGGCAGCGAGGAGCGCACCTACGGTGGCGAGCGCCGGTACGACCACGGCGAGCGCGACGACCACCCGCAGCGGTACCACGCCGACGTGATCCGAGCCGCCGGCGCAGGTGAGTTCGTCGATGCCCCAGGCCAGCATCAGGTGGATCGCCCACGCGAGGGCGCCGCCCAGCACCGCGTACCAGAGCAGCAGCCCACCGGCGAGGCGGGTACGCGGACCGGGCTGGGCGCTCATGTCACAACCTCGGCGAGAGGTAGATGGTGAACAGGATCGCGGCCCAGACCGCGTCGACGAAGTGCCAGTAGATGGCGGCGTTGCGGACCCGGTCGTGGCGGTGGGCGCCGAAGCTGCCGCCGCGCAGGGCGGCGGCGAGCAGCCAGCTCAGCATGGTCAGCCCGATGAGCACGTGCAGGCCGTGGAAGCCGGTGATGACGAAGAAGAGCGAGCCGTAGGCGTTCGTGGTGAGGGTGAAGTGGTGGAACAGCTCGGCGTACTCGGTGGCCTGCAGGGCCAGGAAGGCGCTGCCGAGCAGGAGGGTGGCGGCCAGGCCGTACCGCAGCCGTCGGCGGTCACCGCGGCGGATGCCACGCTCCGCCCAGATCACCGGCAGGCTGCTGGGCAGCAGCACGGCGGTCATCACCAACGGGCGCAGCAGCTTGGGTTGCTCGATGCCGCCGGGTGGCCATTCGCCGCCGTGCTGGAAACGCAGGTAGAAGTAGCTGCCGAGCAGGCACGCGAACAGGGTCGCCTCGGTGGTGACGAACATGACCATGCCCCACCAGCCGGTGGAGCGGCCGACCGGCAGCTCGGTGGTCAGCGCCTCGGTGCTGGTGGCCGCGGCGAGGTTGCGGGCGCTCATCTGGGCCACTCCCTGCGGTCGGTGCCGGAACGCGGCCCACCCGCGCGGTGCCCGCTCATCGGGCCACTCCCAGTTCCTCTTCGGGGCGTCGCGGCGGCCACAGCCACCAGGCGATGATCACGGCCACGGCGACGGCCGCCGCCACGGCGAACGGGTACCAGGCGAACAGCATCGTGGTGAAGAACACGAGCATGGCCAGGGCGAGCAGCAGTGGTTGCAGGGACGCCTCCGGCATCTCGACCACGCGTTCGCGGCGGCCGTCGAGTTCGCTGGTGAACAACGTCCGGCGGCCGTCGGCGAGGATTCGGTCGGGGGTGGCCTCCTCCGCCATGGAGGACCGGCTCGACTGGTCCCAGGTGGGGTGCAGGCTGTGCACCTGCGGCAGGACGGGGAAGTTGTACGGTCTCGGTGGCGAGTCGGTGGACCATTCCAGGGTGTCGCCGCCCCACGGGTCGGGTGGTGCGGGACGGCCGCGGCGGATGGCGTGCACCACGCCGATCAGCACGAGCAGCAGCCCGGCGGCCAGGATGTACGCCCCGATGGTGCTGACCATGTTCCACACGGCCCAGCCGGGCTCGTCGCGGTAGGTGTAGACCCGGCGCGGCATGCCGAACAGGCCGGAGAGGTGCATCGGGAAGAAGGCGACCTGCATGCCCGTGAAGAACAGCCAGAACGCCCACTTGCCGAGCCCTTCGTGGTACATCCGCCCGGTCATCTTCGGCAGCCAGTAGTAGAGGCCGGCGAGGATCGGGAACACCGCGCCGCCGATGAGCACGTAGTGGAAGTGTGCGACCACGAAGTACGAGTCGGTGACCTGCTGGTCGAAGGCGGTCAACGCGAACATGGCGCCGGTGAAGCCGCCGAGCACGAAGGTCACGATGAACCCGATGAGGAACAGCAGCGGCACCCGTACGACCAGGCGGCCGAGCATCATGGTGGCCAGCCAGGCGAATATCTGGATTCCCGAGGGGATGGTGATGATCGTGCTGGCGGCGCTGAAGAAGCTGTAGGACAGGTGCGGCAGGCCGGTGGCGAACATGTGGTGCACCCAGACGCCGAACGAGATGATCGCGATGGACACGATGGCGAGCACGATCAGGACGTAGCCGACCACCCCGCGGCGGGTGAAGGCGGGCAGCACCGCCGAGACGATCCCGAGCGCCGGCATGACGATGATGTACACGTCCGGGTGGCCGAAGATCCAGAACAGGTGCTGCCAGAGCAGCACGTTGCCGGCGGCCTCCGGGTCGAAGAAATGGGTGCCGAACCGGCGGTCGAGGAAGAGCATCGCGTTGTCGAGGTTCAACGCCGGCAGCGCGAAGATCACCATGAAGGCGGTCGCGACGATCGCCCAGACGAACAGCGGGACACGGTTGAGGGACATGCCGGGCGCGCGCAGCTTGAGCGCGGTGACGATGAAGTTGATCGAGCCTGCGGTGGTGGCGATGCCGAGGAAGAGCAGCCCGAGGGTGTATACGTCCATGTGCAGCCCGGGGGTGTTCCGGTCGTCGGTCAACGGCACGTACGCGAACCACCCCCCGTTGGGCGCCGCGCCGAAGGGCAGGCTCGCCCACATGAACAGCCCGGCGAAGAGGAACACCCAGTAGCCGAACGCGTTCAACTTCGGGAACGCCATGTCCCGGGAGCCGATCATCAGCGGGACGAGGTAGTTGCCGAAGCCGAACAGCATCGGGGTGGCGAACAGGAAGATCATCGCCGTGCCGTGCATGGTGAACAGCTGGTTGTACTCCTCCGGGGAGAGCAGGTTCGCCTCGGGCCGGGCGAGCTGGGTACGCATGGCCAGCGCGCTGATCCCGGCCAGGACGAAGAACAGCGAGGCGGTGACCAGGTAGCGCCGCCCGATCCGCTTGTGGTCGACGGTGCTGAACCAGGAGCGCAGCGAGGGCCGTTCGCCCCAGTGCGCTTCGAGGCGGGCCAGGTCCTCCTGGCCGGCGCCCGGTGGCGGCGCGATCGTCGTGGACATGTCCTACCTCCCGCTCTACTCGAGTGACCGCAGGTAGGCGATGAGGTCGGGCAGTCGTTGCGCGTCGACCGGTTGCGGCGGCATGTAGCTGCCGGGCTTGACGGTCTGCGGGTTCACGATCCACCCGCCCAGGTGTCCGGCGTCGTTGGGCACGGCGCCGGCGCCGATGCTCCAGCGCGTGCCGACGTCGGACAGGTCCGGCCCGACCCGGGCGTCGGCGTCGGTGCCGCGGATCGCGTGACAGCCGGCGCAACTGCCCTGGACGAAGACCTGCTGCCCGCGCCGCTCGGCGTCGGTCGTCGGTTGGCGCGCCGGCGCTCCGAGACGGCCCAACCAGGCCTCGAACTGTGGGCGCGGTTCCGCGATCACCTGGAACGCCATGTGCGCGTGCTGGGTGCCGCAGTACTCGGCGCACTGCCCGCGGTAGGTGCCCGCCCGCTCGGCGTGCAGCCAGGTCTCACGCGTCTCGCCCGCGATCAGGTCGGTCTTCGGCATCAGTTGCGGCACCCAGAAGCTGTGCAGGACGTCCGCCGTGCGCAGCCGCACCCGGACCTGTTCTCCGACCGGGATGTGCAGCTCGTTCGCGGTGGCACCGTCGATGCCCGGCACTCGCACCTCCCACCACCACTTGTGGCCGGTGACCTCGATGGTGGGTGCGTCCCGTCCGGGTCCGGCGCCGAGCGCGGCCAGGTCGCGGAGTCCGAGCGCGTAGACCACCACCAGGATCACCAGTGGCACCCCGGCGCCGGCGATCGCGACGAACCGCAGTGGTTGGCCGTGCCGCACCCGGGTGTCACGGCCCCGGCGGAACACCAGCGCCCACACCAGGAGCACCATGACCTCGGCGAAGACCGCTGCGGAGATCCAGAAGAGGACCCACCACAGGTCGGCGATCCGAGCGGCGCCCGTACCCGCCGGGTCGAGGGCGGAGGGCGAGCCGGCCGAACACGCGGCGAGCGTCGGCACGGTGGCGAGCACCAGCGCCGGGCCGACGCGCCGGCTGATCCGGCGTCGCCCGGGATGTTCGAGGTCGTGCGCTCTGTCCACCGGCACCGACCCTAATCATCTCGTCCGTGCTTGCGTCTTATATAGGCAAATGCGATGAATAGACCATTTGCCCGGAATAGAGTCGGCACGCAGAAACGGCCCGGGCAAGCGCCGACTGGCGCGGACAGGGAGATCATGCGAGCGACCACCGTGGACCTCGCCCTCGACACTCGCGGCGGAGCTGCCGGCCGGCGAACGTTGGGCTGGACGGCCGGCGGCCTGTCCGCGGCCGCGGCTCTCGCCGGAGGGTTCCTGGCCCCGACCGACGCCGCACAGGGTCCGGCACAACGACTCATGTACCTGCACGTGCCGGCCGCGTGGGTGGCGTACCTCGCCTTCGGAGTCGTGCTGGCGGCCAGCGTGGCGTACCTGATCGGCGCCGACCCGCGCTGGGACCGCTTCGCCCGGGCCGGCGCCGAGATCGGTGTCGTGCTGACCGCGCTCGCCATCGGCACCGGGTCCTACTGGGGGCACCTGGTCTGGGGCACCTGGTGGGCCTGGGACCCCCGGTTGGTCAGCACGGCGCTACTGCTGCTGACCTACACCGGCTACCTGGCGCTGCGACGGACGTTGGCCGAGCGCACCGGCGGCCGCGACGGCGACCGCGCGGTGGCCCGGCCGGCGGCCGTGGTCGGCGTGGCCGGCTTCCTGCTGGTCCCCGTGGTGCACTTCTCGGTGCTCTGGTGGCGGTCGCTGCACCAGCAGGCCACGATGCTCGCCCCGGAACGCCCGCCGATCGATCCACGGATGGGCCTCGCGCTGCTGCTCGCCGTGGCGGCGGCCAGCGTCGTCGCGCTCTGCGTCCTGCTGCACCGGGTGGTCCGGCTGGAACGCCGCCGGACCGACCCGGCGGCCACGCCCGCCGACCCGGCCCGGCGCGCCCCGGCCCGGGTCGGATGATCCGGCGTACCGGTCGAGTCGCACTGATCGGCGTGCTGCTCGCCGGCGGGGGTCTGCTGGTCACCAGCGCCTTACGGGACACCCTCACCTACTACCGGACGCCGGGCGAGGTGCTGGCCGAACCGGAGCTGGCGCGGGAGCGCGTACGGCTCGGCGGCGATGTGGTGCCCGGCTCGCTGCGCCGCGAGGGCGACCTGGTGGTGTTCAAGCTGGCCGAGGCGGGACACGAGGTCGTCGTTCACCAGCGTGGCGTACCGCCGGAGACGTTCCGCGAAGGTGAGAGCGCCGTCGTCGAAGGCCGCCTCTCCACCGACGGCGTGTTCCGCGCGGACCATGTGGAGGTCCGGCACGGCAACGAGTACCGGCCGGCCGAGGCGGAGCCGTCGGATGCTCGGTGACCTGGGCACCGCCAGCCTGACCGCCGGACTGATCAGCGCCTCGCTCACCGTCCTGCTCTGGCTGCGGGTCGCCCTGCTCGGCAGGTCCGCGCGGCACGCCCGGGTGGCCACCGTACTGACCCTGCTGGCCGCCGCCCTGGCGTGCGCGGTGCTGGAGACGGCCCTGCTCCGACACGACTTCAGCGTCCGCTTCGTCGCCGAGAACGGCGGGCGGCACGTGTCCGGCTACGACACGGTCACCAGTCTCTGGTCCGCACTCGACGGTTCGCTGCTGCTGTGGTTGCTGGTGCTCTGCGGATACGCCACACTGCTGGCCCGCCGGCCTCACCCAGCCCGGCTGCACGCGTACGCGATGGCGGTCGTCGGCGTGGTGACGACGTTCTTCTTCGCCCTGTCGGCGCTCGCGGCGAACCCGTTCCGGTCGGTGTACCCGACGCCGGTCGACGGCCCCGGCCCGAACCCCCTGCTCCAGCAGCACCCGGCGATGGGCGTGCACCCACCCCTGCTCTACGTCGGCTACCTCGGCCTGGTCGTGCCGTTCGCCCTCGCCCTGGCCGCCCCGCTGGCCGGCCCCGAAGGCCGGGACTGGCTCCGCATCGCCCGGCCGTGGACCCTGGCCGCCTGGTCGGCGCTGACCGCCGGGATCGCGATGGGCGCCTGGTGGTCGTACGCGGTACTCGGCTGGGGTGGCTACTGGGCGTGGGACCCGGTGGAGAACGCCTCGCTGTTGCCCTGGCTGACCGCGACGGCGTTCCTGCACACCATGTTGTCGGGTGCCCTCCGGCGTGCCCGGTGGAACTCCGTCCTCGCCTGCGCCAGCTTCCTGCTGGTGCTGCTGGGCACGTTCCTCACCCGCTCCGGCGCCGTCGCCAGCGTGCACGCGTTCACCGAATCCCCACTCGGCCCGCTGCTGCTCGGTCTCGTGCTGCTGGCGGTCCTGGCATCGACACTGCTCGCCGGCCGGCGCGACCCGTCGCCGCCCGGTCGTGGCCGCACTCCCCTGCTGTCCCGCGCCACGGCAGTCCTGGTCAACGGCGTGCTGCTGGTGACGATCGCCGCGGTCGTGCTGATCGGCACCGTCCTCCCGCTGCTCACCGAGCCACTGACCGGTGCCCGCAGCAGCGTCGGTGCCGGCTACTACCAGCGCACCGCGGTCCCGCTGGCGATCGTGGTGCTCCTGCTCGCCGGGGTCGCTCCCGCCGTGCGGCGGGCGGGTGACCGGGCGGCGGCACGACGGCTGGTGCTGCCCGCGGTCGCCGGGTCGGTGACCGTGGCGGCGGTGGGCCTGCTCAGCCGGCCGGGTGTGCCCGCACTTGTCGCGTTCGGGGCGGCGGCGTTCACCCTGACCGGCCTGGCCGGGGAGCTCGGATCGGTGCTGCGCCGCCGCCGGGGCGTACGGACGGTGCGCCTGGCGGCCGTGCTGGCACACGCCGGCCTCGCGCTGGTCGCGCTCGGCGTCGCGGGGTCCTCGGCGTACGGCCGGGCCCAGGAGCAGACCGTGCGCACCGGCGAGGTGGTACGGGTGTCGGACGTGTCGGTACGGCTGCTGGCCGTCGAACGATCGGCGAGCGACGGGCGGATGGCGGTGCGGGCCCGGCTGGCACTGACCGGTGACGGCGCCGAGCGCACCGTCGAACCGCGACTCTGGTACGACACCGCCCGGGACACCGCGGTCACCGTCCCGTGGATAGACACGGGCCCGCGGCGAGACACCTACGTCACGCTGCTCGCCGTCGCCGCGGACGGTAGCACCGCGACGGTGCGGCTCGCGGTGAATCCACTGGTGGGCGTCCTCTGGTGCGGCGCGGCGCTGATCGTCGGCGGTGGACTCCTGGCGTTCGCCGCGAGCGTGCGGCGGGTCCGGCGACGGCCACCGCCGTCAACTCCGGTCGCTGCGCCCACCGCCGCGAAGGTCACGGCGTGACGGCCGGCCGACTGCGCCGCTTGCCGGTGGGCAGGACGACGGTGCTGCTGCTGGTGGTCGTGGTCGGAGTCGTACTGGCGGCCGGGCTGCGCACCGGCCCGGCCCAGACCACCGGAGCGGCCGGCGACCCGATCCCGGCGCCGGCGCCGGCGCTGAACGGCAACACGCTCGACGGCGGACGGTTCGACCTCACCGAGGCACGCGGCCAGGTGGTCCTGGTGAACGTCTTCGCCTCCTGGTGCGGGCCGTGCCGCGACGAGCTGCCGCTGCTCGCCGACACCGCCCGACGCTGGTCCCCGCACGGTCTGCGGGTCGTCGGACTCAACCTGCGCGACGGACCGGAGGCCGTGCGGGCGCTGCTGGCCGAGACCGGTACGACGGAGATCACCGTGCTGCCGGACCCGGACGGCACCCAGGCCGTCAGATGGGGCGTACGCGGAGTCCCCGAGACCTTCGTGGTGGACCGGGACGGACGGATCGTCGCCCGCCAGCAGGGCGTGGTCACCCGGCAGTGGCTCGACCAGCGGGTGGCGCCGCTGCTGGAGCCGGCATGATCCGGCGGCGGCTGCTCGGCGCGCTGGTGGTCGCGGTATTGGTCGCCGCAGCGGTCACGGGACTGCTCCGCTCGTCGGTACCGGACGCCGACCCGCTCCGCACGGTGACGCAAGGGTTGCGTTGCCCGGCCTGCCAGGGCGAGTCGGTGGCCGACTCGCAGTCGCCGATCGCCGCGGCGATGCGGCAGGCGGCGGCCGAGCAACTGGCCCAGGGACGCAGCCCGGCGGAGATCCGCCGATGGTTCGTCGAGCGCTACGGCGACGAGGTGCTCGCCGACCCGCCCACCCGGGGGCTGTCGCTGCTGCTGTGGGCCGTACCGGCGCTGGCCCTGCTGGGCGCGGGCACGGCCGCCGTACGCACGCTGCGTCCGTCGCGGCGGAAGCGGCCCGTCGAGGCCGGGTCAGGCCGCGCTCCGGGCGGCGCCGCCGCGCAACGTGTCTGGTGGGTGTCCTGCGCCGGGGTGGTGGTGCTGGTGGCCGCGGTGGCGCTCGCTGCCGCCCGCCTGAACGACGCGCAGCCGCAGGCGGGACCCGCGGACCCGGTCGCCGTCACCCTCCAGCTGGCCCGCGACCTTGAGCGGGACCACCGGTACGACGCGGCGGCCGAGCTGTACCGGGAGGTGTTGCGGGACCGCCCGGACGACGGCGTCCAACTCCGGCTCGCCTTCGCGCTGCTGCGCACAGGCGACGCCGCCGGTGCGGAGCGGACGGTGCGGGAGGTGCTGGCCCGCTCGCCCGACTCGCCGGACGGGCTGCTGGTGCTCGGGCTCGCGCAGCGCAGCACCCGGCCGGGGGACGCGCCGGACACGCTGCGCCGGTTCCTCGCCGTCGCGCCGGGCCATCCGGCCGCCCCGGAGATCCGCCGGCTGCTCGGCGCCTGATCCGCGCCTGCGGGCACCCCTGGTTGCACGCGCGCGCCGGCGGATC
>NZ_JBEXFP010000055.1:0-42407 GCF_040606825.1 Micromonospora sp. NPDC005367 | reverse complement strand
GCGGCCCGCGTCGACGCGCCCGCCGCACCGGCCGGGCCGGTGGCCGCCGGCGGGCCGGCTCTCGGCGCGTCCCGCCGGCTGCTCGGCGGGCTGCTGCCCCGGGTGCCGGCCGCCAAGGCGTTCTGGGGGCTGACCACGCCCGCCTTCGCGGTGTCGGTGCCGGTGGTCTTCCAGATGGTGGATCCGGGCACGCTGACCCGTGCGTTCGGCGGTATCGACCCGTACCTGGCGCTCGGCGTGCTCGGCACGTTCACGGCAGTGCTGATCTTCGCGGCCGGCCGGGGGCGGTTCGCCGACGACACCCTGGAGACGGCGCACCCGCAGTCGTTCCGAGCGACGCTGCGGCACAGTGCGCAGGAGGCGTCCTTCATCACCGTCTGGGTGGCCGTGGCGTACGTCGGGTGGCAGGTCCTCACCACGACCACCGGTTTCGACGGGTCCCAACTCGCGTTGACCGGGTTGCTGGGCGTGCTGGTCGGCGCCGGGATCGGGTTGATTCCCGGCTGTGCGGTGCAGATCGTCTTCACCGGTCTCTACGTCAGCGGCGGGCTCCCGCTGCCCACCCTGGTGGCGAACGCGCTCAGTCAGGACGGCGACGCGCTGATCCCGCTCGCCGCGCTGCGCCGGCATTCCGCCCTGCTGGCCACCGTGATCACCACCATTCCGGCCGCGGCCGTCGGTGCCGCGCTGCTGGTCCTGCTCTGACGACCTGGAAAGAGGTGCCGAAGATGTCGCCGCATCCGCTGGTCCCCATCGCCCGTACGCGAGTGAAGCTGGCCGTCTCCGGCGCGCTGACCGTCGGCGCCGTGACCGCCGGGCTGCCCGCCTGGACGGTGGCCGCACTGGCTCTGACCAGCATCGCGATCCCGGTCGCGGTGGTGCTCGTCGGGGGCGGCCCGCTGCTGCGGGAACTCCTGCTGCCGGTGACCGGCGTCCGCACCGACAGTGGCCTGGCTCACACCCCGGAAGAAAGCGAGCGCCTCATGACTTGAGCCAGACACGCTCAACTCAATGCGATGGCAGGTGTTCGATGGCAACTCTTCCGGTACTTCCTCTGACCGATGCCGTGCTGCTGCCCGGCATGGTCATCCCGGTGACCCTCGACCCGACCACTCAGGCCGCGGTCGACGCGGCCCGCGCCTCCGGCGACCGAACGCTGCTGGCCGTGCCCCGTATCGACGGAGAGTACGGTCCGGTCGGCGTGGTGGCCACCATCGAGAAGGTCGGCCGGCTGCCCAGCGGGGAGCCCGCCGCCGTGATCCGTGGTCTGTCGCGCGCCCGCATCGGCTCCGGCGTACCCGGGCCGGGGGCCGCGCTCTGGGTCGAGGCCACCGAGATCTCCGAAGCCACCCCCGCCGGCCGGGCCCGCGAGCTCGCCCGCGAGTACCGCGCCCTGGTGTCGTCGCTGCTCCAGCAGCGTGGGGCCTGGCAGGTCATCGACGCGATCGAGCGGATGACCGATCTCTCCGAGCTCGCCGACTCCGCCGGCTACGCGCCCTGGCTGAGCCTGGAGCAGAAGAACGAACTGCTCGCCGCCCCGGACGTCACCGCCCGGCTGGAGCTGCTCGTCGGCTGGGTGAAGGAGCACCTGGCCGAGCAGGAGGTCACCGAGCAGATCAACAACGACGTGCGGGAGGGGCTGGAGAAGTCGCAGCGGGAGTTCCTGCTGCGCCAGCAGCTCGCCGCGATCCGCAAGGAGCTCGGTGAGGACGAGCCGGACGGCTCGGCCGACTACCGGACCCGTGTCGAGGCCGCCGACCTGCCCGAGAAGGTGCGCGAGGCGGCACTGGGCGAGGTCGGCAAGCTCGAGCGGGCCAGCGACGCCTCCCCGGAGGCGGGCTGGATCCGTACCTGGCTGGACACCGTCCTCGAGATGCCGTGGAACACGCGTACCACCGACAACACGGACCTGGCCGCGGCGCGTGCGGTGCTCGACGCCGACCACTCCGGCCTGCCGGACGTGAAGGACCGCATCCTGGAGTACCTGGCGGTGCGCAACCGGCGTGCCGAGCGCAACCTCGGCGTGGTCGGCGGACGCGGCTCCGGCGCGGTGCTCGCCCTGGCCGGGCCTCCCGGTGTCGGCAAGACCAGCCTCGGCGAGTCGGTCGCCCGGGCGCTCGGGCGCAACTTCGTCCGGGTGTCCCTCGGCGGCGTCCGAGACGAGGCGGAGATCCGCGGCCACCGGCGCACCTACGTCGGCGCGCTGCCCGGCCGGATCGTCCGGGCCCTGCGCGAGGCGGGCTCGATGAACCCGGTCGTGCTCCTCGACGAGGTGGACAAGCTGGCCGCCGGATACGCCGGTGACCCGGCCGCCGCGCTGCTGGAAGTGCTGGACCCGGCGCAGAACCACACCTTCCGGGACCACTACCTGGAGGTCGACCTCGACCTGTCCGACGTGCTCTTCCTGGCCACCGCGAACGTGGTGGAGACCATCCCCGGCCCGCTGCTGGACCGGATGGAGCTGGTCACCCTGGACGGCTACACGGAGGACGAGAAGGTGGCCATCGCCCGGGACCACCTGCTGCCCCGGCAGCGGGAGCGGGCCGGGTTGACCGCCGACGAGGTGACCGTCGCCGACGAGGCGCTCGCCCAGATCGCGGGGGAGTACACCCGGGAGGCCGGTGTCCGGCAGCTCGAGCGTGCGCTCGCCAAGATCCTGCGCAAGGTGGCGGTGGCCCTGGCCACCGACCCGACGCCGGTCCACGTGGACACCGGCAACCTGGCCCGCTACCTGGGCCGGCCGAAGTTCACCCCGGAGTCGGCGGAGCGCACCGCGGTGCCCGGCGTGGCCACCGGCCTCGCCGTCACCGGCGCCGGCGGGGACGTGCTCTTCATCGAGGCGACCAGCATGGAGGGCGAGCCGGGGCTGACCCTGACCGGTCAGCTCGGCGACGTGATGAAGGAGTCGGCCCACATCGCGTTGTCCTACCTGCGGTCCAACGGTCGACGCCTCGGCATCGACCCGAACGCCCTGGCCGGGCGCCGGATCCACGTGCACTTCCCGGCGGGCGCGGTGCCCAAGGACGGCCCCAGCGCCGGCATCACGATGGTCACCGCGCTGGCCTCGCTGGTGACCGGCCGGCCGGTCCGGCCCGAGTTCGGGATGACCGGTGAGGTGACCCTCTCCGGGCGGGTGCTGCCCATCGGCGGGGTGAAGCAGAAGCTGCTCGCCGCGCACCGGGCGGGCCTGACCGAAGTGATCATCCCGAAGCGCAACGAGCCGGACCTGGACGACCTGCCCACCGAGGTCCGTGAGGCGCTGACCATCCACACCCTCTCCGATGTCGCCGACGTGCTCGCCCTGGCGTTGCGCCCGGCCGAGATCGACACGGAGTCGCTGGACGGTCCGGCGCTCGCCGCGGCCTGACGCCGAACCGAAGGGCCCCCTGCCGTCTCCCGAACGGGACGGCAGGGGGCCCTTCCTGGCATCTGAGAACCGCGGTGGTGGTCAGGTACGGTCGCGGCGGTCGCCGTCGCGGTCCTGCCGCTCGCGGCGGTCACCCCCGTACGGCCGCTCCCGGCGGTCACCGCCGTACGGCCGCTCCCGGCGATCGCCGGCGTGCGCCCGCTCCCGGCGGTCCCGGTCGTCGCCGTCACGGTCACGGTCACGGCGTACGGTCGCCTTGCGACCCTTGATCGTGCTGGCGCGCAGCCCCGCGATCACCTCGTCGGCGACGGCCTGCGGCACCTCCACCAGCGAGAACCGGTCCGCGATCTCGATCGAGCCGATGTCCCGGCCGCTGATCCCGGTCTCACCGGTGATCGCGCCGACCAGGTCCTGGGGCCGTACCCCGGCCCGCCGGCCGAGCCCGACGAAGACCTGCGTGGTGCCGCCCGCGCGGGGCCGGGCGCCGGCCCCGCGCCGCTCGCCCCGCGCCCCCTCGCGTGGGCCGCGCAGCGACACCTGCGGAATCTCCTCCTCGTCGTCCGCGCCCGGCGACGTCGCCTCGTGCGCCAGCCGCACTGCGGCGAGGGCGACCTCCATCAGGTCGAACTCGTCGGTGAGCGACTCCACGATCACCCGGAACGGCTCCAGGTCGTCATCGAGCAGACTCTCCCGCAGCGCCGCCTGGGTCAGCTCCAGCCGCCGGGTACGCAGATCCGCCACGGTCGGGATGGTGTCGATGGAGATCCGTTGGCCGGTGACCCGCTCGATGGTCTTGAGCATCCGGTGCTCCCGGGGCTCGGCCAGGGTGATCGCCACCCCTTCCCGACCGGCCCGGCCCACCCGCCCGATCCGGTGCACGTACGACTCGGGAGCCGACGGCACGTCGTAGTTGACCACGTGGGTGAGCTGCTCGACGTCCAGGCCGCGCGCGGCCACGTCGGTGGCCACCAACAGATCGGCCGTGCCGGAGCGCAGCCGCCCCATCACCCGGTCGCGCTGCTCCTGGCTCATCCCACCGTGCAACGCCTCAGCCCGGTAGCCTCGGCCGTTCATCGTCTCGGTGAGCCGGTCCACCTCCTCCCGGCTGCGACAGAACACGATCGCGGCGGTCGGCGACTCCACGTCCAGCACCCGACCCAGGGCCGCCGGCTTGTGCGCCCGGGCGACCAGGTACGCGCTCTGCCGCACCCGCGGCGCCTCTCCGGCGACCGGCTGCTCCCGCTGGATCAGGATCCGGACCGGGTCGGTGAGGTGCTGCCGAGCCATCCCGTCGATGCGCGACGGCATCGTGGCCGAGAAGAGCACCGTCTGCCGCTGCTCCGGCGCGTGCTCCAGGATCGCCTCGATGTCCTCGGCGAAGCCCATGTCGAGCATCTCGTCGGCCTCGTCCAGCACCACGGTGGCGATCCCGCCCAGCCGCAGCGTCTCCCGGGCGATGTGGTCCAGCGCGCGACCCGGGGTGGCCACCACCACGTCGACGCCCGCGTCCAGGGCGCGCAACTGCCGGCCGATCGGCTGCCCGCCGTAGATCGGCAGCACGCGGGCGCCGAGTTCCCGGCCGTAGCGGTGGAACGCCTCGGAGACCTGCACCGCCAGTTCCCGGGTCGGTACCAGCACCAGCGCCACCGGGTCGCCGCTGTCCCGGTGCGCCGGCATCCGCTGCAACAGGGGCAGCGCGAAGGCCGCGGTCTTGCCGGTGCCGGTGGCCGCCTGGCCGAGCAGGTCCCGGCCGGTCAGCAACGGAGGAATCGCCTCCCGCTGGATCGGGGTGGGCTCCTCGTAGCCCAGGGCGGTGAGCGCGCCCAGCAACTCGGGGCGGAGCCCCAGGTCCGCGAAGCCGTTCGCCTCGGTGTCGACCTGGTCGGTGGGGTGGATCTGTGCCGAACTCATGTGCCAAGCCTTTCATCACCGCCTCGGGCCCGCCTCGCCGACCGGCACCTATCCGCCGCAGATGCCTCCGGAACGTCAAGATGATCAAGTAATGCGGGTCCGGAGCGGGTGCCGCTGTCCTCCTGATCGGGTGGCGGCCGAGGGTGGCGACATCGGGATCAGGTGGTCAGCAGCGCCAGGACGATCGTGACGCCGACGACCGTGTCGAGCACCCCGCACCATTCGGCGTAGCCACGGGGCACGACCCCGTGGCGTCGGTGGTGCACGACGTCCCAGACCGCGTGGCCGAGCCAGCCCAGGGCGACCAGCCACGCGGCGCTCCGTCCGCCGGCCGCCGCCGCGAACAGCGCCAGCGCCGACCAGACGGCCAGTCCGGCGAGTTGCCGGGCCAGCACACCCGGCCCGCGCAGCCGGCGGCGGTACGCGCCGATGATCAGATACCCGGCGGGCAGCACGAGCAGCGTCCACGGGCCGAGCACCGTCGGTGAGATCCAGAGGTCGACCGTCATCAGCAGGGCGAGTCCGGTCGGCCAACGCCGGACCAGCGCGGCGACCAGTCGCGCCCGCCGAGGCGCGGCCGCGGGCGGTTGGTGCCGGTGTCGCAGCGCCACGAGCACCATGGCCGGCAGCATCAGCAGGTGGCCGCCGAGCAGCATCGCGTCGCCGCCGAGCAGGCCCGCCCAGTAGGGCGCCAGCAGCACCAGGAACGGGACGTACATGGCGGCCGCCATCTCGGCGCAGGCCACCGCGGAGTGCCGCCGGTGCCGCATCCACACGGTCATGCCGATGGTCATGTTCGTGGCCATCACCAGTGCGGCGACGTCCGGGCGGTCGAGCGCGATGGTGAGCCCCAGCGGATCGGCGACGAGCGACCACACCGGGTCGAGCAGCAGCATCCCGGCGATCATCGCGAGGACCATCTCGCCGAGGTGCCGCAGCAGGTGGGCGAAGCCGCCCGCCCGGCGCGGGCCGGTCGCGGTGGTCGGCTGGTCGATCAGGGTGTCGGTCATACCGTCGACCCTGCCCGCGTAGGCGACCAGCCGGGCAGCCCCGGATGTCACGGGTTTTCCGTGCGATGTGCACGGTCCATTCGTGACATCTCGCAGGGGCGGATGGTGCGGTGACGGCCCTACGATCGGGTCCGTGACACAGGAGGCGGCGGGATCCCGGGCGGACCGGCGGCTGCGTCGCGCACGCACGGCCACGCTCGTCTCGCTGGCGACCGGGGTCTGGGTCAGCCTGCTGCTGCCGCTGGTCGGTGTGGCCCGGGAGCCCGACGTCGTACGCGCCGCGCTCGGCGCGGTGGGTGTGGTCGGCTTCGCAGCCGGCCAGGCCGCGGTGCTGTACGCGGCGGTGACCCCCTGGCTGTCGCAGCGGTGGCGCCGTCGGTCCCAGTCAGGTCTGGCTGCGGTGGCACTGCTGACCGTCCCGCTGGTCGGTCCGGTCGCCGCGGGCGCGTGGCCGACCTGGGCGTGGCTGGGCGCCTCGCTGGTCGGCATGGCACCTCTGCTCGTACGACCACCGGTCGTGGCCGCCGTGGCCGCGGCGACCCTCGCCGTGTCGGCCGGGGTGGGGCTCTGGAGCGGCGGACAGGTCTCGCGGTTTCTTTTGGTGACCGGCGGAGTCGGTGCGGGCACGGCCGCGGTCAACTGGCTCCAGGTCTGGTTCTGGGATCTGCTCGTCGAGGCGCGGGAGGGGCAGCTGGCGCGGGGCCGGCTGGCCGCCGCCGAGGAGCGGCTCCGTCTCGCCCGTGACGTGCACGACGTGCTGGGGCACAACCTCACGGTGATCGCGTTGAAGGCGGAGCTGGCCGCCCGCCTCGCCGAGGTGGATGCCGAGCGGGCCGGCCGGGAGGCCAGCGAGGTACAGCGGCTGGCGACTTCGGCGCTGGCCGAGGTCCGCGCGACCGTGCACGGCTACCGGGCCGTCGACCTGGCCGACGAGCTCGCCGCGGTGGCGGGTGTGCTGCGCTCCTGCGGCGTACGGTGCACGACCGTGCCCCCACCCGCCGACCTGCCACCGGCGGCGGCGAGCGACCTGGCGGCGGTGCTGCGGGAGGCGGGCACGAACGTGCTGCGGCACAGCCGGGCCGGCTGGTGCCGGATCGACATCGTCCGTGACGGCGACGTCGCGCGCTTGACGGTCGCCAACGACGGTGCCGCGAGTCGCGGGCCGGACGAGCACAGCAACGGCCTGCGCGGGCTCACCGACCGGCTCGCCGAGGCCGGCGGGCGGCTGCGCGTCCGGCGGGAGGAGAACGTGTTCACCCTCGAAGCCACCCTTCCGGTCGAATCATGATCCGCGTCCTGCTCGCTGACGACGAGGACCTGATCCGGGCGGCGCTGGCCGCCCTGCTCGCGCTGGAGCCCGACGTCGAGGTGGTGGCGGAGGCGGCCGACGGGCCGTCGGCGGTGACGGCGGCGCTGGCGCACCGGCCGGACGTGGCGGTGGTCGACCTGGAGATGCCGGGGCTGACCGGCATCCAGGTCGCCGCCGAGCTGTCCCGGGCGCTGCCCGGGTGCGCGGTGGTCCTGCTCACCGGGCACGGCCGCCCCGCGCATCTGCGCCAGGCGCTGACCGTCGGCGCTCGCGGCTTCCTGGCCAAGGGCGCACCCGGCGGCGCGCTCGCCGACGTGATCCGCCGGGTGCGCGCCGGCGGACGGTACGTCGACCCGGTGTTGGCCGCGGACGCGCTGACCCTGCCCGACTGTCCACTGACTCCTCGGGAGCTGGAGACGCTACGGCTGGCCGAGATGGGCGCCCCGGTCGCGGTGGTCGCCCGGCGGGCGCACCTGTCCGCCGGCACGGTGCGGAACTACCTCGCGGCCGCGGTGCAGAAGCTCGGCGCGGCCGACCGGGCGGAGGCGATCCGGACGGCGCGGGAGAACGGCTGGCTCTGAGCGGGTCTCCCGACCGCCTTCGTGGACGACTAGCGTGGGCGGGTGCGTACGGTCGAACTGCTCTGCTCGGCGGAGTTGGACGCCACGGTGCGGGCCGCGTGGCAGCGGCTGGCCGAGACCGGTCTGCCCAGCCTGGCCCGCAATATCCACCCGACGAACCGCCCCCACCTGACCCTCGCCGCGGTGGACGAGTTCCCGCCCGGAGCCGAGGAACGCCTCACCGATCTGTTCGACGCGGCGCTGCCCGTCCGCGCGCGGGTCGACCGGGTGGCGGTGCTCGACGGCAGCGCCCCGCTGGTGTGGCTGATCCGGCCGACGCCGGAGCTGCTGGCCCTGCACGGGGCGGTCTGGGACGTGCTCGCCGGCGCGCCCGGAGCACACCCCTGGCATCTGCCCGGACGGTGGATTCCGCACCTGAGCCTGGCTTTGCGCTTCCGCGACGCCGACCGCCGACGGGCCCGGGCGGTGATCGGCGGTGACCGCCCGACCGGGGAGTTCGTTGCGGCGCGCAGCTACGACGGGGCGACCCGTACGGCCGGGCCGCTCGCTGCCGGACGCTGACCGTGGCCCGTCGCCAGGGGCCCCGGTCAGCGCACGGTCAGCGGTCGAAGCGCGAGTGGGCGAACTCGGCGCTGACCGCCGGCGTGGTGCCGCCGGACACCGGCCGGCCGCGCCGTGCGACGTTGTGAAGACCGGTCGGCGAAGACCGAAGCGTCCCCGTGCCAGCATGGGCGGATGCACCCGATGACCGCCTGGGCCCCGGGGCTCGCACAGTTCGCCACGCTGCTCGCCGACACCACCCGGGCCCGGATCTGCCTGGCGTTGCTCGACGGTCGGGCCTGGACGGCGGGGGAGCTGGCGCGGGCCGCCGGCGTCGCCCCGTCCACCGCGAGCGAGCAGCTCAGCCGCCTCGTCGACGGCGGGCTGCTGGCGCAGGAGCGGCAGGGGCGGCACCGCTACCTGCGGCTCGCCGACGCGAGCGTGGCCCAGCTCGTCGAGGACCTGGCCGGAAGGGTTTCCGCGCCGCCGGTCCCGGACCGGTCGCTGCGGGCCGCCCGGGCCGGTGCCGCGCTCGCGTACGCCCGCACCTGCTACGACCATCTCGCCGGGCGTCTCGGCGTGCTGGTGCACGACGCGCTGCTGCACCGGGGACTGCTGGACCGGTCGGCCGGGCTGGCCCTCACCCCGGCCGGGGAGCGCTGGTGCGCCGAGCTGGGACTGCTCCTCGCGCCGCTGCGCGCCGCACGCCGGCCCATGCTGCGCGACTGCCTGGACTGGACCGAGCGGCGCACGCACCTGTCCGGGGCCCTCGGCGCGGCGCTCTGCGCCCACCTGATCGACCTGGGTTGGCTGACCCGGGGCGTGGGCCGGGCCGTGCGCCTCACCCCGTCCGGCGCCCCGGCGCTCGCCGCCGCCCTCGGCCTGGAAGCGGCCGACCTCACCCCGCCGGCGGACGCCGTCACCGGCGGCGGACGCGCCTGACCTGGCGCGCCCACCCCTGGTCGACGGCGAAGCCGGCCGGCCGGGCGCACGCCGCCCGGCCGGCGGCTGATCCACCGGATCTCGGGATGTCCCGGGCGTAGTGACACCGCGCCTGCACCGAACGAGCCGATCATCACCTGGTTCGTGGCCTGCCCCGGGGGCGCGTCGACACTTCGGCGCCGGCCGCACCGTCCCGGCCCTAGCGTTCGTCGGGTGACGCTCACCCGCCCCCGCATAGCTCCGATCCCCGGCACTCCAGCCTGCGCTGCGCCCACCGTGGACCCGCGGACCGGTTGCACCCTGACCCGGTACGCGGACGTGCGTGCCGCCCTCGCCGCCCCGGCCTGCCACGTACCGGCCGTCGGCCCCGGCGCGGCCTACACGCTCGACTGGCTCCGTGGCCTGGTGAGCCGCTTCAGCACCCCGGAGGACCATCCCGCCCGGCGGGCAGCCGGCCTCGCGGCCCTGACCCCGCTCGACCCGGAAGAGCTGCGCGCCGAGGCGGCCCGGCGAACCGCGGACGCCCTGGACCGGGCCGATGGCCGGCTGGACGTGCCCTCCGCGCTCGCCCGGCGGGTACCGGTGGGGGTGCTCGCCGGGCGACTCGGGCTGGCCGAGGCGGCGACCGCCGTCGAGGCGGTGACCACGATCGCCGCCGCCTACCAACCCGGCGCGGACGCGGCCGCGGCCTGGCGGGCCGACGGGGCGGTCACGGTGCTGGTGGCGCTGGCCCCGCCCGCCCCGCCCGAGGTGCTCGCCAACCGGCTCGGCCTGCTGGTCCAGGCCTGCGACGCCACGGCCGGGCTGATCGGCGCCGGTGCCCGGAACCTCCTGCCCCCGCCCACCGATCCGCCGCCGGCCGCGGATCTGGCTCCGGCCGAGGATCTGGGTCCGCCCGCCGGCGAGGTCGCGGGCACCGGGCGTCCGGCCGGCGACACCGCGGAGCTGCTCCACGAGGTGCTGCGGCTGGACCCGCCGGTACGCGGCACCCGCCGGATCACCACCGGAGACGTTCAGATCGGCGGCGTCGACCTGCCGGCGGGCACCCCGCTGCTGCTGCGCTTCGACTCGGCGAACCGGGATCCGGAGTTCTTCCCCGAGCCCGACTCCTTCACCCCCGGCCGCCCCACGCCCGCCCTGACGTTCGGCGCCGGCCGCCGCGGCTGCCCCGGGCAGCGGCACGCGCTGGCGCTCGCCAGCGGAGTGCTGGACGTGCTGCGCGAGCGGTGCCGGCTCGCGCCCGGCGTGCCGGCGTACGAACCACACCCGCTGCTGCGCGTGCCGACCCGACTCGAGGTGACCCCGCGATGACGAAACCGTCCACCGCCGCCGACCGGTACGCCGACCGCTGCGCCGCCTTCCGTGCGCTGCACCGGCCCGGCCGCCCGCTGCTGCTGCCGAACGCTTGGGACCATGCCTCGGCGGCGATGTTCGCGACCCGGTCCTACCCGGCCGTCGGCACCACCAGCCTCGGCCTCGCCGCCGCGGCCGGACTGCCGGACGGCGTCGCGGCGACCCGGACCGAGACGCTGCGGCTGGCCCGGCTGCTGCGCCGGCTTCCGGTACTGCTCACCGTCGACGTGGAGGCGGGCTTCAGCGACGACCCGGCGGACGTCGCCGCCCTCGCCGTCGAGCTGGCCGGGCTCGGCGTGGTCGGTGTCAACCTGGAGGACGGCCGCCCGGACGGTTCGCTCGCCCCACCGGCGGTGACCGCGAACAAGGTGGCGGCGGTCAAGGCCGCGGTGCCGGGGCTGTTCGTCAACGCCCGCACGGACGCGTGGTGGCTGGGCGTGCCCGATCCGCTGCGCGACGCGGTGCGGCGGGTGCGGGCGTACCGGGCGGCGGGGGCCGACGGGATCTTCGCGCCGGGCGTGCCGGACGCGGACACGATCCGCGTCCTCGTCGCCGCGGCCGACGCCCCGCTGAACGTGCTGTACCGCCCGGCTCTCCTGGAGGTCGACGAGCTGGCGAGGCTCGGGGTGGCCCGGGTGAGCACCGGCTCGCTGCCGTTCCGGGCCGCGCTCGGTGCCGCGTTGGCCAGCGTCGAAGCCCTCACGCCGGCACGCGTCGGCGTCGACGCCGGTCGCGCCTCGGCCGCCGCGGTCGCGTCGCCCGAACCGCCGTCGTACGCCGACGTGCAGGCACTGACGGACGGGTGGATGCCGCCAAACTGATGCTCGTTCCACCGCCGCGGCGGTGGCAGTCCCGCGGCTGTTGACCGGTTCGTGCCTGACCCGGCCACCCTGCCGGCTGCTGGCGGGGTGTGTCGGGCTTTCCCGAGCCGTCACCGTTAGCGGGTGATAGGAGGAATGTTCGGCCTTCTCCCGATCCGGCTGGTTACCGTGTCTGTGCAGGGCGAGCGACCCAGGTGTCGTGACCGCAGAGAGGACCGATCATGCGAGTGCCCAGCCGAAGCCCCGGGGGCCGGTCCGGTCCGACCGCCGCCTCCACCGCCCCGGCCCGCCGCCTTCCCAGCCCGCCCGGACCGGCGCCGGTCACCGAACCGGATCTCGCCGCCTACCGGGAGGCCGTCGCGGACCTGTTGGTGGAGGTCGGCGCGCTCGCCGACGCGCCGAGCGTCGCCGCCCGACAGGTGCTCATCGACGACCGGCTGCGCGAGCCGGCCCTCGCCGCGGTCCTCGACGCGACTCCGCAGGGTTTCCTCGGCGCCCGCGAGACGCTGCTGCTGGAGATGGCCCGCTACCAACACAACACGCGCAGCTCCGCACCGGACCTGACCGCGCTGGTGCGGATCTACCTGCTCTCCCGCATCGACGTCATGTGGTGGCGGGACACCCGCACCTTCCTCACCGACGACCAGGTCCAGGGCAGTACCGACCTGGTCGACCTGGAGTGGCTGCGCCGCCGTGACCTGCTCGGTTTCCGCTACCGGGAACAACCGGGCAGCGTGGCGGGCCGGGGATGGCAGGCGGTGCGGCGGCGGCTGCGCCCCGACGCCAGCCCGCGTACCGCCGGTCTGCTCGCCCGGCGCGCCCGCCGCGAGGTCGTGGCGCTGCTCAACGACCTCGCCCGGCAGTTCGCGGCGGCCACCCCGCCCGGCACCCCACCACTCTGGGTCACTTCGCTCACTCGTAGCGTCGAACACCAGCACCGTCTGCGCCGCCTCGGCTACGCCGCCATGCTGCCCAGCGGGCACTGCGTCGGCTACGCCATCGACGTGGAGATGACCTGGTTCGCGCGCTACGGCGTACGCGACACCCTGGCCGCCCTGCTGCTCGAGCGCCAGCAGGCCGGCGAGGTCAACGTGATCGACGAGGGGCAGGCCTGGCACGTGTGCCTCGCGCCGGCCGCGGGGCGGCGGCTGCGCCGGGCGTACGAAGTCGAGATGGGTCTCTGAGCCGATGTGCGGCATCGCCCTGAGCATCGGCCCGGACGCCGACCCGACGTTCTTCCGCCGGATGCTCGCCGTGCTCGCCCCGCGCGGTGAGGTGACCGAGGCCCGCTACGAGTCCGGGCTGCTCGCCGGCACTCGCCGGCTGCGCGTGGTGGACCGCGATCGGGCGGTGCAGCCGTGGACGTCCACGGACGAGCGCTGGCTGCTCTGCTACAACGGCGAGGTCTTCAACCACCGCGAGTTGCGTACGGAGCTGAGCCGGCTCGGTCACGACTTCCGGGGCGACAGTGACACCGAGGTGGTGCTGGCCGCCTTCGAGCACTGGGGTGCCGAGGCCGTCCACCGGCTGCGCGGCGAGTACGCCTTCGCCGTGGTGGAACGGGCCACCGGACGCGTGTACCTGGCCCGCGATCCGCTCGGTGTGAAGCCGCTGTACTGGGCCCGCGAGCCCGGCTGCCTGCACGTGGCCTCCGAGGTCAAGGCGCTGGTCGGGTACGGCGTGCCGGTCAGCGAGGTGCCGCCCGGGCAGCACGGCTGGGCGGACGCCGACGGTCATGTCCGGCTGCGTCCGTACGTGGACCTGCTCGCCCTCGGCGCGGGACTTCCCGTGATCGACGACCCGGACGAGGCCGCCCTGCTCGTCCGTGCCGCGTTGCGGGACAGCATCCGGGTCCGGGTGGACACCGACCTGACCGTGGGGGTGGTGCTCTCCGGCGGGCTGGACAGCTCGCTGGTGCTGCACGAGGTGCGGGAGCTGGACCAGGACTGCCTGGCGATCACGATCGGTGCGCCGGGCAGCCCCGACGTGGCGTACGCGCGGCGGCTCGCGGCCGACCTCGGTGTGCCGCACGAGGTGGTGGAGCTGCGCCCGCGCGACATCCGGCTGGCCGACATCCGGGAGGCGATCCGGATCTCCGAGCTGACCGAGTACGGCGACATCATCAACGCGGTGGTCTCCGTACCGCTGTTCCGGCGGCTGCGGCAGCTCGGTGTGAAGGTGGCGCTCACCGGCGACGGCTCGGACGAGTTGTTCGGCGGGTATCCGATGTACCACGAGGTCGGGTCGGAGGCGTCCCGCCGGCTCTTCCTCCATCGAATCCGCAACCTCGGGCGTACCGAGCTGCAACGGGTCGACCGGACCAGCATGGGTCACGGGGTGGAGACCCGGGTGCCGTTCCTCGACCCGAGCGTCGTCGAGCTGGCCATGCGACTGCCGCTGGAGCTCAAGCTGCGCGACGGGCGCGAGAAGTGGATCGTCCGGCGGGCGTTCGCCGGCGTGCTGCCCGAGTACGTGCTCCGGCGGCCGAAGAACCCGATGTCGTACTCGTCGGGGCTGCACGAGCGGGCGCGGCTCTACAAGCCCCTCTTCGCCCGGCTGTACCGTTCGTTCGGCTACCAGCTGCTGGAGCCGGTACGACGGGACTTCGACAGCGTGTTGAGCCGGTGCGGCAATGACCTGGACCAGGCGATCGCGGACGGTCTGGCGCGGCCGGACTACACGGTCCTGGAGCACGCCCGGGACCTGGTCGGCGCGGCGAAGTGGAACGCGGCGCCGATGGTGCGCCGGCTGGTGGGCCCGCGGCGAACCCGAGGCGGTGACGAGGCCCCGCTCACCGGTTGAGCACGCGCACGCAGTGGTGACCGCAGCGTGGTCGACCGGCTGGAGGCGCGGCCGGCCGCGGCCCCCGGCGCGCGGTGCACCGGGGCTGACCCGGCATCGCCGGGCTCGCGCTGCCTGCGGTCGCACGGCGGCAACG
The DNA here is from genome assembly GCF_040606825.1 of Micromonospora sp. NPDC005367. Taxonomy (NCBI): domain Bacteria; kingdom Bacillati; phylum Actinomycetota; class Actinomycetes; order Micromonosporales; family Micromonosporaceae; genus Micromonospora; species Micromonospora sp. NPDC005367. Next base: position 27,635 of record NZ_JBEXFP010000055.1, on the reverse strand, counting down.
CGAGGTCCGATCGCCGCCAGCGTTCGCGTCGCGGCCGGTTCAGGCTGGGCGCATGATCAAACCGAACGGGTTCGTCGTCCGCCCACTGCCGTCCGAACTGCTCCACGTCGTCCGCCGAACGCGGCGCGACGCCGCCGACCGGCCGGTCGAGGCCACCCGGGCCGATGGCGGGGAACCGCTGCGCTGCTGCCTGCGGGACGCCGCGCCGGGGGAGGAGCTGCTGCTCTTCGGGTACGTTCCGCCGGTCGCCGACGGCCCCTACCGGGAGATCGGACCTGTCTTCGCCCATGCCGCGGCCTGTCCCGGGCCGGAGCCGACCGACGCCTACCCCGCGGCCTGGCGCGGACGGGAACAGATCCTGCGAACGTACGACCGGCAGGGCCGCATCCACGGCGGCCGGCGGCACGACGGCGGTGATCCGGAGCCGGTCATCGCCGAGCTGCTCGCCGACCCGGCCGTACGCCAGCTGCACAGCCGCAACGTCGTGTACGGCTGCTTCATGTTCGCCGTCGAGCGCGCCGAGGAGTGATCGGCGTCGGGATTCGCGGATAGGCCGCGCCCGGCCGGTGCCGCGCCCGGTAGGGCCGACCTGTCCTGCCTCGGGCGAGGCGGCGGGTGGCGAACACCGCGACGAGCTTGATACCTGAGAGGCATAAATATGCCTCTCAGGTATCAAGCTCGTGCTGACAACCGTTCCGCGCCCTGCCCGACGCTCGGGCTTGCGTGACGTCCCGGGCCCGCCCGCTGTGGGCCCGGGGTCAGGTCAGCAGCAGCGCGCTGACGGCCGCGGCGGTGCCGCCCGGCGGCGAGGGCATCCTGCCGATGAGCCGGACGCGACCTGACCGGTGGGCCGGGCTGCCCGGCCGGTCCGGCCAATGGACAGGCGGGTGCCCGACGCATAGCGTCCTGTGGATATGCGGAGGACTCTACCGGCCGCCACTCTGGCCCTGTTGCTCGTGCTCACCGCCTGCTCGGCCCCGTCGGAGACCCCGACGTCCGCGCCCACCCCCACCGGCACGCCCACCGCGTCGCGGCAGAACGCGACCCAGGTGGAGCAGACCCTGGCCAGCCTGCGCCGGGTTGACGAGCTGCCGCTGTACGAGATGACCTACGTCGGGTCCTACGACGCCACGGTGGGCACGGACGCCGCGCCGGCGAGCCCGTTCGGCTGCTCGCTCTTCGTGGCGGCCGGCGACCGGAGCCGGCCGCTGTTCGCCCGCAACTTCGACTGGGACCCCAACCCGGCCATGGTGCTGCGCACCGAACCACCCCAGGGGTACGCGTCGATCTCGCTGGTGGACCTGTCCTACCTCGGGGTCGGCGCCAACCTGAGCGGTGACCGGCGGCTGCTGAACGCGCCGCTGCTGCCCTTCGACGGGATGAACGAGCGTGGCCTGGCCGTGGGGCTGGCGGCCGACGACGCCGCGCGGGCCGACCCCGTGCCGGGTAAGCCGACCGTCGGCTCGGTGCGCATCCTGCGCCTGGTGCTCGACCGGGCGGCCAGCGTCGACGAGGCGGTCGCCGTCTTCACCGCGCACAATCTCGACTTCTCCGACGGGCCGGCGCTGCACTACCTGCTGGCCGACGCCACCGGCGCGTCCGCGGTGATCGAGTTCGTGGACGGCCGGATGCGGGTCGAGCGCGGCCAGGGCAGCTGGCAGGCGCTGACCAACGTGCCGGTGGTCGGGGTCCCGGAGCAGACGCGCCGTGCGGACCGCCGGTACGACCTGATCGCCCAGGCGATGACCGAGGCCGGTGGTGTGGCGGACGCCAGAGCGGCGTTGCGGGTGCTGACCGATGTCCGGCAGGCACACACCCGCTGGTCGGTGACGTACGGCCTGCGCAGTGGCGAGGTGCGGCTGGTCACTGCCGGCGGTGCCGAGCGACGTTACGCGCTGACGATGCGCTGAGCGGCTCGACGCGGTCGCGGGCATGCGGGTGGCCCGAGCGGGTGCGGCCCGCCCCTGCTCCCGCACGGACGTCGCCGACCGTCTTCAACGCGATCCGGACACCGGCGCTCGCGCACGTGTCCCGGACGCGGCCGGGCCCGGCCCCTTCTCCGGGGACCGGGCCCTTCTCGCGTGTGCTTCGGCGGGTGCCGCCGTGCGGCGCCTACCGCCCGCCCTGGAAGCTGGGCTGGCTCTGCACGTTGAGCTCCTTGTACCGGACCCGCTCGGCCGGCCGGGTGCGCTCGTCGGTGAGCTTCAGGACGTCGAAGCCCTTGAACAGGTCGTTGGAGTAGATGTAGCCGTTGTAGTAGTACGCGGACCAGCTACCACCGCCGATCATCTGCTCGTTCGAGATCGGACCGCGCTCCCAGAAGGCGATCTCCGTGGGCTGGGCCGAGTCGGTGAAGTCCCAGACCGAGATGCCACCCTGGTACCACGCCTGGACCATGATGTCCTTGCCTGGCACCGGGACCAGCGAGCCGTTGTGCGCCACACAGTTCTCGGTGTCGGCGTTGACCCGCGGGATCTTGAAGTAGCTGCGGAAGTTCATTTTGCGCTGGTCACCGCGACCGGTGATGTCGAAGATGGCGTCCGCGCCCCGGTTCGGGCCGACCTCCTCGTTGCAGGTGGCCGCGCCACCGCCACCCAGCTCGTCGGTGAAGACGACCTTGGTGCCCGAGTTGTTGAACGTGGCCGAGTGCCAGAAGGCGAAGTTGGTGGTGTCGCGCACCCGGTTGATCACCCGCGGGGCCTCCCGATTGCGGATGTCCATCAGGATGCCGTCACCCATGCACGCCCCGGCGGCGAGGTCCCGCGACGGGTAGGCGGTGATCTCGTGGCAACCGGTGGTCGCGGAGCCGGTCTCGCTGCCCTCGAAGCCGCCGTCCGGGAAGAGGTTCGGCGTGGCGTGTGATGGCTGTCACATCGATGTCCATCCTTGACTGGATAGCATCGCGGTGACCTCGATCTCAGGGAGTGGCTCATGACTGGTCGGCGTGCCCGTGTCCTGGCGGCCGTCACATTGGCGATCGCCCTGCCGGTGGCAGCCGTGGTCTTCGTCGTCGCCCGCGATGGCTCGGGAGCCGCGCCCGCGCGACCGGCCGCCGCGCCCGCCAGCGCCACGCCGGGCAGCCCCGAACCGACCGACGTGACGGTCATCGTGCCCGGGCGGCCAGGAGAGCCCGCCGCCACCCGGCGCGCCGGAGAGGTCCGCGGCGCGGGCTCGACGCCGCACAACGAGATGGACCTCTGGTTCGTCCGGATGATGATTCCGCACCACATGCAGGCGTTGGAGATGTCCCGGCTCGCGCCCGACCGGGCCGCCGACCCGGCGGTGCGGGCCATCGCCGACCGGATCCGGGCCACCCAGGACCCGGAGATCGGACTGATGCGTGCCTGGCTGCAGAACCGCGGCCTCTCGGCCGACATCGCCGGTCACGACCACGGCAGCATGCGCGGCATGCAGACGCCGGAGGCGATGCGGCAGCTGGCCGCCGCCCGCGGCGCCGAGTTCGACACGCTCTTCGTCAAGATGATGACCGAGCACCACGAGGGGGCCATCGAGATGGCCACCAACCTGCTCACCGTGGGAGCCGACCAGCAGCTGAACGAGTTCGCCAACTCCGTGGCCACCGAGCAGACCGTGGAGATCGGCCGCATGCGGGAGGTCCTCGCGCGCTGACCGGCGGTCGCCCGAGCGACCTGGGCCGGCGCGCGGGACCGTGCACAGAGCCGGTCCGGCGAGCCTCGAACAGGAGCGAACGCGACCACGGTGACGGTCGACGTCCCTCCCGACGCGTACGCTGGGTGACCGTGTCCCGCACGATCTTCGGCTGCCCGGTGCGCAGTATCGCCTTCGACGTCCTCGTCTCCGGGCTGGTGCTGTTCTTCGGTCTCGTCGCGGTGGTGGCCCAGCCGGGTGGCTGGAAGACCGCCCTGATCGGCGTCGGGATGGCGGTCGCGCTGCTGTTCCGCCGCTCGCGCCCGTTCGCCGTGGCCGCGTTCGTCGGGGCGCTCGGGGTGGTCCAGCTGATCGCCGGTTGGGGACCGCTCCCGATCGACCTCGCGGTGCTCGTGGCGCTCTACAGCGTGGTGAAGTACGCCGACCGGCTCCGCGACGCGGTACTCGCCGGGATCGGCGCCCTGGCCGGGGCGGTGCCCGCCGCACTCCAGATCGAGAACGGCGGGCGGTGGTGGGGGAGCGCGATCGTTCTCGGGCTGGTCACCGGGGCGGTCTGGCTGGTCGGGCTGAACGTGCGTACCCGCCGGCTCTACGTGCTCAGCCTCGAGGAGCGGGCCGCGACGCTCGAACGGGAACGGGAGGCCGAGGCGCGTGCGGCGGTCGCCGGCGAGCGCACCCGGATCGCCCGGGAACTGCACGACGTGGTGGCGCACAGCATGGCCGTCATGATCGTTCAGGCCGACGGCGCCCGGTTCATGCTCGACCGGGACCCGGAGGCCGCCCGTCAGGCGGTGAGAGTGGTCGCCGACACCGGCCGGCAGGCATTGGAGGAGATGCGGCGCTTGGTGGGCGTACTGCGGGAACCGAGTCCACCGGAGGCGACGGCCGGGACCGAACCCGACGACGCGCGGGTCGGTGGCGACCCGGAGCGCCGACGTCTCGCGCTCGCCGAACTGCCCGCCCTGCTCGACCGGTTCCGCGCCGCGGGCCTGCGGGTCCGGCACACCGTCACCGGCGAGCCGACCGCGCTCCCGGCCGGGCTCGAGCTCACCGTCTACCGCGTCGCGCAGGAGGCGTTGACCAACGTGCTCAAGCACGCCGGCGTCGGGGCCGAGGTGGAGCTGACCCTCGAGTACGGCGCGGACGACGTGATCGTCCGGGTGGTCGACGACGGGCAGGGCCGGCCGGCTGTCAACCCGACGCCCGCCGGCGGGCACGGCCTGATCGGCATGCGGGAGCGGGTCGGGGTGTACGACGGCACCCTCGCCGCCGGGGCCCGGCCGGCCGGAGGCTGGCAGCTCGACGTACGACTGCCGCTACCGTCGAACGCCGGGATGACGGAGGTGATCGTGGCATGACGACCCGGGTGGTGATCGTCGACGACCAGGCGCTGGTGCGCGCCGGCTTCCGGATGGTGCTCGACTCGCAGCCCGACCTGGAGGTGGTCGGTGAGGCCATCGACGGGGCGGACGCGCTGCGGGTGCTCGACCGGGTCGAGGCCGACGTGGTGGTGATGGACATCCGGATGCCGACCATGGACGGCGTCGAGGCGACCCGGCGGCTCTGCGCGGGGCGACCCCCGGGCCCGCCCCGGGTTCTCGTGCTGACCACCTTCGACACCGAGGCGGACGCCTTCGCCGCCCTCCAGGCCGGGGCGAGTGGCTTCCTGCTCAAGAACGTGCCACCGGAGGAGTTGCTCGCGGCGATCCGGGTGGTCGCCCAGGGTGACTCGGTGGTCGCGCCTTCGATCACCCGGCGGCTGCTCGACCGGTTCGCCGACCGGCTCGGCCCCGGGCCCACCGAGGACCCACGGGTGGCCCAGCTCACCGAGCGGGAACGGGAGATCCTGCTGCTGGTGGCGCAGGGGCTGTCCAATTCGGAGATCGCCGCCCGGGTGCACGTCGCGGAGGCGACAGTGAAGACCCACGTCGGGCGGATCCTCGCCAAACTCCAGCTCCGGGACCGGGTGCAGGCCGTCGTGTACGCGTACGAGAGCGGGCTGGTCGTACCCGGCGTCTGACCGCGTACGACCTGAGTCGTACGGGTGCCCCTGATCAGGGGCGACCCGGGGCGTATCGAGGTCGAGCGCGCGGGTGGAGCCGGTCCGGCCAGCCGGTCCATAGCGTCGGAGAGGTCTTGATCGTCCCTCTCCATCGGGAGCAACACGTTGCGCGTCTCATCTCCCGCAACCGCCGTCGCCGACCAGCAGTCCGGCTTCGGTGGTGTAGCCGTCAGCGCCTGCGGCCTGAGCAAGCGGTACGGCGACGGCCCGGCCGCCGTCGTCGCCCTCGACGGCGTCGACCTGGACTTCGCCGCCGGTCGGTTCACCGCCATCATGGGCCCGTCGGGCTCGGGAAAGTCCACGCTGCTGCACTGCCTGGCCGGGCTGGACCGGCCCAGCGCCGGCTCGGTGCGCATCGGCGACGTCGACCTCGACCGCCTCGACGACCGGCGGCTCACCCTGCTGCGCCGGGACCGGGTCGGGTTCGTCTTCCAGAAGTTCAACCTGCTGCCCGCGCTGACCGCCGAGGAGAACATCGTCCTGCCGCTGGCCATCGCCGGACGGCGCCCCGACCGGGACTGGCTGCGCCAGGTGGTGGCGGCCGTGGGGCTCACCGACCGCCTGCGGCACCGGCCCGCGGAGCTCTCCGGCGGCCAGCAGCAGCGGGTCGCGATCGCCCGTGCGCTGATCACCCGGCCCTGGGTGGTCTTCGCGGACGAGCCGACCGGCAACCTCGACTCCCGCGCCGGCGCGGACGTGCTCCGCCTGCTCCGGGAGGCCGTCCACACCCTCGGCCAGAGCGTGATCATGGTGACGCACGACCCGGTGGCCGCCGCACGCGCCGACCGGGTGGTCCTCCTCGCCGACGGCAGGCTGGTCCACGACCTCACGGCACCCAGCGCCGACCAGGTGCTCGACACGCTCGCCGGGCTCGATCCGGCCGGCGCCGTCCGGGCCCGCTCGGTCGGGCGGTGACCGGGATGTTGGGGTTGACCCTGCGTTCACTGCGCGCCGAGGCGCTGCGGAGGCTGCTCTCCACGCTGGCCGTCGTGCTGGGCGTCGCGTTCATCGCCGGCACGCTTATCCTCGATGACGCCCTGAGCACCGGCGCGTACGAGCGGGCCGGCACCTTCGACCGGCACACCGACGCCGGCCTGTACGCGGAGAAGGAGCCCCTCTCGCCCGCCACGGTCGACCGGGTCCGCGCGGTCGACGGGGTGGCCGCCGCGGCGGGCGAGCTGGTCGGCACCGGCGGGATCGTCGGCTCGGACGGCCGCCCCGTGCTCGGCTACGCCGTCCTCGCCGCCATACCCACCGACCCGGCGCTGCGCTCGTACGACGTGGTCGCCGGCCGGCTGCCGGACCGCCCCGCCGAGGTGGTGCTGGACGCGAAGACGGTGGCGCGGGAGGACTTCACCATCGGCGCGCCGGTACGCATCGGCGGCGCTGAGGGCGTGGCCCGCCCGTACACCCTGGTCGGCACGGTCGACGTGGCCGGAACCAACCGCGACGTCGGCGGGCCGTTCATCGGGATGGTCGGCCCGGACGCGCTGGCTGTGACCGGGATGAAGGGGTACGAGCGGATCATGGTCGCCACCCGTCCCGGCACCGACGAGGCGGCCCTGACCGGCCGCCTCGCCGCGGTCGCCGGCGCGGACGCGACGGTGAAGACCCGCCAGCAGATCCTCGACGACGCGGTCGAGGACGCGGTCCGCAACGCCCGGCAGTTCACCATGGCGCTGCTCACCTTCGTCGCGGTCGCCGTCGTGGTGGCCGGTTTCGTCATCGCGAACACCTTCGCGATCGTGCTGGCCCAGCGCACCCGTCAGACGGCGCTGCTGCGGGTGGTCGGCGCTACCCGCAGGCAGGTCTTCCTGGCGGCCGTGCTGGAGTCGGCGGTGGTCGGCCTGGTCGCCTCCGCGCTCGGTGTGCTGCTCGGCGCGGGCCTGGCCGCCGGGCTGGCCGCGCTGCTGTCCCGGACGACCGCCCCGATCGGCGCCTCGATCACCCTAGCCCCGGGAACCGTGCTGGTCAGCATGCTGCTCGGCGTGCTGTTGACCGTCGGCGCTTCGCTGCTGCCGGCCTGGCACGGCACCCACGTCGCCCCGATCGCCGCGCTCACCGATGCCGACCTGCAGTCGACCCGTCCGGCCGGGCGGTTCCGGCTCGCCGCCGGCGCGCTGGTGCTGATCGCGGGGATCGCCGCACTGTTCGGCGCGGTCGTCGCCGGCCAGGTGGTGCTGGTGGCGCTGGGTGGCGTGCTCGCCTTCTTCGGCATCGTCCTCTTCGGTCCGGTGCTCGTTCCGGCACTGGCGCGGATCGTCGGCTGGCCATTGCGCCGGTTGATCGGGGCGAGCGGCGGGCTGGCCGTGGCCAACGCCGTACGCAACCCCCGGCGGATCGCGGCGACCAGCACCGCCCTGGTGATCGGCATCGGCCTGGTGTCGGCCTTCGTGGTCGGCGCGCACAGCACGAAGGACGGCATCGAGCGCAGCGTGGACGCTCAGATCGGGGTGGACTACGTGGTCACCGGGATCGGGGGGGACCTGCCCGCCGGGCTCGCCGCGGCGCTGACGGCTCGGCCGGAGCTCGGGGTGGTGCACGAGCAGCGGGCCGCGGTGACCGGCGGGGTCGAGGTGCGCGCCGCCCACCCCGCGCTCGTAGGCCGGACGCTCGCCGCGGCGGCGGGGGACCTGAGCCGGTTCGGTCCCGGTACGGTGCTGGTGCACCGGGAGCTGGCTGCGGCACGAGGCTGGGACGTGGGCGACTCGGTCACCGTCAAGAGCCGGACGTTCCGGGTGGCCGCGGTGGTGGACGACGACAGCCGGCCCGCAGCGGGCAGCGGGGTGTCAGCGGGACACGTCATCGATATGACCGACGCCGATTTCACCGCAGTCTTCCCCGCCGAGCGCGGCTACCTGGCGGAGGTCGATCCGGCCGACGGCGTGGACGCCGGGCAGGCGCGGGCCGCGATCGAGTCGGTGCTCGCCCGCTACCCGACCGTCAACCTGATGGACCAGGGTGCGTACAAGAAGATGCTCACCGGCACCGTGGACATGGTGCTCGCGCTCGTCACCGCGCTGCTCGGGTTGGCCGTGGTGATCGCCCTGGTCGGCGTGGCGAACACGTTGAGCCTTTCGGTTCTGGAGCGCACCCGGGAGAACGCCGTGCTGCGCGCGATCGGGCTGACCCGGGGGCGGATGCGGGTCATGCTCGCCGTAGAGGCGATGCTCATGGCGGCGGTCGGGGCGCTGCTCGGGCTGGGGCTCGGTACCGGGGTGAGCGCCGCCGCGATGGCGATGCTGGATCGCCTGGGCGGGGACTTCCACGTGGTCCTGCCGGTCGGCCAGCTCGCCCTGATCCTCGGGGTTGCGGTGGTGACGGCGCTGCTCGCCTCGGTGTTGCCGGCGCGCCGGGCACTGTCTCGCCCGGTGGTGGAGGCGCTCGCCGACCTGTGACGCCGCCGACCTGTGACAACGCCGGTGCGGTCCCGTCGACGCTGACGGGACCGCACCGGCGGTGCCGGTCTAGAGCCGCTCGACCACGTCGCCGGAGCAGCGGTTGCGGGTGTCGAAGACGTAGCGGGCGTGCCGGGTCACCAGGTCGTAGTCGAACACGTCGTGGTCGGTCACCACGACCACCGCGTCCGCCTCCCGGACCTCCCGTTCGGTGAGGGTCACGACGACCACACCGCCGGGGATGTGGTGCGGTTCGGCGTACGGCTCCACGGCGCGTACGTCCGCGCCCAGCGCCTGCAACCGCTGGGCCACATCGACGGCGGGGGAGTCGCGCATGTCGCCGGTGTTCCGCTTGTACGCGAGCCCCAACAGCAGCAGCCGGGAACCGCTGATCGCGCGGCCCCGCCGGTTCAGTCCGGTCATCACCCGCTGCGTCACGTGCTCGGGCATCTCGTGGTTGACGTCGTTGGCCAGCTCGATGAAGCGGAACTGCCGGCCCAACCGCCGCTTCACCTGCCAGGACAGGTAACACGGGTCGATCGGGAGGCAGTGCCCGCCCACCCCGGGACCGGGCCGGAACGGCATGAACCCGAAGGGCTTGGTCTCTGCCGCCTCGATCGCCTGCCAGACGTCGATGTCCAGATGGTGCGAGAGCATGGTCAGCTCGTTGATCAGAGCGATGTTGACCTGGCGGAAGGTGTTCTCTATCAGCTTGGTCAGCTCCGCCACGCGGGTCGAGTCGACGGGCACCGTGCGCTCGACGATCCGCCGGTAGAAGCCGTCGACCCGGGCGAGCGACTCGGCGTCCACACCGGAGACCACCTTCGCGGTGTTCTCCAGCCGCCAGACGGGGTTGCCGGGGTCGATCCGCTCCGGGCTGTAGCCCAGGTGGAAGTCGCCGGGGCTGCTCAGCCCGCTCGCCGACTCGAGCAGCGGCCGCAGCAGCTCCTCGGTGGTGCCGGGGTAGGTGGTGGACTCCAGGACGACGGTGCAGCCCGGCCGGAGGTACGGGCCGATGCCGATGCCGGCCTGCTCGACGAAGCTCAGGTCCGGCGTGCCGTCGCGCAGCGGGGTGGGCACAGTGATCACGCAGATGTCGAAGCCTTCGGCATCGGTGTACTCGGTGCTCGGCAGGTACCGACCGGAGCTCAACGCCCGGCCGAGCCGGTCGGCGGTGATGTCCTCCACGAACGACTCACCCGAGGCAAGTCGCTTGATCCGGTCGCCGTCGACGTCGAGCCCGACCACGTTCAGGCCGGCCTCGACGGCCCGCATGGCGAGTGGCAGTCCGACGTAACCCTGGCCGATCACGACCAACTTCTCAGCGCTCACCCAAGCTCCCGGTGCAGACGGGGAAAAGACCTGCTTGGAGCGTAGGGTGCTGTCTGCTGCCGTACGTCCGTTTTGGGGATATCGGGACGGGTGAGGTCTGTCGGGCATCCGGCTGCCCGCCCCCGTCACCCGCGCGCTGGCCTCCTTCGGCCGGTCAGTCCTTTCCGCCCTGCCCGCCGTCACCGCCGGTCGGGGTGCTCGGCGTGGTGCTCGGTTCGGTCGTCGACGGCGTCTGCGTGGGGGGTTCCGGGGCCGACTCGGTTGGCGTCGGCTCGCTAGTGGTCGGAGTCGGCGACTCCGGACTGGCGGACTGGCTCGGCTGCACGCTCGGACTCGGGCTGGTCGACGTCGGCGCGCTCGTGCGGGGAGTGGTGGGCCGGTTGGGTCGCTTCCGGTCGGTGGGCGTCACGTCGTTAGCGATAGGAAGTTCGACGTCCGCACTGGCTGTGACCGCCGGCGTGGTCGGGGTGAGCTCGACCGCCGGGGCGTCCCCGGCGTACTTGGCCGCACCGAGCGCCGCGGCCAGCCCGACCACCGCGATCAGCACGGCCGCGCCGGCACCCAGCAGGGCCGGCCGCCCACGCCGGCCGCGTGCGGCGGCAACCACGGCGCCCGGGTCGAGTTCGGCCTGCGTGTCCGGACCGGCGCCACGCAGCGGAGCCACCGAGACCATGGCGGTCGGTCCGGCGTCGCCGGTCACCGCGGTACGCGCCGCCTCGGCCATCGCCGCACCGCTGCTGAACCGGTCGGCCGGGTCCTTGGCCAGGGCACGCGAGACCAGGGCCCGGACGGCCTCCGGGATGTCGTGCGGCAGTTCGGGTGGTTCGTCGTCCAGGTGCCGTACGGCCACCTGCAGCGGGTTGTCCCCGGTGAACGGCGGTGTGCCGGTGAGACAGCAGTAGGTGACCGCGCCGAGCGCGTAGATGTCGGTGGCGCCGCTGACCGGTCGCCCGGCGGCCTGCTCGGGTGCCATGTAGAGCGCCGTGCCGGGCACCGCGTTCGTGCTCGTGATGCTCGTGACGTTGGTCGACCGGGCCACCCCGAAGTCGACCAGGACGACGGATCCGTCCTCCTGCACGATCAGGTTGCTCGGCTTGACGTCGCGGTGCACGATGCCGCCGCGGTGCGCGGCGTTCAGTGCCTGCGCCGCCTGCGCGACGATCGACATCGTCTCGGCGACGCCGAGTTTCCCGGCCGCCTCGATCCGCTTGGACAGCGGCTCGCCGTCGACGAACTCCATGACCAGGTAGTCGGCCCGGCTGCCGTCGGGCAGGTCGTCCTCGCCGCAGTCGAAGACCTGCACGATGCCCGGATGCCGCAGGGCGGCCATGATGCGTGCCTCGGCCCGGAACCGGGCGATGAAGTCGGGGTCGGACACCAGCGCCGGCAGCAGCACCTTGACCGCGACCTGCCGGCCGAGGATCTGGTCCGTGCCCCGCCAGACGTCGCCCATGCCGCCGGTGGCGACGCGTTCGTCCAGGCGGTACCGACCGCTGAGTACGACCTCCGATGACAGCACGGGATTACCGTACCCAGACCCGTTGCTGGGCACGCACGGCGCAGTCCCGCGCTCGGCGCCGGCTCCGCGGCGCCGAACCCGCCCCTCACCACCGCTTCGTGACGCGTCGACGACCAGCTGATCACGCTGCGCGCGCATCCCGCCCCGAGGCCCCGCCCGGTCCCCCCGCGGGCGACGACCGCGCCGGCCCGGCGTACGAGGGCCGGAAATCGTTACGCCGACACGCGGGAGAAGGCGGTTGATAATTGTCACTCTTCTGTGACGTGCCGTCGCCTTGTCGGCGCGGTGGCCCGATCCTAACGTTGGCCCGAACTCGGGCCGCATGATGACGCCGTTGTGACGTTGCGTCGACGTCCCTCGTCGCGGTGCCCGGACGTACCGACCGGGCCGCCGCGGCCGCGGGCACGGAAGGGTCAGCGGAGGGCTGGAAGAGGTGCGGGAACAGGCCCGGTCCGCGAACCGGAGAGTGCGGCGCTCCGCCCGTCCCGGAGGCCCGATGCCGTCCGGCGACTTCCGATCGGCGACGGCATGACCGCTGAACTGAGCGACGCGGTCGCGAAGGCGCGCTCCGGTGACGAGGACGCCTTCCGTTTCCTCTACCGGAGCCTCCAGCCGGGTCTGTTGCGTTACCTGACCGCGCTGGTCGGTGCCGATGCGGAGGACGTCGCGTCGGAGACCTGGTTGCAGATCTCCCGGGATCTGCCCAGCTTCACCGGCGGCGAGTTCCGCGCCTGGGCCGTCACGATCGCCCGTAACCGAGCCATGGACCACCTGCGCCGGCAACGTCGCCGCCCGTCCCTGCCGGTGCCCGTGCAGGCGCTCACCGACCTGGCCGGGGACGCCGACACCGAGGAGCGGGCCGGGGAGAGCATCGGCACCGAGGCCGCGCTCGCGCTGATCGCCACCCTGCCGCCCCGGGAGGCGGAGGCGGTCCTGCTGCGCGCGGTGATCGGCCTCGACGCGGAGACCGCCGGTCGGGTGCTCGGTCGCCGGGCGGGCGCGGTGCGTACCGCCGCCCACCGTGGGCTGCGGAGACTCGCCGAGCTGCTGGAGCAACGAGGTCGCGAGGCGGACCAGAGCCCGGCCGTGGCGGACGATGCGGTGCCGCCCCATCCGCGTCGCGAGTTGCGCCGGCGTACGCCGCGTGCCGAACCGGCGGATGGTTGACGTGGGGGAGTTCAGAATGAGCGACGGTCGCCGGCCGGATCGGCTCGCCGACCGCGCCGAGGCCGACCGGCTCCTCGACGCGGTCCGGGCGGGCACGCCCACCGAGGCGGGCGGGCCGCCGGATCCGCTCGCGGATCTGCTCGCCGCCGCGGCGGCTCCGGCACGTCCGGACGAACTGGCGGGGGAGCAGGCCGCGATGACTGCCTTCCGGGCGGCCCGCACGGCCCCGGCGACTTCGGCTGCCCGTCGGCGGCCCGGATTCACGGCGGGCGCACTGGCCTGGGGCGCCGGCGTGCTCGTCACCGCGACGGCGGGGGTGGCCTTCGCGGCGGCCACCCTGGAGAAGCCGCCTGTACCGCCCACCCCGCCCACCTCGGTCAGCCCGACGCCCAGCACCGCCGGCCCCGCCGACAGCGAGCCCGCCGGCGGTACGTCCACGGGTGGGCCGGACGGGTCCGCGACCGCCGAGCCGAGCACGAGCCCCAGCCGGCCGGCCGACGCCACCGAGCAGCGCGGCGCGCTGGTCGGGTTGTGCCGGGCGTACCTGGCGAAGAAGCCGGCCGAGCGGGAGAAGGCGCTCACCGCGGCCGGGTTCCAGCCGCTGGTCGAGGCGGCCGGCGGGGCGGGCCGGGTCGAGGCGTACTGCCGGGGTGTGGTGCCGGCCCCGTCCGCCGACGCCACCGGGGCCGTAAACGGCACGGGCAAGGGTGACGGGAGCAGGATGGGCAAGGGGCAGGGGAACGGGAAGGGGCAGGGCGACGGGAACGGTCAGGGCCCGGCCGGGAGCCGGGAGACCGGCATGGGCGAGGAGAACGGCACGGGCGAGGAGAACGGCATGGGCGAGGAGAACGGCATGGGCGAGGAGAACGGCAACGGCGAGAGGACGGCGCAGCTCGCCGGTCGAACGCGGCCGTGAGATCGGCCCGAACGCGGCCCTGAGATCTACTCGAACGCGACCGTGAGATCGGCCCGAACGCGCGCGTGAGATCCGGTCGGCGCGCGGTAGACGACCCGCCGGCAAGCTGGCACGCCGGGCCGGCCGACGCCGCGTGCGGCCGTCTCCGGCGAGAACCGGCAGTCGGTTCCCGTGCCGGCGGTGGCCCCCGCCGCGCTACCCGCGCGGCTGTTTACGCCGGCCGCCCGCCAACGGTCTGCTAGACAAAGGTTGACGGGCCCGCACGTCGGCCCGAAGTGTCGCAGGGTGCCGTTACGGTGACACCCGGTCCGGATGCCGGTGCGGGAGGGGGCCGCAATTGGTGACGTCACCCGAGCTCGATCGCGGTGCGATCCTGCGCGAGGCCGATGCCGCGGCCCGCCACCTCGCGCGCATCTGCTTCAAGACCGGTCCGCCGACGCGCACCGGCATGGAGCTGGAATGGACCGTGCACGACGCCGCCGACCCCACCCGCCGGATCGACCGGGCGCGGCTTCGGGCTGCGTTGGGGCGACACAGCCCCGTACTGCTCGACGAGGCGACCCCGGCGCACCCGCTGCGACAGGGCAGCGTGATGAGCCTCGAGCCGGGCGGGCAACTGGAGCTCTCCACCCCGCCGCACACCTCGATCGGCGCCCTCGTCCGCGCCACCGAGACCGACATCGCACAGGTGAGCGGCCTGCTACGACGCGCGGGGCTGACCCTCGGCGGCAGCGGCATCGATCCGCACCGGGAGCCGCATCCCGCACTCGACACTCCCCGCTATCGGGCCATGCGCCGTGTCTTCGACCGGCGCGGCCGAGCCGGCCGCACGATGATGTACTGCACCGCCGGCCTGCAGATCTGCCTGGACGCCGGTGAGTCCGAGCAGGTGCCGCTGCGCTGGGCCGTGGCGCACGCCGTCGGGCCGCCACTGCTCGCGTTGTTCGCCACCTCCGACCATCACGCCGGACGCCCCACCGGCTGGGCCTCGTCCCGCATGGGTGCCTGGTTGGCGATCGACCCGTCCCGCACCGGCCCGGTCTGGTCGCCGGCGCGACCGGACGACGACCCGGTGGCCGCGTGGACCAGCTACGTCCTCGCCGCGCCGTTGCTCTGCCTGCGTACCGCCGGCTCCGACTGGACGCCGCCGCGCGACGTCACCTTCGCCGACTGGCTCGCGGGGGCGCTCCCGCGACCGCCGACCACCGACGATCTCGACTACCACGTGAGCACGCTCTTCCCACCCGTACGGCCGCGCGGCTATCTCGAGCTGCGCTACCTGGACGCCCAGCCGGGCCGGGACTGGGCGATCCCGCTGGCGGTGCTGGCCGCGCTCTTCGCCGACGCGGAGACGCTGCACGCCGCGTACCTGCTCAGCGCACCCGTCGGGCATCGGTGGCGGGACGCGGCCCGCGCCGGGCTGGCCGACCGGGCGCTCGCCACCGTCGCGGCACGCCTGCTCGACCTGGCGCTGGCGGCGCTGCCCCGACTCGACCTGCCACCCGACCTGAACGAGGAGATCCACCGAGACGTACGACGGCGACGGGCCGCCGCGGAGAGGGGAGACCGGTGACCGACACGAGCATCGACCGGATCGGTACCGAGCAGCTGCGCGATCGGATCGCGGCCGAGCTGGGGCGCACGAGGGCGCGTACCGCGCTGCTGACCGACGTGGTCGACGACGCCGACCTGATGCGGCAGCACTCACCGCTGATGTCCCCGCTGGTCTGGGACCTCGCCCACGTCGGCAACCAGGAGGAACTGTGGCTCGTGCGCGACGTGGGTGGCCGTCCGCCGGTCCGGCAGGACATCGACGATCTCTACGACGCGTTCAAGCAGCCGCGCAGGGACCGGCCGTCCCTGCCGCTGCTGCCCCCCGGTGAGGCCCGGGCCTACCTCACGACCGTCCGGGACAAGGTGTACGACCTGCTCGGCCGGGTCCGGTTCACGGACGGCCGGCTGGTGGCCGACGGCTTCGCGTTCGGAATGATCGTGCAGCACGAGCAGCAGCACGACGAGACGATGCTCGCCACCCACCAGCTGCGCTCCGGGCCGCCCGTGCTGCACGCCCCGCCGCCGCCCGAGCCGCGGGCACCGGTCGGCGGGGAGGTGCTGATCCCCGCCGGCGCGTTCACCATGGGCACCGACACGGACCCGTGGGCGCTGGACAACGAGCGCCCCGCGCACCGCGTCGACCTGCCCGCGTACGCCATCGACGCGACCCCGGTGACGAACGGCCAGTACCGGCGGTTCATCGTCGACGGCGGCTACGACGACCCGCGCTGGTGGAGCGCCGCCGGCTGGGCGCACCGGGTGACGGCCGAACTGTCCGCGCCGATGCACTGGTGCCGCGACGGCGACGGCTGGCGCTGCCGGCGGTTCGGCCGGTGGGCGCCGGTTCGCGACGACGAACCGGTGGTGCACGTCTGCTGGTACGAGGCGCAGGCGTACGCGTCCTGGGCCGGCGGGCGCCTGCCCACCGAGGCGGAGTGGGAGAAGGCCGCCCGCTGGGACCCGGCCACCGGTCGCTCCCGGCGATACCCGTGGGGCGAGGACGATCCCACCCCTGCGCACGCCAACCTCGGCCAGCACCACCTGTGGCCGGCTCCGGTGGGCGCGTACCCGGACGGGGCGTCACCGCTCGGCGTGCACCAGCTGATCGGGGATGTCTGGGAATGGACGTCCAGCACCTTCCGGGGGCACCCGGGGTTCACCGCGTTCCCCTACCGGGAGTACTCCGAGGTGTTCTTCGGCGACGAGTACCGGGTGCTGCGCGGTGGGTCGTTCGGCACCGACCGGGCCGCGTGCCGGGGCACGTTCCGCAACTGGGACTTCCCGATCCGCCGGCAGATCTTCAGCGGTTTCCGCTGCGCCCGGGATGCCCGGCCGGAGGAGTCGCGGCCGTGACGGTGTCCGCCTGATGTGTCGACACCTCGTCTACCTGGGGCCGCCGGTCAGCCTCGCGCGGCTGCTGTTCGACCCGCCCTTCTCTCTGGTACGGCAGTCGTGGGCGCCGCGCGACATGCGCGGCGGGGGCACCATCAACGCCGACGGCTTCGGGATCGGCTGGTACCCGGGCGACGGCGAACCGGTGCGGTACCGGCGTGCCCAGCCGATCTGGAGCGACCCGACGATCGCGCAGCTGGCCGAGGTGACGTCGGCGGGCGCGGTGCTGGCCGCCGTCCGCTCCGCCACCGTCGGTATGGCGGTGCTCGACGGCGCGGCCGCACCGTTCGCCGAGGGGCGCTGGTTGTTCAGCCACAACGGGGTGATCCGGGGCTGGCCCGACACGATCGTGCCGCTCGCCGCCGAGCTGCCCGTACGCGACCTGCTCACCCTGGACGCGAGCACCGACTCGGCGCTGCTCTGGGCGCTGGTGCGGCACCGGCTGCGAGCCGGCGCGGAGGCGGCCGACGCCGTGGCCGCGACGGTCCGGGCGGTCGCCGAGGCGGCACCCGGGTCCCGACTCAACGTGCTGCTCACCGACGGGCGCGTCGCGGTGGCCAGCGTGCTCGGGCACGCGCTGTCGGTGCGCGCGAGCTCGGAGGCGGTGCTGCTCGCCTCCGAGCCGCACGACGACGAGCCCGGCTGGCGCGAGGTGCCCGACGGGCAGCTGGTGACGGCAACCGCCGGGCGGGTGCGGCTGCGCCCGCTCACGTGAGCACGACCCACGGTTCCGGTGCAAGGTCCATCGATCCATGTGAAGGGAGTGCCGCCAGATGAGCGCCGAGCCACTGGAGATCCATCTCGAAGAGCAGGACCTGGCCCGGGGGCTGCGCGAGGATGTCCGCGTCGGGCTCACCGCGCAGCCGAAGTGGCTGCCGCCGAAGTGGTTCTACGACGCGCGGGGCAGCGAACTCTTCGAGGAGATCACCCGGCTGCCCGAGTACTACCAGACCCGGGCCGAACGGGTGGTGCTGGCCGCACGGGCGCCGGCCATCGCGGAGCTGACCGCTGCGAAGACCCTCATCGAGCTGGGATCCGGCTCGTCCGAGAAGACCAGGCTCCTGCTGGACGCCCTCACCGACCGGGGTGGGCTGGGCACCTTCGTTCCGCTGGACGTCTCGGCCAGCGCGCTGCGCGGCTCCACCGCGCGGATCGCCGCGGACTACCCCGGCCTGCGGGTACGCGGCATCGTCGGGGACTTCACCCGGCACCTGGACCGGCTGCCCGCGGGCGGGCGGCGGCTGGTGCTGTTCCTGGGCGGCACGATCGGCAACCTGCTCCCCGCCGAGCGGGCGGCGTTCCTCGCCGGGATGCGGGCCGCGCTGGAGTCCGGCGACTGGCTTCTCATCGGCACCGACCTGGTCAAGGACCCGTCGATCATCGTTCCCGCGTACGACGACGCCGCCGGGGTGACCGCCGAGTTCAACCGCAACGTGCTGCGGGTGATCAACCGGGAGCTCGGAGCGGACTTCGACCCTTCGGCCTTCACCCACGTGGTGCGGTGGGACGCGACGCACGAGTGGATCGAGATGCGGTTGCGCGCGGACCGGCCGATGCGGGTCCGGATCGCCGACCTGGATCTCGAGGTGGCGTTCGCCGCGGGCGAGGAGCTGCGTACCGAGGTCTCCGCGAAGTTCCGCCCGGAGGGGTTGGCGGCGGAGCTCACGGCCGCGGGATTCGCCGGCCGGACGTTCTGGACCGACCCGGACGAGCTCTTCGGCGCCACGTTGGCCAGGGCCGTCTGATCCGCTCGACCGCGCGGTCCGCCGCCCAGGCGCGAGGTCGGCCACTCTTCGCCGCGCGTTCGGGCGGGCTCCGGTCACCCGTGCCGCAGGTTCGCCGGCCGATCGGTTAAGCTCGGTCCCGCGAAGGGGAGTAGCCCCCAATGTCGTGGTCGACATACTGGTGCGTCGCGCATCCGGCCACGCGGCCCCGCTTCGGGCGGGGCGGGCGAGACCTTCGACTCGGGCTGTTGCAGCCGGGTCGAGGGCGCCCCTGTACCTCCTCCCGGCATGATCGGGAAGGGTGTCATGGAAGGATTCCTCGCCGCGCTGGTGCTCAGCTTCGGCGTCATCTTCGTGGCCGAGTTGGGCGACAAGAGCCAGCTGATGGCGCTGGCCTTCGCCACGCGGTTCAAACCGGTGACGGTGCTGATCGGCATCACGGTCGCCACCACGGTGGTGCACCTCGCGTCGGTGGCCATCGGCGCCGGTCTCGGCTCGGTGCTACCGACGGACTGGATCTCGCTGATCGCCGGCGTCGCGTTCCTCGGCTTCGCCGCCTGGACCCTGCGCGGCGACACGCTCACCGAGGCGGAGCGGCGCAAGGCGGAGAAGGCCACCCGGTCGGCGATCATCACCGTCGGGGTGGCGTTCTTCCTCGCCGAGCTGGGTGACAAGACGATGCTCGCCACCATCACCCTGGCGACCCAGCACGGTTGGGTCGGTACCTGGATCGGCTCGACGGTGGGCATGGTCGCCGCGGACGCGCTGGCGATCCTGGTGGGCCGGCTGCTCGGTCGCCGGCTGCCCGAGAAGGTCATCCAGTACGGCGCGGCCGCGCTCTTCGCGATCTCCGGCCTGTGGCTCATCCTCGAGGCCGTCGTCAAGCTGACCTGACCGTCGACTACCCCTGTCACCGCCGGGTAACGGCCCGGGATGGAGGTGGAGGGGTTCCTGCGCCACGCAGACCAAGTGCTGGTCGCCGTGGTGGAGGTGGCCGGCGCTCTGATCATTTTCGTCGGGGCGGTTCTCGCGGCGGTGCGGTTCGTGGTCGAGGGGCTGCGGCGCCGCACCGCCGCCGTGTTCACCCCGATCAGGCTCAGCCTCGGTCGATTTCTCACGCTCGGGCTGGAGTTCCAGCTCGCGGCGGACATCCTGCGTACGGCGGTGTCGCCGACGTTCGACCAGATCGGGCAGCTGGCGGCGATCGCCACCATTCGTACCGTGCTCAACTACTTCCTCGGCCGGGAGATCCGCACCGAGCAGCGGCAGGTGGGCGACGAGGAGCGGAAGACATGACGTCGCTGCTGGTCGCCGTGGTCACCGGGCTTGCGCTGCTCTCCGGGGCGGCCGTGCTGGTCGGCGGCGGCCGGCCGCTGCCGGCCGTGCGGGTGCTGCTCGACCTGCTGACCGCCGCCGGGGTGCTGCGGCTCGCCACCGGCCGCAGCTGGCACGCCTTGGCCGCCGCCGCGGCCATCATCCTGCTGCGCCAGCTGGTCTGGGCCTCGCTCAGCAACGCCAGCCCGTGGCCACGCCGACAATCCCCGCCCCGCTGCGGGACAGAGGATCACCACCTACCGTTGGCGGTGGAGGCGAAGCGGGAGAATCCGGGAGGGTGACCAGATGAGTAGGCACGACGAGCCCAACGAGTACGGCTTCGCCGGCGGCGCCACCGCCCCCGAGCCGCCGCCGGGTGGGCGGGCCGACGAGCAGGACCGCGCCGAGCAGGTGGCGGTGCCGGGCGACGATCTCACCGAGCCGGCCGCCGAGGCGCTCTACGAGGAGACCGACGACGAACACGGGGCCGAGGAGCGGCGCTGACCCCTACGCCCGGGACGCCGATCGGCACGGGCCGGTCCTCGCCGGGCCCTGATCCGGAACTCATCGAGGTCGGGGTGTCCCGGTCACCTGAACACCCCGACCTCGCGGAAGGCGAGTCGATCTCGACGGGCGGCCGGGTCGAGGGGCGATTTCGGCGGCCTTTCTCGATCGTCGTCGCCGGCCGCCGGCGGCCCGGTGACCCTGTCCGGGCGGCGGGAGAGCGTCCCGCCTGAACGGCGGTCGACCCTCGGTGCGCCACCATTCTGACGATCCGTCGCCGCGGCGCTGAGCTGCGGCGACGTGAGGCCGTTTCGGCGTCCGTCCTTTGCGCGTCCTCTTTCGCCGCCGACATGCTGCGCGTGTCGGCGGCGTCCGTGCGCGCTGGATTCGCGCGCCAGGTAACCGTGTCGGGCGGCCCGTCCACTTTTTCCACCGGCCCGCCCGATGCCGAACGGGTCTTTCCCTGGTTGGTAATTCGGGCACACGGCGTTGCCAAAAACGCGCAACTCCGGACATAAGCCGTATGAGCCGCTTTAATGGTTTCACGAGTTGAAGACGACCTTGGGGGTTTTCGTGAAGTTCTTTGGCGTTACCGGTCCGGTACGGAGGCGCACCTGATGGACCTGCTCCGCCAACTGCGCCACGTGCGTCGGCACTGGTGGGTCGCGCTGGTCACCGTGATGGTGGCCCTGGGTGTCAGTGCGTTCCTCACCGTCCGGGCCCAGCCCCGGTACGAAGCCTCCGTCACCTTCTTCGTCACCACCCCGAACCAGGGGGTCACGGACGCCTACCAGGGTGGCCTCTTCCTTCAGCAGCGCGTCAAGTCGTACGCCGACCTGCTGACCAGTGACCGGCTCGCGCAGAGCGTGGTCGCCGAGAACCCCGTCGGCCTCACCGCCGACGAGGTGCAGCGGCGGGTCACCACCTCCACCGAGGCGGGCACGGTCCTGCTGCGGGCATCGGTGACGGACACCGACCAGACCCGCGCGCTGCGGGTGACCGAGACGCTCTCGACGAAGTTCGTCGAACTCGTGCAGAAGGTCGAGACCCCACCGGAGGGCACGGCCCCCCTCAAGATCGAGGTGGTGAGCGGCCCCCGGGTGAGCTCCAGCCCGGTGTCACCCCAGCCGGTGCGCAACATGACGCTCGGCGGGATCATCGGCCTGCTGCTCGGCATCGGCCTGGCCATCCTGCGCGGCGTGGCGGACGTGCGACTGCGCGACGCGGCCGGCCTCCAGCGGGCGACCGGCAGTCCACTGCTCGGCGAGATCCCGTTCGAGGCCGGTGCCAAGTCCGCGCCGCTGATCGTCGGCGAGGCGGCGAACTCGTCCCGCGCCGAGGCGATCCGCAAGCTGCGTACGAACCTGCGCTTCGTCGACGTGCACGAGCCGGCCCGGGTCATCGCGGTCACGAGCGCCCTGCAAGGGGAGGGGAAGACCACTCTCTCCTGCAACCTGGCCATCGCGCTGGCCGAGGCGGGCTGGCGTGTCCTGCTCGTCGACGCCGACCTGCGCCGGCCGAAGGTGGACGAGTACCTGGGCATCGACGCCGGCGTCGGGCTCACCGACGTGCTGGTCGGAGACGTTCAGGTCGGCGACGTGGTCCAGCGCTGGGGCGACAAGTCGCTGCTGGTGCTGCCCAGCGGCTCCGCGCCGCCGAACCCGAGCGAACTGCTCGGCTCGAAGGCGATGGCGGACCTGCTGCTCGCCCTACGGGAATCCGCGGACATCGTCATCATCGACACCGCGCCGCTGCTCGCCGTGACCGACGGCGTCGTCGTGGCGGTCCAGGCCGACGGAGCCCTAGTAGTCAGCCAGCAGGGCCGCACGTCGCGGACCCAGGTGGCCGCCGCGTCCCGAGCGCTGCACGCGGTGTCGGTGCGGTTGCTCGGTTGCGTGCTCAACATGGCCAAGATGCCCAAGGCCGAGGCGTACCAGTACGAGGCCTACCGGGTGGTCGCCGCGACGGAGACTCCCGAGGTGCCCGCAGAGCCGGTCGGCACCGCCCGGCACAGCGAGGAGGGCGGGACGATCGGTGTCAGCGACCGCACACAGGAACTCACCCGGCTGCCACGATGAGCGCGGCGAGGGGTCGTATCGACTGTTCGATCTCCTCGGCGCAGCGGCGGAAGTCCGCGGCGGTGCCGCCGATCGGGTCCCGGAGGTCGTCAGTGCCGGGGGCGGCGGGTTGCAGCCGCCCCCGGGCCAGGGCGGCGGCTTCGACGGCGGCGCGCAGGGCGTCGCCGGCCGGGTCCTCGGGCGGCTCCGCGGCGGCGGCCAGCCGGCCGAACTGGCGCAGCGTGAACGTCCGGTGCAGCACCGATGGCGCCAGCCCCGTGCAGACCGAGCGCTGGCGGCGGGTAGCCGTGAGTACGAGCGTGGCGCCGACCAGGTGCTCGGCACGGAGCCGATGGCTGCGGAAGTCCGTCGGGTCGGCGCCGGTCTCCGCAACGATGTCCGCGGCGTACGGGTGCATCGACAGGCCCTCCACCGCGTCGGTACCGGCGCTCTGCACCGTCACCGGCCGCCCGGCCAGCACCTTGCGTGCCAGGTACTCGGCCATCGGGGACCGGCACAGGTTGGCGTGGCAGACGAACAGCACCCGGTCGGTCATCAGAACCCCTCTCGTCGGTGCCGTCGCGGGCGGTGCCGCCGCGACGGAGGAGCGCCGGCGGTCGCGGCCGGACGCTGAGGGGTTGCCCGAATCGTACGCGCGTCCCTCGGCCGCCGGCCGCGCTGCCGCGCCGACGGCGGCGAACCGGACGGCGGTGGGGACCCGATGAAGGTCGGGATCTTGTCGTACCATTTTCCGCCGGAGCCGGCCTTCATCCCCGGCAGCCTGGCGGAGGAGCTGGCGGCGCGGGGGCACGAGGTCCGTGTCCTGACCGGCTTCCCGGACTACCCGGGTGGGCAGGCGTACCCGGGTTGGCGGCAGCGGTGGCGGCACGAGACCCGCAACGAACGGCTGTCGGTGCGCCGCGTCCCTCGGTACGTCGCCGACGGCGAGGCCTCCACCCGCGCCCGGCTGACCAGCTACCTCTCCTTCGCCGGCAGTGCCGCGCTGGTGGCCCGACGATTCCTCGCCGGCATCGACGTGCTCTACGTGTTCCAACTCCCCGCCACCAGCTTCGCGGCGGCGAGCGTGCCGCGACTGATCGGGCGGGTGCCCACCGTGCTGCACGTGCAGGACGTCCTGCCCGAGGACGCGCCACCCGGCGACGAAAGGTGGACGGCCAGGATCGGCTCGGCGATGGCTCGGGCCTTCCGCGCCGCGGACCGGATCGCCGTTACCGCGCCGTCGATGCGCGATCTCGTGGTCGCGGCGGGCGCCGACCCGGAGCGGGTCTCGGTGCTGCTCAACTGGACCGACGAGCGGATCTTCCACCCGGCGCGGCCGAGCGCGGAGGCCAGGCAACTGGTGCGCCGAGACGGGCGGTGCGTCGTGATGCACGCCGGGACCATCGGCGCCCGGCAGGGTCTGGAGACGGCGGTACGAGCGGCGGCGGCGTTGGACAGCACCACCGACCTGGTTCTGGTCGGCTCCGGCGCGGACGAGCGGCGGGTGCGGGGGCTCGCCGCCGAGCTGCGCGCCGAGAACGTCCGGTTCGTCGAGCGGCGTTCGCCGCTGGACATGTCGGATCTCTACGCCGCCGCGGACTACCAGCTGGTGATGCTGCGCGATCTGCCCGAGCTGCGGGGCAGCGTGCCCGGCAAACTGCAGGCCGCGCTCTCCTGCGCGGCGCCCGTACTCGTCTCCGCAGGCGGCGACACCGCCGACCTGGTGGAACGGGCGCGAGCCGGGCTCTCCTGCCCGCCCGAGGACTGGGCCAGCCTCGCCGACCGCTTCTGGCTGGCCGCGACCATTCCGCCGTCCGCGCGCTCCGACATGGGCCGGCGGGGGCGAGAGGCGTACCTGCGGGAGATGTCGTTGCCGGCGGGCGTGGACCGGATGGAACGGCTGCTGCGTGAGGTGGCCCGAACCCGCACACCGGCCTGAATTCACCCGAACGAACCTCGCATAGCGGCGAAGATCCGCCATAACGTCACGTTCTCCTCGTGACGGGTGTTAAGAACAGTGGAGTAATGGGCCTTCTGTCCGGTTCCAGGGAGGAGTGTGGCGTGACGGAGAGCGAAAAGCCGCGGCGACGGCGCAGCCGGTCCCGGCGGCGCAGACGGGCTCGCCTGCGCCGGGCACTGCTCGCCGGACTGGTGGTCGTCTCGCTGCTGCTGCTGGCCGGCGGCTGGGTCGGCCTCCGGGGCTGGCAGGCGCGCGCCCACCTGCTCAACGCCGCCGGGCTGGCCCGCGAACTCAGCGCCCAGGTCGTGGCCGGTGACACCGACCGCGCCCGTCGCACGCTGGCCGCTCTCCAGGAACAGTCCGGAGCCGCCCGGTCCGCCACCGACGACCCCGGATGGGCGCTCGGCCGGCATACGCCACTCGCCGGGGACAACCTCGGCGCGGTACGGCAGATCGCGGTGACCGTCGACGATCTGGCCCGGCGCGCCTTCCCGGCCCTGCTCCGCGTCGACCTGTCCAACCTGGTACCGGACGAAGGACGGCTCGACGTCGGTCAGCTGCGTACCGTCTCCGCCGACCTTGCCGAGGTCAACCGGACCATCCAGCAGACCCGGCAGGAGTTGGCTGCGGTCGCGGACGACGGCCTGGTCAGTCAGGTCCGCCAGGCCCTCACCGACCTGCGCGGGGAGATCGATCGCCTGGCGGCGATGACCGCGGCGGCCGATCAGGGCGCTCGCCTGCTGCCGACGCTGCTCGGAGCCGACGGCCCGCGACGTTACCTGTTGGTCTCGCAGAACCCCGCCGAGCTGCGCGCCACCGGTGGCATGTTCGGCGCGTACGCCCTGATCGAGGCGAAGGACGGCCGGGTCCAGATGGGACGGCAGGGCAGCAGCGCCTCGCTGGGGCAGTTCAACCCGCCGCTGCGCGTACCGAAGGAGGTTCGCGCGCTCTGGGCCGATCTGCCGGGCATGTATCCGGCCGACGTGAACCTCACACCACACTTCCCGACCGCCGCCGCGCTCTACCGCGACATGTTCGACCGCAGGACCGGCACGAAGGTCGACGGTGTGCTGGCGGTGGACCCGGTGGTGCTGTCTTATCTGCTCAAGGCGACCGGGCCGGTGATGGTGCCGGGTGGTGTGCCGCTGGCGTCCGACACGGCGGTACGGACGCTGCTCAACGAGACGTACCAGCGACTCGAACCCGAGAAGCAGGACGCCTTCTTCTCCGCTGCGGCGGCCGCGGTCTTCGACGCCTTTTTTACGAAGAATGTAGACCCGAAGGTGTTGTTGTCCGCATTCGACCGTGCTGTCACCGAACGCCGGATATTGTTCTGGAGTGCCCGACCGGAAGAGCAACGACAGTTCGGCGACAGCCGGCTGGCCGGGACCCTTCCGGAACAGGACACCGTGCCGACGGTCGGCGTGTTCCTCAACGACGGCAGCGGCGCGAAGCTCGGCTACTACCTGCGGCCGGCGGCAACTTTGACGGTCGGCGACTGCCGGTCCGACGGGCGCCGCGAGCTCCGGCTACGGGTGACGCTCCAGTCGATGGCGCCGAAGACCGGTCTCAGCGACTCGGTTCTCGGCCTCGGCATGGCGGGTGACCCGTACACCGTCCGCACCTTGGTGTCGGTCTTCACGCCGACGGGCGGAGCGGTGCTCGACAGCCGGCTCGACGGTACCGAGTCGGCGGTCGGAGTCGGCGCCGAACGCGGCCGCCAGGTCGCGACGGCGAGCGTGGACGTCCGGCCCGGCGCCAGCCGGACCTTGGAGCTCACCGTCCTGACCGGAAAGAAGATCGGCACCGGCGAGGCCGAGCTGTGGTTAACGCCCACAGCCACCCCATGGACCACCCAAGTAGATACCGCACCAAGCTGTGACCAGTAGGAGGGAACCAACCATGCGGCTATCCCGCATCATCATGGCGCTCACGGTCGGTCTGGCCGTGGTGGCCGTGCCGACCGCAGCGGGGGCGGCACAGCCGCAGCCGCCAGCGCCAGGCGTCACCACCGACCCACCGCAGC
Source organism: Micromonospora sp. NPDC005367 (assembly GCF_040606825.1). Classification (NCBI taxonomy): domain Bacteria; kingdom Bacillati; phylum Actinomycetota; class Actinomycetes; order Micromonosporales; family Micromonosporaceae; genus Micromonospora; species Micromonospora sp. NPDC005367. Next base: position 1,080 of record NZ_JBEXFP010000055.1, on the reverse strand, counting down.
CACCGCCGTACACGCCCCAGCAGCCCGCGCTGACCGTCGACGATCCGGAGATCTTCCTCGGCGAGACGGTTGTGCTCACCGGCCGCGGTTTCGGCGGTGCGCGCGAGGGCGAATCGCGCGAGTGGGTGGACTTCACCGTCACCGGGACTCCGATCGCGGCACCCGCCGCGAACCAGGCGCCGGCCCGGCGCAGCGACGGCAGCACAGTCGCCATGGCGCCGGTGGCCTTCGCGCCGAACACGCCGGCTGACGTCTACACCAACAGCAGGGGCGAGTTCACTCGGAAGTTCAAGCCGTCGGTGACGGGTCTGCTGACCATCACCGCTACCGGCCGGGAGACCGGCCGCAGTGCTTCCACCCAGCTGCGGGTGGTGGACCACCGCCAGCCGCCGCCGCTGCCCGTCACGGGCGACAGCCTGGGCACCCCGATGAAGGTCGGTGGTGGCCTGGTCGGCGCGGGCGCTGTACTGCTGCTCATGACCTTCGCGTGGCGCCGCCGTCAGCGCTTCATGGGGTCGCACTGAGAAATGACCGTCCGGGCAAAGCCCGGACATGAATGAGGCTGGCGCCCGTCGGATTCCCTCCGGCGGGCGCCGGCGCGTGCGTGGCGAACGGCGACGGCCCTGATCGGCTGATCGACTCGGGTCGGACCGTGTGGGTGGTTCCGAGCCGGTTGTTCGGCTCGGGTCGAGCCGTTTGGCGCCGACCCGATTGATCGACTCGGGTTCTTTGATGTCGGTGTGTCCCGGGCATGGGGATGCCCCGATTTCGTGGATGTCGAGTTGACCGTGCGTCGGGTGTGGGGTGGCTGGCCGCTGGGGTGGGTTGTGCGGCTTGGGTGGGTCTTGGCCGTGACCTCGGCGCGGTTGATCGATTCGGGTTGGGGTCGTGTGGGTGGTCCCTGGGCGTTGATCGACTCGGGTTCCGTGATGTCGGGGTGTCCCGGGCGCGGGGATGCCCCGACATCAAGGAGGTCGAGTTGACTGTGCGTCGGGTGTGGGGTGGCTGGCCGCTGGGGTGGGTTGTGCGGCTTGGGTGGGTCTTGGCCGTGACCTCGGCGCGGTTGATCGATTCGGGTTG
>NZ_JBEXFP010000054.1:32241-43912 GCF_040606825.1 Micromonospora sp. NPDC005367 | reverse complement strand
GCGCGCCCCCAGGCCCGGGCCCTCCCGGCCGGCCCGGCCCCCCCCCCCCCCCCCCGGGGCGCCCACCCCCCCCCGGGGGGCCCCCCCCGCCGGGGCCGGGCCGCCCCCGCACGGGGGATCAGCGTCCGGTCAGAGCCGGGCGCACTGGCCCGTCGCCGGGCCCTTCACCGTGTTGGGCCGGCTCTCGTTGACCGGCGCCGGGTTGTTTCCGGAGCAGCTCAGCGGCCCGCCGACGGTGTTCGCCGCGACCACCACCGGCTGGCTGCCCGTGTTGCCGGTCACCGTCACCGGCCCACCGACCGCGACCGACTCGATCCGTACGCCACCGGTGTTACCGGTGAGCGACAGTGGACCGTTCACCTTGCCGTCGCCGATCTTCAGCTCGCCGGTCGCGCCGGACACCGTCACCGGGCCGGCCACGGTCGCGCCGGAGAGCTCGAACAGCACCGGGCGGGTGGCGGCGATCGGACCGTTGACGGTGCCGCCGGTGACCACCAGCGAGGCACCCGGGTGGACCGTGACCGGTCCCGCGATGGTGGCGTTCTCCAGGCAGGTCAGGCCCGCGGTGACGACCAGCGGCCTGGTGTACCGGCCGGTGATCGTCGTGGTGCACTGCGGCCCGGCCTGACCGATCGTCGACCGGGGCTCGGTGTCCGCGGTGACCGGCGAGTTCGCCGCGAAGTAGTCCACCAGCATGGTGAGGTCGTTGTTACCGGTGGTCGCCGGGTCGGTGCCCGCGCCGAGGGTGGTGAAGTTGTCCCCACCGGCGGCGAGGAACGAGTTCACCGTTACACGGTAGGTGCCCGACGGGTCGATGGCCGTTCCGTTCAGCTTGACCGACGTGATCCGCGAGCCCTTGGGCGCCTCCGGGTCGTAGCTGTAGTTGAACCCCTTCGACACGCCCAGCCACAGCACCGGACGCGAAGCGCCCTCGGGCTGCCACTGCTCCTCCAGCACCTGCTTGATCTGGGCGCCGGTGTAGCTCTTGGTGACCACGTCGTTGGCGAACGGCTGGACGGCGAACGCGTCGGCGTAGGTCACCGTGCCGTCGGCGCCGTAGAGCAGGTCGGCCCGGAGTCCACCCGGGTTCATGAAGGCGATCTGCGCACCGCCCCGACCGGCGTCCTTCGTGCCGGCGAGCTGGACGTCGGCGATGAAGTTGCCGAGCGCCGACTCCTTGCCCCGGTCCTCGTTGCCGTCGGTGTAGGCCCGCTTGACGTCCGCGGTGATCGACCCCAGCTGCTCCTTGCCCAGCTCGGTGGCCTTCTCCTTGGCGGCCGTCACGATGCCGGCCACCGTCGGGTCCTGCGGCGCGCCGACCACGTCCACCAGCGCCGCGTCGGCGGAGGTGACCTGACTGGCCTCCGGGTCGTAGGTCAGCGTCACCTTGCCCAGCCGCTTGCCGTAGTCCTCGGCCTGCAGCACCGGACGCAGCCGGTCGGTGCCGGGAACGGGAAGCTCGAAGGCGTACGGCTGGTGGGTATGACCGCTGACGATCGCGTCGACGGTGGCGTCGACCCGGGTGAACGGGCCGAAGACCGGGTCGGCGGCGAGCGCCTCGGCGGAGTCGATGTGCTCCGTCGCGGCACCCTCGTGCGCGAGCAGCACCACCACGTCGGCCTCGCCGTTGTCCGGGTTGCCGTCCTTGAGCTGGCCGGCGACCAGGTTGGCCTCGGCGACCGGGTCGCGGAAGGTGAGCCCGGCGATCCCGTCCGGGCTGACCAGCGACGCGGTCTGCTCCGTCACCACACCGACGAAGCCGACCCGGACCCCGCCCACGTTGCTGACGGAGTACGCCGGCAGTTCCCGGACGTCGCCGCGGTACACGTTGGCGCCCAGGTAGGGGAAGTCGGCGCGGTCGGACACCCGGCCGGTGATGTCGGCGACACCCTTGTCGAACTCGTGGTTACCCACCGCCGACGCGGCGAGGTCCATCTGGTTCAGCGCGTCGATCGTCGGGTTGTCCCCGTCGATCGCCGAGATGAAGGTGGAGGCGCCGATGTTGTCGCCCGCGGACACGAACGCGGTGTTCGGGTTCTGCGCCCGCAGCTGACCCACCAGGCCGGCGAGCTGGGCGGCGCCGCCGACCGGCTGGTCGTCCACGGTGGCCGGGGACTCCAGCCGGCCGTGGAAGTCGTTGACGGTCAGCAGTTGCAGGTCCACCGGCTTCGCACCGGTGCTGATGCCCACCACGAGCGGGTTGTGGTCGCTGGCCCGGTACGGGCTCGGCTCGTAGAACGCGGACAGCCCGTCGTACTGGAACGCGAACGACTCGACCGCGTTGATCTGCCACACGTCGACGCCGGTGACCCGGGCCGCCAGGGACGGCGAGGCGAGGGCGTGGTCCAGGGAGCCGGACTCGCCGCCGAAGACGTAGGTGGCCTTGCCCGTGTCGTTCAGGTCGCGGTACCGCTCGTCGTAGAGGACCTGCATGGGGTCCTCCTGGGTGTACGCGTTGAAGTCGCCCAGCAGCAGGACCTCGTCGGTGCCGCTGTCGGTCTTCACCTCGTCGACGAAGGTGGCCAGCGCGTGCGCCTGCCGGACCCGATCGCCGTTCCAGGACCCCTGACCGTCACCGGTGTCGGCGTTGTCACCGGTGCCGGTGCCGCTCTTGGACTTGAGGTGGTTGGCGACCACGATGAACGAGACTTTGCCCGCGGTGAAGGCCTGCGCGATCGGCTCCCGGGCGTTGGACCAGACGGTCTCGTCGTTGACCGAGCGCGCCGGGCCCTTCGGCTGCACCTTCGCCGGCTTGAAGATGATCGCCGTGGTGATGAAGTCCTGCTGCGCCGGCGCGGGCAGCTCGGCGGGGCTGCGCGCGTAGTCCCAGGTGCCGGCGCCGTCCTTGGCGTTCAGCGCGGCGACCAGGCGCTTCAGGGCCTGCTGCGGGTCGTTCGGGTTGAAGCGGACCGAGTTCTCGATCTCCTCGAGGGCGACCACGTCGGCGCCCAGGGCGCTGATCGCGGAGACGATCTTCGCCTCCTGGCGGCCCAGCGCCGCCTCGTCGGCCGCGCCCCGGGCGTCCCCGCCGAAGTGGACGAAGTAGTTCAGCACGTTGAAGCTGGCCACCCGGACGTCACCGCCGACGTTCACCGGTGCCGCGGTCCGGGGGTTGGTGGCCTTGAAGGTCGTCCGGGCGGGGGCGACGGTGTCCGCGCCGACCGGCAGGGTCGGCTGCAACCGCCACTCGTCGAACCCGTACGACAACACCGAGGGTCCGAACGCCTCCACCGAGTCGCCGACCCGCAGGGGGTTCTCCTTCGACAGGTACGGCGGCAGCAGACCACCGGTGGACAGGTTGGTGGTCCGGCCGTCGTCGAGCAGGATCCGGGCACGCTTGTTCGCGGCCGTCACCTGACGCGCCTCGTCCGAGCCGGGGCGGGCCACGTCGGTCGCGTTCGCGGCCGGGCGGTCACCGGCGGCGAGCACGACCTCGCCGTACCGGTTGGTGTTGTACACCTCCGAGACGGTGTACGAGCCCACCGGCGCCACCAGCATCGACTCGACCGACTCGCGGGCGTCGTCGTCCAGCGGCAGGCCGACCGGCACCGGCGCGGGCAGCGGGGCGTCGTGTGCGCACACCTGCACGTCGGCCTTGGCGCCGATGGTGACCTGGGTGAGGCCGTTGTACTCGCTCGGGGTGCCGCTCACGCGTACCCGGTCGCCGATCGCCACCGACGGGTGGTTGGCGGTGTTCGTCGTAAGGTACACGAAGATGCCGTCCGACGCGGTGCCGGCCGAGACCGGACGGTCCCCGCCGGTCCCGGCGTTCTGCACGTAGACGCCGTTGTAGCCGCCGGTGCGGTGGTCGGCGGTGGCCACGCCCTCGACGGTGACCCGGGTGCCCGCCAGCGGCGTGGCGCCACCGGTGCCCTGGACCTCGGCGATGGTGTGGTCGACGGTGACGGTGCACCCCAGCGGCGGCTCGGGGTCGCCGTCACCGTCGCCGTCGCCGGCGCTGTTCAGGCTGCCGAAACTGTTCGGCGCGGCGTCCCGCCACGTCCCGTCGGTCTTCTGCAGCGAGTGGCCGACGGGCGTGCTCGAGGTCTCCGCGACGCCGATGTCGACGCCGGTCAGCCCGTTCGCCGGGCCACCGGACGCCGTCATGGTGCCCTCGTAGGTGAGGAACTCGGCGACCGTGCCGTCCGGGGCGACGAGCGCGATGCCGTCCGGCGATCCGTTCTGGATCCCGTCGGTCGGGTACGACGCGACGACCACGCCGGCGGCCGGCACCGTACCGCTGAGGGTGCGGGTCTGGTACGCCGCGTTGTTGGCGCCGTTGTAGAGGACGATCTGCCAGCCGGTCAGGTCGTAGCCGACCGGCGCCTGGATCTCGATCGCCTCGCCGGTGTCGGTGCCGGCGTTGTCGTAGTGGATCTCAGTGACGAACGGTGCCGCCGCCGGTGCGGCGACGGCGGCCGTGCTGCTCGCCACGGTCAGTGCGCTGGCGGTGAGCAGTAAGCCCACCGCAGCCAGCGGTCGTCTGGTCAGGTGCCTGTACATCAAACGGGGCCTCCGTTGGGAGTAGACCGTCGGAGGATATGGGTAGCAGGTGGCCGCGCGGGAGCCGCCGGATGTACGAGACCTGCCTGGCCACCCGTGGTGACCTGCGGTCGGTAGGCGGCCGGCGGCAGCCGATCGTGGTCGATCCCACAGCACGCGGCCGATCGCTGGCACAATGGCCGGACCGACGAGCCGACAGCCGGGAGGTCCAGGTTGACCAAGGAACTCGTCCGCCCGACCGAGACCGTCGTGCCGTTGCTGCCCTGCGTGTCGGCCGAGGAGACCCTGGCGTTCTGGCGGTCGCTCGGGTTCGCGGTGACCTGGCAGCAAACCAGGCCGTACCTGTATCTGGCCTTCCGATGGAGCGGGTTCGAGCTGCACTACGGCAGCGCGGCGCCCGGCGTCGATCCGGTCGCCGAGCAGACCGGAGGGTGCCTGGTGATGGTCGACGCCGTCGCCCCGTACCACGCGGCGTTCACCGAGGCGATGCGTGGCGCGTACGGCAAGGTGCTCGCCAAGGGGCGGCCGCGGATCACCCGGTTCCGGCCGGGCGCGTCCCGGTTCAGCGTCGTCGACCCCTCCGGCAACACCATCGTCTTCATCCGGCGCGACGAGCCGCCGGACTTGGAGTACGGCGGCTCGTCGCGCCTGGTGGGGTTGGCCCGTGTCCTCGACAACGCGCGGATCCTGCGCGAGTTCAAGTCGGACGACCGGGCGGCGTTGCGGGCACTCAACTCCGGGCTGCGCCGGCACGGCGACACGGCACCGGCCGTCGAGCAGGCGCTGACGCTCGCCGCGTTGATCGAACTTTCGACCGCGCTCGAGGAGCACGAGCGGGTGCCCGACTGGGGTGCGCGACTTCAGGCGATCCGGCTGACCACGCCGGAGCGGGACCAGGTGCGCGAGGCGGTTGCCGATCCGGCCGTACTGGAGCCGTGGTTGCCGGATGCCGGCTGACCGCCGCATCGCCGCGAGGCGCCAGCGCCTGCCGCCGGTCCGGAGGCTGTCGAGCGGCTCGGACCCGGGGCAGCTCGACAGTGTCCGCGGCGATCCGGCCGCGAGGTGACGCGCCGGTGTCGCCGTGGCCAATCGGACATGGCGGAGTTCCGCCATGTCCGGGCTCCGCCAGTGATCATGCCCTCCACCGGGCCGCCCGCCGCCCCAGAATCTGCGACGGCGCCGCCGGCGATTCCCGGCGGCCGCCCGGAGGAGGGAATTCATGCGCAGATCCAGATACGGGGCGCGCCACGCGACAGCCACGGTCGCGGCGGTGTTGGCGGCGTTGCTCGCGCTGCCGACCGGCGCCATCGCGGCGACGCCGACACCCACGGCAACGAGCGGCACGGTGGAGCCGCTGCGTAAGGTCGAGCCCACTGTGCTCGCCGCCGCCCGCAGCGGCACCAGCACCACCTTCATGGTCGACCTGGCCGACGAGGCCCAGCTGGACGGTGCGGAACTCGACCGGGTCGAGCGCGCCGCCGGTGGTCGGGCCGGACGGGTGGCCCGTACCACGCGGGTCTACCAGACCAAGGTCGCGCACGCCGAGCAGACGCAGCGCGGCCTGCGCGAGCTGCTGCGCAAGCGGCACGCCGACTTCACCCCGTTCTGGATCGCGAACGTCATCGAGGTGACCGGCGACCTGGACCTGCTCACCGAGCTGGCCGGCCGTTCGGACGTCGCGCGGATCACCACCGTCGGCGTGACGACGCTGGAGGAGCCGGTCCGCACCGCCGGCGCGGACGCCGAGACGCCGCTGCTGTGGAACCTGACCGCGGTCGGCGCCGACAAGGTGTGGCGCGAGTACGGCACCCGTGGCGAGGGCATCGTCGTCGGCAGCGTCGACTCCGGCGTGCAGTACGACCACCCGTCGCTGGTGCGCCAGTACCGCGGCAACAACGACGACGGCACCTTCACCCACGACTACAACTGGTACGACCCGACCGGGTTCTGCACGTCCGAGGAGCCCTGCGACAACGCCGGGCACGGCACGCACACCGTCGGCTCGATGGTCGGCGACGACGGCGCCGGGCACATCACCGGGGTCGCCCCGGGTGCGACCTGGATCGCGGCGAAGGGCTGCGAGTACACCTACTGCACGGACGCGTCGCTGCTGGCCGCCGGACAGTGGATGCTCGCACCGACCGACCGCAACGGCGAGAACCCGCGCCCGGAGCTGTCGCCGGACATCGTGAACAACTCGTGGGGCGGCGTCGGCGGTGACCCGCACATGTACGACGCGATCGTCGACTCCTGGGTGGCGGCCGGCATCTTCCCGGTCTTCGCGGTCGGCAACGAGGCGGAGCAGGCGCCGGAGCCGTGCGGCTCGGCGGGGCACCCCGCCAGCAACCCGCAGACGTACGCGGTCGGCGCGACCGGCCCGGACGGTGTGATCACCGAGTTCTCCAGCCGCGGCCCCGGCCGGGACGGCGCGGTGCGGCCGGACATCACCGCCCCTGGTGAGCAGATCCTCTCCAGCCTGCCGGGCAGCGATTACGGCTACATGGACGGCACCTCGATGGCCGCCCCGCACGTCGCGGGCGCGGTGGCGCTGGCCTGGTCCGCGGTGCCGAACCTGCGGCGGGACGTGGTGACCACCCGCGAGCTGCTGGACCGCACCGCGCACGACGTCGACGACCAGCAGTGCGGTGGCACGCCGGCCGACAACAACGTCTACGGCGAGGGTCGGCTGGACGCGTACGACCTGGTGACCCAGGCCTCGACCGCCCAGCTCGGCGGTGTCGTGGTACACGCGAACCGGGACGGCGACCCGCTGGCCGGGTCGCGGATCACCCTGACGTCCAACCTGGTCACCCGGACCGCCCGCACCGACGCCCACGGCACGGTCCAGCTGGGCCGCGTCCCGGCCGGGGAGTACACGCTGACCGCGACCTCCTTCGGGCAGCGGACCCAGCGGCGGACGATCACCGTGTCGCAGAGCGGCACCGTGAACTTGACCCTGGACCTCTCCGAGGCCGCCCCGTGGCAGCCGGTCAGCGGCCGGGTCACCGACCCGAACGGCGAGCCGGTCGCCGGCGCCCGGTTGGCGCTCGCCGACGAGTCGTTCCCCGGCTTCGTCACCGACGTCGAGGGCCGCTACTCCGGGACGCTGCCCGAGGCCGAATACGACCTGCTGGTCGACTACGGACGGTGGCTGGCTCCGAAGACGGTCGCGCTGACGGTGGACGGGCCGCAGACGGTGGACGTGGCACTCGCCGCGAAGACCGACCGGTACGGCTACGCCGCCGGGGTCACCGCGGGCAAGTGGGAGGACGGCGGCAAGGTGCTCGCCCTCACCGGTGACACCGCGAGCAAGGGCTTCGACCTGCCGTTCCCGATGACCTTCTACGGCACCACGTACGACCGGATCACCGTGCACACCGACGGCTACCTGACCTTCGGCGCGGACGCCGTCACCTCAGTCGGCGCCAACGGTCCGCTGCCCTCACCGGAGGTGTCGGCGCCGGCCGTCTACGCGTTCTGGGACGACCTGGTGCTGGACCACGCCTCGACCGTGCGGACGAAGGCGACCGGGGCGGGGAAGAACCGGCAGCTCGTGGTGAGCTGGACCCGGGCCGCACTGAAGAGCGACCCGAAGTCCCGGGTCGACGTGCAGGTGCGGCTCGACGAGAACGGCACCGTCAGCATCCGGTACCGCAAGCTCGGCAAGGCCACGGCGGCGGCCGGCGGCTCGGCGACGGTCGGCATCGAGGACGCCAGCGGCACCGTGGCGTTGACGTACTCGGGGGACGAGGCGGTGCTCGACGAGGCGACCGCGATCACCTTCGAGGTGCCCGGCCGGGGCCTGCTGCGCGGCACGGTACGTGACGCCAACGACCGTCAGCCCCTGGCGGGCGCGACCGTACGGGTCGAGTCGCCGAACGCTCGGCAACCGATCACCGCGACCACCGACGCGGAGGGCTTCTACCAGCTGGAGGCGCCGGCCGGGCCGGTCACCGTGGCCGCGTTGCAGCCGGGGTACGACCTGCCGCCGGCCACCGTCACCGTGGCCGAGGCCAAGGTGGTCAAGCACGACGTCGCGTTGCGTACGCCGCTGCTGCTGGCCAACAAGAGCAAGGTGTCGGTGAGCGCGCGGGCCGGGCAGACCCGGACCGCGACGGTGACCCTGACCAACAAGGGTGACCTGCCGGCCACCTGGCTGGCCCGCGAGATCGACTCGGCCACCCCGCCGGCCGGCGTGCCCGGCAAGGTGATGAGTTCCTTCCCGGTGAAGGACTTCTACTACGCGTTCGGTGTCGGCTACCGCAACGGTGAGCTGATCGTCTCCAACTCGTACCTGCTCGGACAGGTGCAGCGCTTCGCCGCCGACGGCACGTCGCTCGCCAAGGGTGTGCTCGACATCGGCGGCTGGCCTTCAGACATGGCGTACGTGCCGGGGCGGGACCTCATGTGCGCCCCGAAGATGTGGATCGTCGGGGAGTTGCCGATCGTCTGCTTCGACCCGGACACCCTGGAGGTCAAGGAGACGATCACGGGGCCGTGGGCCGGCAAGCTCTACTACGGGCTGGCCTACCGCGCCTCGGACGACACCTTCTATCTCAGCGGCGACGGGGCCATCCGGCACATCGCCGGGCTGTCGCACCCGCAGCCGGGCTCGGTGCTGGGAGAGTGCACCCCGCCCGTGCCGTGGATGACGGGGCTCGCCCTCAACGAGGAGCACAACGTGCTGTGGGGCATCAACCAGGACGCCAAGGAGTCGATCTGGGCGATGGAACCGGACACCTGCCGGGCGCTGGCCTCGGTGCCCGACCCGGACCCGAACCCGATCAGCGGTGCCGGGCTCGACATCGACGAGCAGGGCAACCTCTGGACGGTGGCCTACCGGAACCAGCCGTACAGCAGCAAGGTCTACCACGTGGACGGGTCGCTGCCGGCGTACAGCGACGTGTCGTGGCTGTCGGCCGGGACCTCCGGTGAGGTGGCGCCGGGGCAGAAGGCCGCGCTGACCGTCACGGTCGACGCCACCGGCCTGACCCCGGGGACGTACGTCGCCACGGTGCTGGTGGCCAACAACGGCGCCAAGGCGCCGTCCACCCCGGTCACCGTCTCGGTGACGGTCACCAAGTGATCAATGGGTCCCGCCGGCCGTGTCGCCGGCCGGCGGGACCCGTCGCGGTCCGTTCCGCCCGCGTGCCGGCGGAAACGGACCGGCGGCGCGATGTCAGAGCCACCGGTTACGCGCGACGAACCAGCCGAGCTGCATCCGGGTGGCGCTGCCGGTCACGTCCATGAGCTGCCGCAGCCGCCGCTGCACGGTGCGCAGCGAGATGCCCAGCTGCGAGGCGACCGCCTTGTCCGGTAACCCGGTCATCAACAGCGAGAGGATCTGCCGGTCGGTCGGCGTCGGCACGGTCCAGCGGTCGGCGTCGTCGAGCACGGTCGTGGCCGGAGCGAGGCGCAGCGGCGTGGCCCGCTCCCAGACCTCGGTGAAGAGCGCCACGAGCACCTCGACCCAGGTGGCGCCGCGCACCACCAGCGCCCAGGGCTCGACCATGTCGGCCTGGGAGGGGAAGGAGAGCAGCCCCATCCGGCGGTCGGCCACGGCGAGCTTCGCGGGTACGTCCGCCGCTACGCGGGCCTGCTCGCCGGCGGCGATGAACCGGCCGATGTGGGTCGAGGCGCCCGGTCGTTCCAGGCCGCGCCGGTCGTAGACCACGCGGAAGCGTACGCCCCGATCCAGCAGTTCCAGCTCCGCCGGATTCTCCGAGATGTCGGCCGCGTACGGGGGGCGTTCGAAACCGAGCACCTCCTCCTCGGCGCCGCGCAGGAACTGGTCGAACGTCTGCAGTATCGCCGCCACACCCACGACCATCTGGACGCCCGGATCCGCGGGCTCCGGCGCGCGTTGCTGGCGCAGCCACTCCCGCAGGTCGATCCGCGCCTCCTGAAGCTCACGGATGCGCTGGGTCAGCAGGGAATCGATCGCCAGGTCGGGTGGCGCCGCGCCGGCCCGGTCGCCGACCACGCGGACGAGACCGTGGCGGGTGAGCGAACCGAGCGCCCCGTCCACCTCGTCGGCGTCGGCGGCCAGGCGCTCCACCAGCTCCGTCACGGTGCTCGGGCTGCCGCCGACCAGCGCCAGGTAGATCTTCTCTTCGAGTTCGGTCAGACCGAATGCGCTCAGCACTGTCCACCACACCCAGCTCGGGCGGCCCCACCGGTGGCGTGGTCCGCTGCGTTGATCTTGAGGCGTTCCGGACAGGAGCGTCAAGTGATGCGGAGCGGACCATCCGTCCGGCCCCTCGTGTGACGGGCCGAATTCGGCTACGGTGATCGAATCGTGTTCTCGTCTCGTCGACGCATCGTCATCGCCGCCGTGGCCGCCGCCGTCGTCCTCGGCGCGTCGGTCTTCGCCGTCGTCCAGCTCACCGACGACGCCCCGGAGGGGCCGGTCGCCGCGCCCCGGATCGTCCAGCCCGGCGCGCCCGGTCAGGGCGGCCGCGTCCTTTCGCCGGAAGAGCAGTCCAAGCTGCCCGCGCCGCCGAAGCACACCGCGGCCGACACGCAGTTCATGCAGCGGATGATCGCGCACCACGTGCAGGCGCTGGACATGACCGCGCTCGTCGCGGACCGCTCGGTCAGCAAGGACGTGTCGTTGATCGCCAAGCGGATCGAGACGTCGCAGCGCGACGAGATCGCGCAGATGCAGCAGTGGCTGACCGACCGCGGCGAGCAGCTCCCCGGGCCGCACGAACACCATGCCGAGCACGACGCGGTCATGCCCGGCATGCTCACCCCGGAGCAGTTGGCGCAGTTGGTCAAGGCCCGAGGTGAGCAGTTCGACCGGCTCTTCCTCGACTTCATGATCCGGCACCACGAGGGCGCGCTCACCATGGTGCAGCAGCTCTACGCGGCCGGCGGCGGGCTCGAGCCGGCGAGTGACCGGTTCGCCCGCGAGGTCAACGCCGACCAGGGGATCGAGATCCGCAGCATGCGCGAACTGCAGACCCGGCTCGCCGGCTGACATCGGCACGCCGTCCGGCCGCCGCACCCTCCGCCTCACGCGCACGACGTCCGCCGATCGCTCGGTCGTCAGCTCGAACGCCGAACTGCGACGATCGGCACCGGGTCAGCCCCGACCTGCGGCGGCGGCTCGCCGAAGGACGGCGGCAGCCAGGGCAAGGACACCGCGACCGTCGCCTTCCGCACG
>NZ_JBEXFP010000054.1:0-32231 GCF_040606825.1 Micromonospora sp. NPDC005367 | reverse complement strand
CTACCTGCCCCGATCGGCCCCGGTTCCCCCCGGCGGGACCGGGGGGTTGCCCCCCGAACCGGGGGGGCCGGCCTCCTCCCTGGCCTGGCCGCGGCCCCCTCATCGAACCGCTGCGGCCTACGTCAGTCGAGGCTGGCGCACTGACCGCTGGTGGGGCCCGACACCCGGTTGGCGGCGTCGAGGTTGATCGGCGCCGGCGCGTTGCCGGTGCACGAGAGCGGGCCGCTCACCGTGCTGTCGGCGATGATCGGCTCGACGGAACCGGTACGGTTGCCCGTCAGCACCGCCGGACCGTGGATCTCGCTCTTCACGATCGCGGTGCTGCCGCGGGTACCGGTGATGCTGACCGGGCCGCGGACCGTGCTCTCGTAGAGGTGCACGGCGGCCGCGTTCGACGCCGACACCGGCCCGGAGATCGACGAGTCGAACGCGAGCAGCGAGGCACCCGGACGTACGGTGACCGGCCCGTTGACCGTCGCGCCGGACAGGCAGGTGACACCCGAGACCGTCAACGGGCCGTTGTGCCGCTCGTCGATCGTCGTGGTGCACGTCCTGGCCAGCTGGTCGAAGCGGGCCCGGGCCACGGCGAGGCTCGGCGCCCAGTCGACCTTCGTCTGGCTCTGGGCGTTGAACTGCGGCATCTGCACCTCGCGGGCCGCGGCGATCTCCGCCGCGGTCAGGTGCTCGCTGGGACGCAGCCCGAGTACGTCGAAGCCGCGGGCGATCTCGCTGCCGTAGATCTCACCGTTGTACCAGTACGCCGACCAGAAGCCACCCAGCACGCTGCTGGTGGAGCTGATCGGGCCGCGGTCGAAGTAGGCGATCTCCCGCGGGTGCGCCGAGTCGGTGAAGTCCATCAGGGAGATACCGCCCTGGTACCACGCCTGAACGAGGATGTCCCGACCCGGTACGGGGATCAGCGAGCCGTTGTGCGCGACGCAGTTCTCCTGGAGCGTCTGCGGGACGGGCAGCTTGTAGTAGCTGGCGAACTTCAGCTTCCGGTCCACGATGTCGAAGATCGCGTCCGCGCCCCACTGCGGCTGGTCGGTGTCCCGGCAGCGGGGGCCGGTGCCACCGCCCCACTCGTCGGTGAACACGACCTTCTTGCCGTCGTTGCTGATCGTCGCCGAGTGCCAGTACGCGAAGTTCGGGTCGGACACCTCGTCGATCCGCACCGGGTTCGCCGGGTCGGAGATGTCGATCAGGATGCCGTTGCCCTCGCACGCGCCGGCGGCGAGCCCGATCGCCGGGTACGCCGTGATGTCGTGGCAGGCGTCGGTGACCGGCGACGGCCCCCACGCGCTGCCCGACGGGTGGCTCGTGGTGGGCGGGGTGTTCTGCAGACCGTCGACCGCGCCGGTCTGCGGGTCGGCGAACAGGCGCGGGTTGTTGACGACGGCGGCCTGCTCCGGAGCCGCGACCGGCACCTTGATGACGTCGATGCGCCAGCGTGCCGGGTCCGCGCCGGAGGCGGGCGTGTTGTTGCAGCCGGCCATCGTGCTGGCCGGCCGGACACCCGCCGTGCCGGAGACGTACACGTAGACGTTCGCGCTGTCGTCCGGGTCGGTCACCAGCGTGTGGGTGTGCGAGCCACGGCAGGTCTGCACGGCGGCGACCTGTACCGGGTTGGCCACGTCGCTGACGTCGAAGACGCGTACGCCCTGGAAGCGGGTGCCCGCGGAGGCGTCCGTGCCGCAGTCCAGCCGGCCGCGGGTCTCCTCGACCGACATGAAGAGCAGGTTGCCGTACACCGACAGGTCGCCCTGCCCGCCCGGACACACCACGCTGCTGACCAACGTCGGGTTGGCCGGCTGCGAGACGTCGTAGACGTTGAAGCCGTTGTAGTTGCCCTGGAAGGCGTGGCTGCCGCCGAAGGCGAGGTCCGATGCGACGTAGCCGAAGTCGCCGGGGTTCGCCGGGTTCACGAAGCCCGCCGGCTTGTCGCGGTGGGCCAGCAGATCGAGGTCGCTGCTCGCGCTCTGCGCGTCCAGCCAGCCCGCGCCGAGCCCGATCCGCGGGTCCGGTTCGGACTCCTGGCCCGACGCGGTGCCGGGCAGCAGGGCCACGAGGATAGCGGCGGTGGCCGCGGCGCCGATCAAGCGGCGTCTCCTGCCTGTGTTGCGTTGGATCTGGGTCATGCGTCTCCTCCAGCCGCGGTGTCCCCTCCTGGTCGCGACGCGCATCGACACGCGTGTACACCACGGTAAGTAAGGACCGTACCGTCTACCGGTCAGTTTGGATCATGTAAATATTTGCGGAGGACGCGAAACTGCCGCATTTCCCAACATCGGGATCGAAGTCCTGCCCGGACGGTCGTCGTTCCCGAGTCGCAGGTCCGGATCAGGTGGTAGCGCGCCGTGGGGCGTACCACGGCGACAGCGCCCGCAACTACCCGTCGACGCGCGCCGCGGTCGACCCGCGGGGTCACCGGTCGTCGCGTCGGGCCAGGTAGACCACGTCGGGCTCGCCGCGCGGCACCTCGACCCGATGCGTGGTGACCGGCCCGATCACCGCCGCCAGGCGCGTGGCGTACGCCGGTGACGCGGACGCGCTCCAGGCGGCCAGCACGCCACCGTCGGTGAGCCGTTCGCGCAGCAGCGCGAGCCCGTGATCGTCGTAGAGCGTGGCGTTGTGCTGGAAGACCGTCCAGTCCGGACCGTTGTCGACGTCCAGGCAGATGGCGTCGAAGACCTCGTCGGTCGTGCCCAGCCAGCGCACGATGTCGTCGTTGACGACCCGGACGCGGGCGTCCTCGAGAGCGTGCGCGCTGAACGGAGCCAGCATGTCCCGGTGCCACTCGATCAAGGTCGGCTCGATTTCCACTACCACGATCTCGGCGGGCACCTGCGACGCCGCGGCCTCGGCCAGGGAGAAGCCCACCCCGAGACCGCCGATCAGGATCCGAGCTCCCGCCGGCACGAGCGCCAACGACTCCCGCACCAGCAGCCGCTCCGAACTGCCCGCGCGGGTGTCCATCAGGAACACCCCGTTGCTGATGATCTCCAAGTGCTCGGCGCACCGCCGCAGGACCAGCTCGCCGCGGTCGGTCACGACCCGGTCGACCACCGTAACCGACTCACTCACCCGGCCAATCTATGCCGCCGGGCGTGGCGTGCCCACGGATTTTCCGGCCGGCCGCAGGGGTGACCGGGGCAGGTCGGACGCAGACTCAGAGACCGAGCGGCGCCGGATCGCCGGCGAGCTCACGGAACCGCTCCCGGGGGTCGGGCACCAGCCGTCGGGCCGACAGGTCGAGCAGTCCGCCCACCCCGGTCAGCGTCGCGACCCGGGTGCCGTCGGGCCGGGTGTAGTCCTGGTCGATGTGGAACGTCTTGCCCTCGCCCCAGCGGAACGCGCAGGACACGTCGACCTCGTCGCCGCCGCGCAGCTCGCTGAGGTAGCGCAGGGTGACCTCCAGCGCGACCGGACCCACGCCGGAGGCGAGGAGCCGGTCCTGTGAGATGCCGGCGGCGCGGAGGCACTCCCACCGGGCGTGCTCGCCGTACTGGAGGTAGACGGCTTGGTTCAGGTGACCTTGGGTGTCGAGCTCGTAGCCGCGGACGGTGACGCGTACCCGGAAAGGATCTTCCATGCGCCAGAGCCTACCGGTGGGTACGGGTGGGGTAGCCGGCGACTCAGAGCGGGTCTCCGCGCTTGTCGCGGGCGACGATGCCGTCCAGCCGTACGCCCGGGGCGAGCGCCTTGGGATTGAACCAGAAGATCACCACGCGGGGATCCTCGCTCCAGCGAGCCAGTGTGGCGGACACCTGACGGCCGTCGACGGTGCCGATGATCCGCGCGGCCGGTCCGACGAAGTACCCGAACGTGGGCACCGGCGGGTGGACCGGGCGGTCGCCCTGCTGGTCGTAGCCGATCTCGTGGAAGCCCGGGTGGCGGTCACGCCCCGCGACGTCGTTGATCAGGACGTCAGGCGTCAGCGCGCCGTCGGCGTCGCGGCGACCGGCCACCAAGCCGATCGTCACCTGCGGGACTTTCGGGACGTCGACCCCGACGAAGTAGAACACCCGCTCCTCGGCGCCGTACCGGATGCCACTGGAGAGCACCGCGCCGACGGGCTTCGGGCGCGACCGCCCGGGGGAGCCGGTGGTGGCGGCCGGCGTGGTGGTTGGCGTGGTCGTGGGCGTCGGCGTGGCGGTGGTCTTGGGCACGGTCGTCGGCGCGGCGGTGGGCGCACCCGCGACCGGGTCCGCAGGTCGCTGCGGCTCAGGGCCCGCCGACGTCAGCGCAACCGGTATGGCCACCACGACCGCCAGCACGAGCGCGGCCGCCCCGGCGTGGGCGACCCGGCGGCGCCTGCGCAGGCGCCGACCCTCGCGCACGACAGCGGCCAGGTCGAGCACGTCGAGGTCCGTCCGCTCGGTCGCCAGCATGGCCTCGCGGAGCCGCTCCGCCTCGTTCATCGGCAGCTCCCGTGGACCTGCCGCGTGCCGGCGTCGACGCCGCGCAGCTTCTCGAGAGCACGAGAGCTGGTGCTCTTCACCGTTCCGACCGAGACGCCGAGTTCGTGGGCCACCTGGGCCTCCGGGAGGTCGAAGTAGTAGCGCAGGACGACGATGGCGCGCTCGCGCGGGCTGAGCGTGCCGAGGATGGCGAACAGCCAGCGCCGGGTGACCACCGAGTCGGCGAGGTCCCCGTCACGTTGCTCGGGAATCTCCTCGGTGGGGTACTCCCGGATCGGTCGCCGCCAGCGGTCGACGAGGTGGTTGACGAGCACCGACCGGGCGTACCGGTAGGCGTCGTCGCCGCGGATGCGCGACCACGAGGCGTACGTCCGGGCCAGCGCGGTCTGCGCCGCGTCCTCGGCCTCGTGGCGGTCGCCGGTCATCAGGAAGGCCGCGTGCACCAACCGGCGGGAGGCGGCCCGGGCGAACTCGACGAACTCCGCGTCATCTCGTGCCATGACCGCCCGCTTCGCACTCCACGACGTTCAGGACGAGCGGGGAGCACGAAAGGTTGAGTCCGCGGGTGAACAACTTTTCACCCGTCTCGCCCGTCCTACCTGCCGCACGCCACCAGGCAACGGTGTGCGGCGAGGGGAGACGCATGTCGGGGAAGAGTACGCGGCGGGGCCTGCTGCCGGTGGTGGCGGTGCTGGGGTTGCTGACGTCCGGGTGCGCCCAGCCGGCGACGGGCGGTGAGCCGGCGGCGGCCGGCGAGCTCCCGGCCCGACCGGCCGCCGGGTTCGTCGACCCCGCCGGGCCGGTGGCCTCGCCGTCGGCCCCCGCCCGGCCGCAGCCCAGCCCGATCAGCTATCCGGCCGAGGGCGGCAACCGGTGGCGGACCGCGGCCGCCGAGACCCCCGCTCGCCGGGGCGAGGGCGAGATCATGCGCTACCGCGTGGCGGTCGAGCGGGACATCCGGGGCATCGAGACCTCGGCCTTCGCGGCGGAGGTCACCGGGATCCTGAACGATCCGCAGGGCTGGGCCGGCGACGGGACGTTGACCCTGCGCCGGGTCGGGCCGGGGCAGGCCGCCAACCTCACCATCTACCTGGCCACCCCGGGGACCCGCGACAAGCTCTGCGGGGACGTGCCGGACGGCTACACGTCATGCCGCAACGGCGCCAAGGTGGTGCTGAACGTGGCGCGCTGGGTGAAGGGCGTGCCGCGGTACGGCGCACCCCTGGCCACCTACCGCGAGTACATGGTCAACCACGAGGTGGGGCACCGGCTCGGCCACGGGCACGAACGCTGCCCCGGCCGCGGCGAACCGGCCCCCGTCATGCAGCAGCAGACGCTCGGCCTGCACGGCTGTACCGCCAACGCCAAGCCGTACCTCGACGGCGAGCCCTACCGGGGACGCTCCGGGACGTACGACGATCCCATCCCGCCCCGCGAACGCGGCCGGGCGGGCTGAGGCCGGCGACGTCCGGAGGGGTCGGCGGTGCGGCGGAGGCAGCTCACCGCAACGGGCCGTCGCCCATTCCGTTCGGGTCGTCCACCACGTGGATGGCGGCCTCCTCCGCGCTGGCCGCGCCGGCGTCGATCCCGGCGTCCCAGGCCACCGAGTCGGGCTCCTCGTCATCGCGGAAGCCCTCGTCGTATTCGACGAGGCGGCCCGCCCGCGGCTCCTGCTCGTAGCCGCGCCGGATCAGCTCGTCCTCGTCGTCGGTGCCCTCCGCGTACGGGTCGATGTCCGGCTCCTCCTCCGCGAGCAGCTGATCGAGGGACTCGCCCGCCCGCTCCTCGGCGGGAGTCGTGCCGTACCGGTTCGCGCCGTACCAGTGATCCGGCGCGGCGATGCCGGTGTCGAGCGGATCGGTGATCCGATCGCCGTCGAGAGTGTCGGAAGAGTCCAGGACCCCGTCGTCCTCGGCGACGTTCCACTCCTCGAGCCGGTCGGTGCTGTCGGTCTCGCTCATGATCTTCTCCCCTCGTCGCCCCTGCGGCGACCAGGCAAGCCTAGGACGCCCTTCCGTCGATCGTGAGAAGGGGACACGTTCAGCGGTGGTGACCAGGCGACAGTGGGCCCCCGGCGGGAGGTCTCACCACACCGGAACCGGCCGGTTCCGCCCTCGGTCCGCCTTCGCCGCGTCCGAGGTCCCGTTCGCCGGGCGGTCATGGTCGCCCACTGTGTGGGTGAGGTCACGGTCGGATTGACGTCACACTCGGGCGGAAGCCGAGCCGGCCACGTCGAGAACCCGGACGAACACCGCCCTATCGCGACGGAAGGTCACCGGTACCGGCCGAGGCGGTCGGGCTAAAACAGGGGCGGGCTGTCGGTGGTGGCCGCTACTCTGCCTGCGAGCATCCGCCCTCCGCGACCCGTGCCTCGTCCCACGCCACGGCGCGGCGCCACCCCCACCGCTCACTGCCAGTCAGCACGACCGACTTCAGGAGATCTAGTGACCCAGCAAGTTGCCGCGGCGCCGGCGAAACTGGACGCCGCGGTCCTCAAGGTGGCGGGTGTCGTCGTCCTGGGCGCGATCATGTCGATCCTCGACGTGACAGTGGTCAGTGTCGCGCTGCCCACGTTCCAGAACGACTTCGACGCCTCGTACGCCCGGGTCGCGTGGACGATGACCGGCTACACGCTCGCGCTGGCCACGGTGATCCCACTCGCCGGCTGGGCCGCCGACCGGTTCGGCACCAAGCGCCTCTACATGACGGCGTTGGCGCTGTTCACGATCGGCTCGGGGCTCTGCGCCACCGCCGACTCGATCGGGCAACTGATCGCCTTTCGGGTCCTACAGGGACTCGGCGGTGGCATGCTGATGCCGCTCGGCATGACGATCATGACCCGGGCGGCCGGCCCGAACCGGATCGGCCGGCTGATGGCCGTGCTCGGCATCCCGATGCTGCTCGGCCCGATCGCCGGGCCGATCCTCGGCGGCTGGCTGATCGACGCGGCCGGCTGGCACTGGATCTTCCTGATCAACCTGCCGATCGGTGTCGTCGCGCTGATCTACGCGCGGGTCGCGCTCCCGAAGGACGCGCCGGAACCGTCGCAGTCCTTCGATTTCCTCGGCATGCTGATGCTCTCCCCGGGCCTCGCGCTCTTCCTCTACGGCATCTCCTCGCTGCCGGAGGCCGGCACGTTCGGCGACCCGGAGGTGTGGGGGCCGATGCTGGTCGGGGCCGCGCTACTGGTGGCGTTCGTCCTGTACTCGTTCCGGCCCCGGCACCCGCTGCTCGATCTGCGGCTGTTCGCCAACCGCAACCTGACGGTGGCGGCGGTGACGCTCTTCGTCTTCATCATCGCCTTCATGGGGGCGGGCCTGCTCTTCCCGAGCTACTTCCTCCAGGTTCGCGGCGAGTCGACGCTGGCCGCGGGCCTGCTGATGGCGCCGCAGGGGATCGGCGCGATGATCACGATGCCGATCGCCGGCACGCTGGCCGACCGGGTGCCCGTGGGGCGGACGGTGCCCTTCGCGCTGGCGCTCATCGTGCTCGGGTTCTTCTCGTTCACCCAGGTCGACCCGGACACGTCCTACCTGTTGCTCTGCGGCTCGTTGTTCGTCATGGGTCTGGGCATGGGCGGCACCATGATGCCGATCATGACGTCGGCGCTGCGGACGTTGAGCGCCCATGACGTGGCGCGCGGCTCGACGCTGGTCAACATCCTTCAGCAGATCGGCGGCTCGGTCGGCGCCGCGGTCATGTCGGTGATCCTCACCAACGAGCTGAACGGCTCCGACGTGATCCCCGGCGTGACCGACCCGCAGAGCGGCAAGTCGGTCACCGAAGCGGGGCTGGCCATCGCCAGCCAGCAGCAGCCGCAGTTGCTCGAACAGTTCCCGGTGCCGCAGGAGCTCATCGACCGGGGGCTCGCCTTCGCCGCCCACTCGTTCGGCGGCACCTTCTGGGTCGCGTTCGCGCTGGTGGTGCTCACGTTCATCCCGGCCGCGTTCCTGTCCCGCCGCCGGACCGAGCGGCCGGACCTGCTCGACGGTGGGCAGGGCGACCAGACCCGTACGCCGGTCGGCATCCACTGACGTCTCTCGGGGCTGCCGGGGAGGACCCGGCGGCCCCGACGCTCGCCCGGTCAGGTCGACCGGCCGGTCCGCTCGGCCGGGACGCTCTGCCCGGGACCCGACCGGGACCCGCCCGGTCCGCTCCGCCCGCCGCGAGGCGCGGATCCGGTCAGCGGACCGGGGGAGGGCCGGCGGTAGCCGGCTCAGGGACGCAGCGCGTCGACGACGACCCGGGTGGCCCGGGCGATGAGCGCGTCGTCGTACGCGGCGTTCTCCGAGTCGCGGCTCGACAACACGGCGAGGACGATCGGCGCTCCCTCCGGCGGCCAGAGCACGGCGATGTCGTTGCGGGTGCCGTACCCGCCCCCGCCGGTCTTGTCGCCGACCGTCCAACCCGCGGGCACGCCGGCGCGGACCAGGGCGTCGCCTGTGGTGTTCTTCCGCAGCCACCCGTTGAGGACGTCCCGGTCCTCCTGGCTCAGTGCGTCGCCGACGGCGTACGCCCGTAGGTCCGTGGCGAAGGCCCGGGGTGTGGTGGTGTCCCGCCGGTCACCGGGTAGTCCCTCGTTGAGCGCCGTCTCGTAGCGGTCGGCTTCGGTGCTCGTGTCGCCGAGCCGGCGTAGCTCCCGTTCGAACCCGTCCGGGCCGCCGAGGTGACGCAGCATCAGGTTGGCTGCCGTGTTGTCGCTGTACCGGACCGCGGCGTCGGCCACGTCGCGCAGCCGCATCCCCGTCGCGACGTGCTGCTCGGTGATCGGGGAGTGCGCCACCAGATCGCTCGGCGAGTACCGGACGACCTGGTCGAGCTCGGTCGCCGAGGTCCGGTCGAGCAGCACGGCGGCGGCCAGCGCCTTGAACGTCGAGGCGTACGCGAACCTCTCGTCGGCCCGGTGCTGCACGGTCGTCCCGGTCCCGGTGTCGACGGCGAGGACGCCGAGGCGGGCGTCGAACTCGGTCTCCAACCGGCGGAACTCCCGATCCACGCCCACAGGTGTCGGCGGCGCGCCGGTGACGGGGGCCGACATGGCACCTGGGGCGGCCGGCGCATCGGGTTCGGCATCCGGCCCGCAGGCCGCGAGCCCGGCGAGGATCGTCGCCGCGCAGGTCACGGCGGCACCGCCGCGTACGCTCGGGAACCCCATTGCCGTACCTCCAGGCGTCGTGGACGGGCCCGACATCGTCGCCCAGAAGGAACACGCCCGGACGCCGACCGCGGTTGCCTTCCCGGTGGGACCTCCGCGCTGGAGGCGGCGACGTCGACCACGGGCCCGGGGCGGGCGTTCCGCCCTCCTCGCCGGGCGCGGTCGGGCCGACGGCGGCGCGGACGTGGGGCCGGCCCGCCGGCGGGTTCGGAAACGCGATCCGGCGGCGCCGGTCGGGTCAGGCGGCCGTGCCGATGTGCAGCGGGTCGGCCAGCAGGTGCGCGAACGTGAGTTCGGCGGCGCCGATCAGGGCGGCGTCCGGCCCGAGTGCCGCCGGTAGTAGCTGCACGTGCTCGCGGGAGGCCGGCAGCGCCAGTTCGTCCAGGCGCTCCCGGACGACGTCCGCGCCGGCCAGGTAGACCTCGCGCAGCGACCCGCCGAAGACCACGGCGTCGGGGTTGACCACGTTGACCAGGTTGGCCACGCCGAAGCCGAGCCAGTCGGCGACCCGCCGGACCGCGGCGGTGGCGGCGGGCTCCCCGTCGGCCGCCGCGCGCAGCACCTCGCACACCCCGTCGGGCGTACCGGGATCACGCCCGGCGTGCCGCAGCAGCGCGGCCTCGCCGATCTCGGTCTGCCAGCAGCCACGGGACCCGCATTCACAGGGCAGGCCGTCGGGGTTGACCACCATGTGACCGACCTTGCCGCTGCGACCTCCGTGGCCCACGACGAGCCGGCCCTCGATGATGATGCCGGCGCTGACGCCGCTGGACCCGTGCAGGTAGATGAGGTCGTCCACGTCGGCGGCCACGCCCCGGACGTGCTCGGCGAGCGCGGCGATGTCGGCCAGGTCGCCGGCGAGGACGGTGGGTCCGGTCCGGCCGTCGCCGAAGGCCGCGCCGATCGCGGCGCGCAGTCTCTCGTCCGGGCCGCCGATACGAACCCGTCCGTCCCGGTCGCGGGTCGTGTCGGTGACGGCGACGGCGATCCCCACCCGGATGGAGTCCGGCGCGACGTCGCGGTCCATCTCATGGGCCAGGGCGGCCAGTGTGTCCACGGCGTCGACGGCGGACGTGCCGGCGGGTCGTGGGGTGTCACGAAGGTCGAGGACGCGACCGCCGAGGCCGATTCGGGCGGCGCGCAACTTGTCCGGCTCGATGCTGAGCGCCTGCGCGTACACCCGGCTCGAGCGGGGGGTCACCACGAGCGAGGGGCGACCGCGGCGGGTCGTGACGGGCGCTCCCTCGGTGACCAGGCCGGCGGCGGCGAGGTCGGCGGCGAGCGCGCCGATGGTGCTGCGATTGAGGCCGAGCCGCGCGGTCAACTCGGCCCGGGAGGTCGGACCGTGGACGTGGACGTGACGCAGCAGGGCCCCGAGGTTCTGCCGGCGGATCTCCTCCTGGCTGGCACCGGACGCGGGGGGCGCCGGGACGGCCGGGGTGCCACCGGTTCGGTGGAGAGCGGACAGCGGGGGGCGCACGGCCGCACCTCCTTCCGTCTGTCGGTGCCGTCGGCTCCAGGAAGACGAAGGGCCCCGGAGATATCCGGGACCCGACGTCTCTACCTGTGGTGCTACTTACTTGGTCAGCGGCGCGAGCTTCGGGTCGTTCGCGTACGCCTCAGCCGCGTTCGCCTTGGTGACGGCGACCGGCGGGAGCAGGAAGGTGTCGACCACCTTCGCGCCGTTGTTGTAGGTCGTGGTGTCGTTCACCTGCGGGGCGTTGCCGGCCTGCAGGGCCTTCACCATCTCGATGCTCTGCTTGACCAGAGTGCGGGTGTCCTTGTTGATCGTCATGTACTGCTCACCGGCGACGATCGACTTGACCGACTCGACCTCGGAGTCCTGGCCGCTGACGACCGGGACCGGCTTGCCGGCGCCCTTCACCGAGGTGATGATCGCGCGGGCCAGGGTGTCGTTCGGGGAGAGGACGCCGTCCAGCTCCTTGTTGCCGTAGGTCGAGGTCAGCAGCTGGTCCATGCGGGCCTGCGCACCCTCGGCCTTCCAGCCCTGGATGGCGGTCTGCTTGATGTCCTTCTGACCCGAGGCGACGACAACGTTGCCCTTGTCGATCTCCGGCTGGAGGACGCTCATCGCACCGTCGAAAAAGACCTTCGAGTTGTTGTCGTCCGGCGAGCCGGAGAACAGCTCGATGTTGTACGGGCCGTTCGGCTTCTTGGCCTTCATGCCGTCGAGCAGGGCCTGGCCCTGGAGCTGGCCGACCTTGAAGTTGTCGAACGCGACGTAGTAGTCGACGTCCGGCGTGTTCAGGATGAGCCGGTCGTACGCGATGACCTTCGCGCCAGCCTGGTGCGCGGCGGCGACCTGGGTCGACAGCTGCGCGGCGTCGGTCGCGCCGATGATGATGACCTTGGCGCCCTTGGTGACCATGGACGTGATCTGGGCCTGCTGGTCGGCGACCGTGGTCGACGCACCCGCGTACTGCACGTTCGCCTCGAAGCCGGCCTCCTTCAGGCCGTTGGTGAACAGGTCACCGGCGAGGACCCAGTTCTCCGAGGTCTTGGCCGGCAGGGAGACACCGATGAGCGAGTTGGCCGGGAAGCCCTTGGCCTCGCTGCCCGAGCCGCTGGTGCCCTCGTCGCGGCCGGAGCCGCAGGCGGTGAGGGCAAGCATCGCGATGGCACCGACGGCCATCGTCTTGCCGAGAAGCTTGCGCATTGGGGTGGTTGCCTTTCTTGAGGGTTGGTGGTGAGAGTGCGGCCGGCGGGCGTCAGCCGGCGACCGTCGTCTTGGCGGGCTCATGCTCCGCCCCGGACGATGGCGTAGGTGCGGCGGGCACTTCCCGGCGGAACTGCCTGGTGAGGCTTCCGATGATCGAGAAGCGGCCCTGGCGCTTGTTGTAGACGTCGACCGCGACGGCCAGCAGCAGCACCAGGCCCTTGATGATCTGCACCTTGTCCGTGCCGACGCCTTCGAGCTGGAGGCCGTTGTTGAGTACGGCCATGACCAGACCGCCGACGATCGAGCCGCTGATGGTGCCGATGCCGCCCGCGACGGCCGCGCCACCGATGAAGACCGCGGCGATGGCGTCCAGCTCCCAGCCGTTACCGTCCTGCGGTCCGGAAGCCTGCGACCGGGCCACGAAGATCATGCCCGCGAGCGCGGCCAGGACCGACATGTTCATCATGACGAAGAAGTTGACCCGCTTGAGCTTCACGCCGGACAGCTCCGCGGCGCGGGAGTTGCCGCCCACCGCGTAGATGTGCCGGCCGCCCGCGGTGTTGCGGGTGTAGAAGGAGTACACCAGCACGAGCGCCACCAGGATGATGCCGGAGACCGGGAAGCTGGTGCCGACCCGGCCACTTCCGAAGCGCAGCGAGACGAAGATCAGCACGCCGACCATCACGGCCATGCGCAGGATCGAGATCCAAATCGGGATCGGGTCGGCGTTCATCTCCTTGCGCGTACGGCGCATCTGCAGTTCCCGCCACACCACCGCGATGGAGCCAGCCAGGCCGAGTAGCAGCGTCAGGTTGTTGTAGCCGGTGTTCGGACCGATCTCGGGCAGGTAGCCGGAGCCGATCACCCGGAAGCCCTCCGGCACCGGGATCGTGTTTGCGTTGCCGATGAACTGGTTGCCGCCGCGGAAGAGCAGCATGCCCGCCAGGGTCACGATGAACGCCGGCACCCCGATGTAGGCGACCCAAAAGCCCTGCCAGGCACCGATGACCGCGCCGATCGCGAGGCCGAAGAGAATCCCCAGCGGCCAGGGCAGGTTCCACTCCGTCATCGCCTTGGCCACCAGGATGCCGGTGAACGCGGCGATCGAGCCGACCGAGAGGTCGATGTGCCCGGCGACGATCACCATCAGCATGCCGATGGCCAGGATCAGGATGTACGAGTTCTGCTGGAACAGCGCGATCAGGTTGTCCGACCGCAGTGTCAGCCCATCGGTCCAGATCTGGAAGATCAGCACGATCACCACCAGGGTGGCGATCATCCCGAACTGGCGGGCGTTGGAAGTGGTGCCTCCGAAGAGGTTCTTTTGAAGATCCTTGAGTCGGCTCATCGTGTCTGCATCTTCTTAGTTGAGGTCATCAGCTTCAGGAGGGTCTCCGGGTCTGCGTCCTGCCGGGCGACTTCGCCGGTGATGGTGCCTTCCGACACCGTGTAGATGCGGTCGCAGAGCCCGATCAGCTCGGGCAGTTCCGAGGAGATGACGATGACGCCCTTCCCCTGGTCGGCGAGCCGCTGAATGATCCCGTAGATCTCGTACTTGGCCCCCACGTCGATGCCGCGGGTCGGCTCGTCCAGGATCAGCAGGTCCGGGTCGGTGAACATCCACTTCGCCAGGACGACCTTCTGCTGGTTGCCGCCGGAGAGCTTGCTGACGCCCTCGTCGACCGTCGGGGTCTTGATGTGCAGGCTCTTGCGGTACGCCTCGGCCGCCCGGTACTCCTCGACCTGGTCGAGGACGCCGTGATGCGTGATCTTGGACAGCTTGGCGGCGACCGTCGACGTCTTGATGTCGTCGAGCAGGTTGAGGCCGATCGCCTTGCGGTCCTCGCTGACGTACGCGAGACCGTTGGCGATCGCGTCCGCCACCGTCTTGAGGACGACCTGCTTGCCGTCCTTCATGATCGTGCCGGACTCGTAGACGCCGTAGGAGCGGCCGAAGATGCTCATCGCCAGCTCGGTGCGGCCGGCGCCCATGAGACCGGCGAAGCCGACGATCTCGCCGCGGCGTACCACGAAGTTCGAGTGCTTGGCGACCAGTCGATCGGCGGAGATCGGGTGCCGGACGGTCCAGTCACGGACCTCGAAGAAGACCTCACCGATCTTGGGCGTGTGGTCCGGGTAGCGGCTGTGCAGCTCCCGGCCGACCATGCCGCGCACGATCCGGTCCTCGTTGACGCCGTCGCCCTTGACGTCCAGCGTCTCGATGGTGTGGCCGTCCCGGATGATGGTAATCCGGTCGGCGATCGCCTCGATCTCGTTCAGCTTGTGCGAGATGATGATCGAGGTGATGCCGCGCTCGCGGAAGCCACGCAGCAGGTCCAGCAGGTGCTGCGAGTCGTCTTCGTTCAGCGCCGCGGTCGGCTCGTCGAGGATGAGCAGCTTGACGTTCTTGGCGAACGCCTTGGCGATCTCCACGAGCTGCTGCTTGCCGACACCGATGTCCTTGATCAGGGTGTCCGGGTCCTCCCGCAGGCCGACCCGGGCCATCAGCTCCAGGGCCTGCCGATTCGCGGCCTTCCAGTCGATCGCACCGTTCTTCCGGGGCTCGTTGCCGAGGAAGATGTTCTCGGTGATCGACATGTGCGGGATGAGGGCGAGCTCCTGGTGGATGATCACGATCCCGGCCCGCTCGCTGGCCCGGATGTCGCCGAAGCGGGAGACCTCGCCCCTGTAGACGATGTCGCCGTCATAGCTGCCGTACGGGTAGACCCCGCTGAGAACCTTCATCAGCGTGGACTTGCCTGCGCCGTTCTCCCCGACGATCGCGTGGATCTCACCGGCGCGCACCACCAGGTTCACGTCGGACAGGGCCTTGACCCCGGGGAACTCCTTGGTGATGGAGCGCATCTCCAGGAGGATCGGTACGTCGCTCATTGTTCGCACCACCTCGCCAACGTCATGGATGCCTCCGGGAAGCGTCTGGCCCTACTGGTTTTGTTGCCGTCGGCAACGTATTCGGACCAGAGGATCATTCGCAAGCTGGGGGCCCACCAATTCCGTAACAACCCGGTAATAATGACCCCGCGTCCGCCCTGGTCACCATGGCGGACGGTGCGATCCGTGCCACACCCGTAGCAGAAGGTGACGGTGGGCATACGCTCGTCGTCGTGTCTGCGGGCCTGGCTCGGAACCGGTCTCCTCCGGTGCCGGCCGCGCGGCAGGCATGATCATGGCAGGTTGCCCGGAGGGCTCGACATCGCCCTCTCGTGCGTGTACGGTACGTGCCCGCTTGAAGGAGAACGGCGGCCATGCGCAGTTTTTGCCGGGGCGACCGGTTCGTCGGTTTCCGCCCCGGCAGGCCGGCTCAGGGCCGATCGACGACCTCGCGTCCCAGCGGCCAGAACGCCGCCGGCACCAGCTTGAAGTTGGCGATGCCGAACGGGATACCGATGATCGTGATGCAGAGCGCGATCCCGGCGACGACGTGCGACAACGCCAGCCACCAGCCCGCCAGCACCACCCACAGGACATTGGCCAACCCCGACGCGACGCCCGCGCCGGGCTTCGGTACCAGGGTGCGGCCGAAGGGCCAGAGGGAGTAGTTGGCCAGGCGTAGCGCGGCGACACCGAACGGGATGGTGACCACCAGCACGAAGCAGATCAGCGCGGCGATGCCGTAGCCGACCGCCAGGACGATGCCGCCGCCGAAGATCAACCACAGCACGTTCAACACGAAACGGATCATGATGTACAGCATGACCGGCGTGCGCCACGCCGCCCGAAGACGGTGGGTGGGGCAGACCCGGTCATCCCCGCAGCCGCCGCCGGCCCGGCTGGCGGAGGGTGTTGCAGACGTCGAGCACGCCCGGAACGTCCCAGGCGAGCTCACCGGCGACCCGGCGGACCTCCGGGTTGGCGACCGTGCCGGAGAGGATTACCACACGGTTCTGCACCGTGACCTCGATCTGCTGGTGGCGGGTGGTCCAGTCGATGCCCAGCCGTTGGGCGACGAGCGCGGCGAGCCGCACGTCGTCGCTCGCCGGCCCCGGGTCCTGGAGGTAGCGGTACAGGGCGTCGTCGGGCCAGGGCAGAATCATCGTTCCTCCGAGGGTGGGCCAACTGGGCGGATCCGGATCGAGGCGGCCGTTCCGGGCCGGGTCAGGGCGAGGTGTCGGCGAGTCCGCGTAGGGCCGCCGCGCGGCTCTCCACGACGGGAAAGATCCCTTCGAGGCGCATGGTGTGCAGCACGGTCAGGACGAACCGGGACGGCGCGACCAGGCAGAGCGTGCTGTCCCGCTGCCGCGCCTCCTGATGGGCGCGGACGAGCAGGCCGAGCCCCGTCGAGTCGATGACCTGCACCTCACTGAGGTCGACGAGGACCTGGTCGCCCTGCTCCACCGCCTCCCGCAGCGCGCGCCGGAGCGCCTCCTGCGGATCGCGTTCGGTGACGGCCGGTTCGCCGCCCACCTCGTCCAGGTAGTCGATCCCGAGCGCCCGTTCCCGCCCCACGAGGTTCCCGACAACCGTGCCGTCCTCGGGCAGGTTCAGGCTGCACCGGGGGCAGTGGTGCGGGCCGGAGGCGAAGGGGGAGCCGACCCAGTCGTTGGAGAAGACCAGCGTCCAGACGACCTCCGCGTCCGGGAGGACGGGAGCCGCACCGGTGATCGTGTCGCCGCAGCCGTCGCAGATCAGAGTCATCAGGTGATCCGCAGGTACCACGGTCATCGCCAGTTCCTTTCGTTCGTTCCGCCGGTCCCTGCCGCAGATCGGCCGGTGGCCCGCGAGTGAGCGGTTCGTCAGTGGCGTCGGCCGGCGTCGGGTGGGTTCGAGACGGTGGAGTGGTCGCCGTCACCTTGGCCGGCTGTGAGGAGAGCGAGCAGCACCGCGCCGGCCGCGCACCCCGCCTGGATGGTCAGCCGCGGGCCGGGAAGTTCGTCGATGTCCGTGCCCGCCAGCCGCGCGACGATCGAACCGAGCAGCGCGGCGGCCACGCCGAGGGAGAGCGTCAGCCAGAGTGGCGCCGCCCGCCGCCCGGGTACCGCCCACCGCCCGATCATGCCGACGGCGAGCCCGACGACCAGCGCGCTGACCAGCACCCTGCCACTCACGTGCCCCTCCTTCGTCGCGTCGCCGGACGGGCGACCGGCGGGCCGGACGAGAGGCTCGTCCGGTGCCGCCCCGCCAGGTGGGATCGCGAAGGGCGGCGGGGGACCCGGATACCACCCTCTGTGACGATCTTGGAGGTGGTCGCTCGGTTCCATGACAGTTGTGTGACAAATCAGGGGAACGGCGACCACGGTTGGGCGAGGCCACGCCGGTTGGGGATGATGCCGGTATGACGGCCGTTCTGGTGATCGAGGACGACGACCGTATCCGGCTGGCACTGCTGCTCGCGCTCGAAGAGGAGGGTTACCGGGCGTACGGGGTGGCGACCGCGGAGGAGGGGCTGCAACGGCAGCGCGCCGACCCGGCGGACAACGTGCTGGTCGACCTGATGCTTCCGGGCATGGACGGTTTCGAGTACATCCGGCAGCTACGCCGCGACGACGACGTGCCGATCGTGGTGGTCAGCGCCCGGGACGACACCCACGACATCGTCGCCGCGCTCGAGGCCGGCGCCGACGACTACGTGGTGAAGCCGGTGGCGATAAAGGAACTGTCGGCGCGACTGCGGGCGCTGCGGCGCCGGGGCCGGGTCGAGACCACGCCGGTCAGCAGTCACGTGGTCGGCGAGCTGGAGGTCAGCCCGGAGGCGGGGGAGGTACGCCGGGCCGGGCAGCTCGTGCCGGTCACCCGGACCGAGTTCCGGCTGCTCTGCGAACTGGCCGAACACGTCGGCCGGGTGCTGTCCCGCCGGCAGTTGCTGCAACGCGTCTGGGGCTACGACACCGGCGACGAGCGCCTGGTCGACGTACACGTGGGACGGTTGCGGCAGAAGATCGAGGACGACCCGGCCAACCCCCGGCACCTGGTGACGCTCCGGGGCCTCGGCTACAAGCTGCAACGATGAAGCGCCTCGGACTGCGTGCTCGGGTCACCGCCGCGTTCGCCGTCGGCGCGCTGCTGCTGGCCGCGTCGATGGCGCTCTTCTCGTACGACCTGACCCGGCACTCGCTGCTGGAGGAGCGCGAGCGCACGGCGGTACGCGCGGCCTACTTCGACGCGGCCGTGGTGCGCACCGGGCTCGACACGGAGGACCCGGACGTCGTGGAGGTGCTGCGGTCCCTGGACACCGGCACCGGTCGCCGTCCGCTGCTGCACCGCGACGGCCAGTGGCACAGCCGTTCCGCCGAGATCGACGGCAGCCCCGTCCCGGCCGAGCTGCAACGGGTCGTCCGCTCCGGTGAGGCCGCGGTGCAGCGGATCATGGTGGCCGGGCAGCCCACCCTGCTCGTCGGCGTCCCCCTGTCCGACACCGCCAGCTACTACGAACTCACGTCGCTGCGCGAGGTCGCGCGGACGCTCCAGGTGGTGGCGCTCACGTTGACCGCCGTGGCCATCATGACCGCCGGCTCCGGCGCGGCCCTCGGGTGGTACGCCACCCGGCACAGTGTCCGTCCACTCACCGCGGTGGCCGACGCCGCCGAGCGGATCGCGGCCGGCGACTACACCACCCGCCTCGACGCGGCCACCGACCCGGACCTGACCCGGCTGTCGACCTCGTTCAACCGGATGGTCGACGAGCTGGTGGAACGTATCGACCGGGACCGCCGCTTCGCCGCCGACGTCAGCCACGAGCTGCGCTCGCCGTTGCAGACCCTGGCCGCGGCGGCGAGCGTCCTGACCCGCCGGCGGGAACACCACGACGAGCGTACGGCGACCGCGGCACGGCTGGTCGCCGAGGAGATCAGCCGTTTCCAGCGCCTGGTCGACGACCTCATCGAGCTCGCCCGCACCGAGCAGCCCGCGCAGCGGGAACTCGTCGACGTGGTGACGCTGGCCCGGGAGACCTGCCGGGCCCGCGGCCTCCCCGACGGCCTGGTACAGCCCGGACCCGGCCCGGCGACCGAGTGGCGGGTGGACCGGCGCCGGTTCGAGCAGATCCTGCTGAACCTGCTCGACAACGCGAGCCGCTACGGCGGTGGCGCGGTCGCCGTCCGCCTGTGCGTCCGGGCGCCCGACACGGGTGTGCTGGAGGTGGACGACGACGGCCCCGGCGTGCCCGCCGCCGACCGGGAGGCGATCTTCGACCGCTTCGTCCGTGGCCGGGTGGCGCACGCCCGCGCCGACAGCGACGGTACGGGCCTCGGACTGGCGCTCGTCGCCCAACACGCAGCCGCACACGGGGGACGCGCGGACGTGACCGAGCGCCCGGAGGGCGGCGCGAGGTTCCGGGTCGAGCTGCCGGGGGTCCTGCCGTGAGCCGCCGTCTCCTGGCCGGGGCACTGCTCGTCGGGCTCCTCGGCGGCTGCGGGGTGCCGGTCGACGAGGAGCCTCGCCGCGTACAGCCGCCGCCCGGTTCGTTCCCCACGACGGGTAGCGCCGGCCCGACGGCCACCTCCGGGCGGGCCACCGAGACGCTCTGTTTCGTCCGCGAGGACCGGCTCGATCGCGCGGTACGGCGGGTGGACGTCCTGCCGGGCGTCGACGTCCAACTCCAGCACCTGTTGGCCGGACCGGCCGCCGAGGAGCGGGAGGCCGGCTTCGCGAGCGCGCTGCCCGGCACGGTCAGCGTGGCAGGGGTGCGGATGAACGGCACGATCGCCGAGGTGGACGTCCGGGCGGCCGGGGAGGAGACGGGTCGCAGCGACGAGGTGCTCGCCTTCGGTCAGATCGTCTGTACGCTGACCACCCGCTCGGACGTGCGGCGGGTCTCGTTCCGACGCGACGGGCGGCCGCTGGACGTACCGCGGGGTGACGGTTCCCTCTCCCGCGACCCGCTCGGCGCTGCCGACTACGCGCCGCTCATGCCGGTGCGCTGATCCCGTCGCCCGGTCGCCCCGTCGCCCCGTCGGCCCGGGAAGGTCCGCCCGCGGCCATCCCAGCCCGGGACGCCTCGGGCCGGTACCGTGCGGCAATGAGCCGTGGCACGCCGACGCCCGCCCGCTCGTTGTGGCGGGACCGCGCCTTCAGCACGTACTGGTTCGCGCAGTCGCTCTCCGCCGCGGGCGACGCGTTCGCGTTCCTCGCCGTCCCGCTGCTCGTGCTGCACGCCACCGGATCGGTCGCGCAGATGGGCCTGCTGACCGCGGTGGCCGGCGCCGCGTCGGTGGGCGCGGGGATATTCGGCGGCGTCCTGGTCGACCGGTACGACCGGCGCACCCTGATGATCGGCGTGGACGTCGTACGCCTGGTGCTCTACGGCGTCATCCCATTGGCCTGGCTCGCCGGGCCGCAGGTCTGGCTGCTCTTCCTCGTGCTGCCGATCTGCGAGGCGGCCGGGATGCTCTTCCAGATCGCCGCGGTCGCCTCGGTACCGGCCCTGGTGGACCGGGACCGCATCACCGAGGCCAACGGGCGGTTGCAGGCCACCTTCGCGCTGACGGCGGTGGCCGGGCCGCTGCTCGCCGGGGTGGTCTCGGCCCGGGTCGGCCCCACGATGGCGCTCGCCGTCAACGCGATGAGTTTCGCCGTGTCGGCTGTGGGCCTGCGGATGATCCGGTTCCGGCCGCGTAGCGAGGTGCAAGGCGTCGTCCGGCGGGAGAAACCGCTGGCCGAGTTCCTCGCCGGAGCGCGGTTCCTCTGGCGGCAGCCCGTGCTGCGCGCCCTCACCGTGCTGCTGGCGGTCTTCATCTTCCTGACCTACGGCTTCACCGACGTGCTCGTCTACCACGTCAAGCACGACCTGGGCGGCACCGACGGTACGGTCGGCGCCGTACTCGGTCTGGCCGCGCTGGGCACCGTCGCCGGGGCGCTGCTGGTGGCGCCGCTGCGCCGCCGCCGCGGCTTCGGCACGGCCTGGATCGGTGCGCAACTGTTGTGCGGCCTCGCCCTCGCGGGTGTGGGACTCGTGAGCGATGTGCGCGCCGTGACCGTGCTGACCGCCGTGTACCTGTGCGGTATCAGCGTCGGTGGCATCTCCTCGATGTCGCTGCGCCAGGAGATCACTCCGGATCATCTGCTCGGCCGGGTCACGTCCGCCTTCTGGAGCACCCACTACTCGCTGGGACCGGCCGGCGCCGCCGTGCTGACCTGGGCGGCGGGACGGTTTGGGGTCACCGCCGTGATGCTCGTGGCGGGCGCCGGCTGCGTCCTGGTCGCGCTCGGTGGACTCTGCACCCCGATCCGTGGCGCCGGCACGCCGCGCGCCGTCCACCAGGCCCAGCCGGCGCCGGCCGGGATCTGACGGCGCGTGCCGCATCCGGTGCGCCGGAAGGGACCCCGTGCCGTGCGACCGACCACCCTGGATCGTAGAGTCTCGCCGTGATCGAGATCAGTGCGCAGGTCGACCTGTTCCACCCTGCTGACCGGGTCTGGCACGCATTGACCGACCCGGAGCTGCTCGGCCGGTGGTTCGCCGACACCACGGCGGCGGCCGACGCGCCGGGCCGGCTGCTGTTCGCCACGGCGGCGCTGCCCGGCTTCGACGACGTCGTCGGAGCCGAGGTGGTCGAGCAGCGGGCCCCGGAGATGGTCACCATGCGGTGCCTGGAGGCCGGCCGCCGGAGCCTGCTCACCTGCACGCTCACGCCCACCGCGGAGGGCTGCCGGCTGTCGTTGCGGGAGACCCTCCAGGACGGAGAGTGGACCACCGAGCTGCGTGCCGCCCGGGAACAGGGTTTCCAGCAGGCGCTGGCCAACCGGCTGCCCGCGATCCTCGACTGGTTCGCGTTCCAGCAGGTCGACCTGCGCCGTGGCGATGCCGGGATGACCGCCGAGCTGCCGGTGCTGGAGTGGGCGGGCGCGTCGAAGCCGCGCGGCCGTCGGGGAGTGGTGCTCCTCGCGGCCGGGGTCGGCGTGCTCCTCGCCGGTGGCGCGGCGGCCTGGGCGCTGCGGTCGGAGCCGCCGGAGCAGAGCGGGGCGCAGCCCCCTCCCACGCCGACGGCGACCGTGACCGGATCGACGGCGGCGTCGAGTCGTCCCATCCCGGCCACCTCGTCCGCCCGGCCGAGCCGTACGTCGAGTCCGAGCCTGCGGCCGAGCCGTACGCCCACGGCGAAGCCGTCCCGCACGTCCGGGTCCGCGCCGCCGCCGCAGCCGCCCGGACCGGTCATGACGGCGCGCTACGAGAACGTCAACAGTCGCCTGCTCGGCTACACCGGCGAGGTGAGGGTCACCAACCCGGGCGATGTGGCGGGCGCGGACTGGACGGTCGTCGTGACGTTCTCCGACGACAGCGAGATCGGCAAGGTCAGTGGTGCCCAGTGGCGGCAGGACGGCCAGACCGTCACGTTCACCGGATCGGCCGTACCGGCCGGGAAGTCACAGACCATCCGGTTCGACGTACGCGACTCCGCGGCGTTCGCGAAGGGACCCGCGAGCTGCGCCATCGACGGCAGGCCCTGCGAAGGGCTGTGAGCCTCCGCTTCGGTTCGGGTCGACCCGCCCGCCGGATGACACGCCCCGCCTCGTGCGTCAGCGTTCCAGGATCAGGTCGGCGGCCCGCCAGGCCAGGGCCATCACCGGGGCGTTGAGGTAGCCGGAGACCAGCACCGGCAGCACCGACGCGTCGACGACCCGGAGCCGCTGCACGCCGCGTACGCGCAGCTGCGGGTCGACGACCGAGTCGTCGTCCGGGCCCATGCCGCAGGTGCCCACCGCGTGGTACCCGCAGTAGCCGTTGTCCAGCGCGGCCCGCACGATCTCGT
Source organism: Micromonospora sp. NPDC005367 (assembly GCF_040606825.1). Lineage (NCBI taxonomy): Bacteria > Bacillati > Actinomycetota > Actinomycetes > Micromonosporales > Micromonosporaceae > Micromonospora > Micromonospora sp. NPDC005367. The sequence goes on along the minus strand of NZ_JBEXFP010000054.1, from coordinate 9,269 downwards.
CGTCGTCCTGGACGGTCGGGCCGGGCAACGTCTCCGCCGAGATGCGCTTGGCGATCGGGTTGGTGGCGAACAGCTCCCGCACCCGGCGGAAGGCGCCCACCGCGACCCGCCGGTCGTAGGGGTGCTGGTAGTAGTTGGCGACGATGCGTGGCGACGCGCCCGGGTCGGCGGAGGTGATGGCGAGGCTGCCCTCGCTCTCCGGCCGGGTCACCGTGACCAGGCCCATCAGCCCCGGCTCGCGTTCCAGCTCCAACGCCCGACCCGGCCGACGTGGCGCGGCCGAGAACGGCGCCAGCAGCACCTGCGCGTCCGGGCGGTCCACCTCCGGGCTGGAGCGGATGTACGCCCCGACGTCGGACACCGGAAGGGCGAGCGGCCCGCGACGGGTGAACAGGTATCGCAGCGCGGCCATCGCCTGGCCGGACCCGCTGCTGAGTGCGGCGTTGTAGCCACCCGGGGCGGCCAGCCGGAACTGCAGCGGCACGGACCGGTGTTCCCTCAGCCCGACGCCGACCCGGGGACGGTCGAGCAGCACGGGGACACCCGCCTCGCGCAACGTGTCGGCCGGGCCGACGCCGGATACCTGGAGCAGCTGCGGTGAGGCCAGCGCGCCGGCGGCGAGGATGACCTCGGCCGAGGCGTAGCAGTCGACGACCTCGCCCCGCTGCTCGGTGCGTACGCCCAGGGCCCGTCCGTTGTGGATCAGAAGACGGAGCACCACCGTGTGCACGGCGACGGTGAGGTTGGGCCGGTCGCGTACCGGGTGCAGGAACGCCTCGGCCGCGCTGACCCGGCGGCCGTCACGGATGGTGGCCGTCAGGTAGCCGATCCGATCGTCGTCGTCGGCGTTCAGGTCGTCGACGCGCCGCCAGCCCAGCTCCTCGCCGCTGGCGATGATCTCCTCGCAGAGTTCGTCGGTGCCGGTGGCGGTGGAGAGGCGCAGCGGGCCACCTGCGCCGCGTACCTCGGAAGCGCCGAGTGGATTGTCCTCCAACCGCTTGAAGATCGGCAGCATGGTGTCCCAGCCCCAGCCCGGATTGCCGAGCCGTTCCAGCTCGTCGTAGTCGAGCCGGTCGCCGCGCCCGTACACCATCCCGTTGATCGAGCTGGAGCCGCCGATGATCCGGCCGCGCTGCCAGACCTCGCGCTGCCCCGATGCGACCTCGGCGGGGTAGTGCCAGGCCGTGCGCCGGTCGTCCATCAGCTTGCTGAAGCCCTTGGGGATGCGGACGAAGGGACTGCGGTCCCACCCGCCCGCCTCGATCAGCAGGACCTTGGTCCCCGGGTCCTCGGTCAACCGGTTGGCGAGCACACAACCGGCCGCGCCCGCACCGACCACTATGTAGTCGTACTCCGCCACGAGGCGCCCCCTCTCACCGGCATCGACGGGACATACGGTAGGCCTTTGATCACGCAACGGGAAGGGTCCTCACGTCCCGTGGAGGCGTTCATCGATGTCCTCGCTGGCCGGATCCGGCCATGAAGGACACCTTCACACGACGCTGACGAGCACGTAGCCTGCCTGAAACGATTCATAAGGTGGAGGAGGCAGGCGTGATCCCTCGGATCGTCGACCACCGGCCGCTTTCCGGAAGACGCCGTACGGTCGCCATCGCGGCGGTCGCGACCGTCGTCGGGACCGTGCTGGCCGGGGCTCCGCCGGCGTACGCCGCCCGGGGGCACGCCCCGGACGCGCCGGACGCCCTCACGGTCGACGACCGTGCCCACCCGCTCAACGTGGAAGGCACGCCGCGGTTCGGCTGGCTCCCGCGCGACGCCGACCCCGGTGAGGTGCAGACCGCCTACCGGATCACCGTCGCCCGGCGGGACGGCGGCCCCGTCTGGGACTCCGGCAAGGTCGCCTCCGACCAGCAGTCGTACGTCCCGTACACCGGGCCCGGGCTGCGCGCCGGAGCGGCGTACCGGTGGACCGTACGCACCTGGGACCGCACCGGCCGGCAGTCCCCGCCCGCCACCGGCGAATTCGAGACCGGCATCGCCGACAGCGAGTGGGAGGGCGCCAGCTGGATCCGCCGCGCGACCACCGAGGCGGACGACTACACCCTCGCCCGCACCGAGGTCCGGCCCGCCGCCAGTCGCGTCGTGCGGGCCCGCGCCTACACCGCGGCCGACCACACCTACGAGCTCTACCTCAACGGCGTCCGCGCCGACCGGGGCACCTCCTTCGGCTACCAGGGTGAGGACTACTACCAGGCCGCCGACGTCACCAACCTGGTGGCCGCCGGCAAGCCGCTGGCCATCGGGCTGCGGTACCACTGGTACGGCAGCGGCCAGGGTCGTCCCGCCGGATCGCGCGGTGTGTTGCTGAAACTGGTCGTCGAGCACGCCGACGGCACCCGCGAGGTGTTCGTCACCGACGGGTCCTGGCGGGTCGCCCGGGACAGCCGGTTCGTCGCCGCCGCCGAGCGGCGCAACGGCGAGGGGGACCGGGTCGAGCGGCAGGACGCCCGGGCCGAGATGACCGGTTGGACACGGCCCGGCTACGACGACGACGTCGCCCCGTTCACCGCCGCCGAGGTCGTCGGCGCACACCCCACCGCGTCGTCGCCGCACCTGATCGGCCAGGAGACCCGGCTGGCGGAGCGGACGGTCGCCCCGGTCGCGCTGCGTACCGCCGCCGACGGCACGGTCGTCGCCGACTTCGGCGTGGTCATCCCCGCCCGACCGGTCGTACGGTTCCACGCCGGCGTGACCGGACACACGGTCCCCATCCGGGCCGGCTACACCCTCACCGACAGCGGCCGGGTCGCCACGTCCACCCTGCTGTCGCAGGGCACCGACATGAGCTTCCCCTACATCCAGACCGACGGGGCGCAGGAGTTCCGGGCCTTCACCCACCTCGGTTTCCGCTACCTGGAGATCCCCGACGCCGGCGAGGACATCGCGCTCGACGACGTCTCGGCCATCGTGGTGCACACCGACGTCCCGCCCGGCGGAAAGGCCACCTTCGCCAGCTCGGACGCCACGCTGAACGAGGTGTGGGCGATGATGGCGCGCTCCGCGCTCTACTCCGTCCAGGAGGCGTTCGTCGACACCCCCACCCGGGAGAAGGGGCAGTTCCTCGGCGACGCCGCGAACATCTCCTACGCCACCATGGGCGCGTACGGCGAGCGCGACGCCACGCAGCAGGCCATCCGCGAGTTCCTCCGCTCGGCCGCCCGCTACTGGAACACCGGCGACGACCGGGGCCGCTACAACGCCGTCTACCCCAACGGGGACGGTAAGCGGGACATCCCCGACTACTCGCTGATGTTCGTCGACTGGGTGTGGCGCTACTGGGTCGAGACCGGCGACCGGGCCCTGCTCGCCGAGGCGTACCCGGCCATCCGGGACACCGCCGACTACGTGCTGCGCCACATCCCGGCCACCGGCCCCACCGCCGGCCTGGTCACCGAACTGGCCGGCGGCAGCGGCGCGTACCGCTTCGGCATCGTGGACTGGCCCGAACCCGGCCGGTTCGGGTACGACATGAGCGCCGCCGCCCGCACCACGATCAACGCGCAGGGTGTCGACGTGCTCCGCACCACCGCCCGGATGGCCGCGACGCTCGACCGGCCGGCCGCCGAGGTCGCCACCTACGAAGGGCACGCCGCTGCTCTCACCGAGACGATCAACGCGAAGCTGCGCCGGCCCGACGGCGTCTACGTCGACGGGCTGTCGGCCACCGGCGAGCCCAGCGCGCACGCCGGCCAGCACTCGACCTCGTACGCCATCGCGCACGGAGTGGCCCCGCGTACGGACCTGCCGGCGCTGGCCGAGCACCTCGCGTCGATGGGCATGAAGCAGGGCCCGATGACGGCGCACTGGCTGCTGCGGGCGCTGGCCGACGCCGACCGTCCCGACGCGGTGCTGCGCCTGCTGACCAACGCCGACGACCTCGGCTGGGCCGACATCCTCGCCCAGGGCGGCACCTTCACCTGGGAGGCGTGGACCCTCGACCCCGGCAGCAACTTCAGCCAGTCCCACGGTTGGGGCGCCCAGGCCGTGGTGGACGTGCAGGAGACCCTGCTGGGTGTGCGTACCGCCAGCCCCGGCGCCGCCCGCGTCGACGTGGCGCCGCCCGCCGTGGGCCTGGACCGCGCGTCCGGTGTCGTGCCCACCCAGCGGGGGCCGGTGCGGCTCGACTGGCGGCGTACCGATTCGGGGCTGCGGGTCGACCTCGACGTGCCGGTCAACGTCACGGCCCGGGTCGCCCTGCCGGTCACGGCCGGGAAGTCCTACCGCTCGGCCGGACCGAGCAAGGCCACCTTCCTCGGCATCGAGAAGGGTCGCGCCGTGTTCGAGGTGGGTTCGGGGCGGTCCAGCCTCCGCCCGGTCTCCGCGTCGGCCACCCAACCCCGCTGACCCACCGGCCGGGCCGCATCGGCGGCCCGGCCCGGCCCGGACCGCCGCGGCCGTCGTCGCACAGAAGGGTGAGGACCCGGTATGAAGCTCCCGACTCGGCGCCGCCTCGCGCTCACCACGGCGCTCCTGCTCCTCGCCGGCCCGACGACCGCCGTGGTGTCGGCCGGGCCGGCGGCCGCCGCCCGACCCTCGGCGCCCGCGCTGGCCGTGGCCGGCCTGACCGCCGAGCGGACGACGAACCCGATCGGGCTGGACGTGCCGCGACCCCGGCTGGGCTGGCGGCTCGACTCCACCGCGCGTGGCGTGATCCAGGCGTCCTACCAGGTGCGCGTGGCTACGAGCACGGCCCGACTCGACGACCCTGACGTCTGGGACAGCGGGCGGGTCCGGTCGCGGCAGAGCGTCCTCGTCCCGTACGCGGGCCCCGAACTACGGCCTCGCACCCGATACGTCTGGCAGGTGCGGGTGTGGGACACCGCGGGCCACGCCTCGGGCTGGAGCGAACCGGCCTCCTGGGAGACCGGTGTCCTGGGCGCGGCGGGCTGGCGAGCGGACTGGATCGGGCTGCCGTCGCCCACCGAGTCCTGGGCGGACTACACCGTGCAGACCACGGTCCGCCTCGAACGTGACGCCGCCGGCGTCTACCTGCGTGCCACCGGCCCGGCCAACGCCTACATGTGGCAGTTCTCGATCGTCGGTGGCACCGCGAAACTGCGGCCGCACGTACGCACCGACGGCGCCTGGCGCGTGCTCAAGGAGGTGCCGCTCGGCGACGTCGTGCCGGCCGAGCGGCTGACCGCCCCGCACACGCTGCGAATCACCGCGGCCGGCGACACCATCACCACCTGGGTCGACGGCACCCAGGTCGACGTCACGCGCGACGGCGCACACCGCGGCGGGTCGGTCGGCCTGCGCACCGACGGCGTCGAAAGCGGCGTCTTCTCGGACTTCTCCGTGACCAGCGGCGACAGCGCACTGTTCGCGGCGTCGCTCACCGACGGGGAGAACCCGTTCGGCGGTGGCACGCCCACCGGCGACGGGCTGCGGGTCAGCGGCGGCACCGAGGCGATGCTGACCGCGCTGGACGCGAACCCGCTGCTGCGCCGGGGATTCCACGTCGACGGGAAGGTCACCCGCGCCCGGATCTACGCCACCGCCCTCGGCGTCTACCAGTTGTCGCTCAACGGCCGACGGGTCGGTGACCACGAGTTGGCGCCCGGCTGGACCGACTACGACAAGCGGGTGCAGTACCAGACGTACGACGTGACCGGGCAGCTCCGCCGGGGCGACAACGTCCTCGGCGCCCTGCTCGGTGACGGTTGGTACGCCGGCACCATCGCCTCGTTCGGCACCGACCACTACGGCTCCCGCCCGCATCTGAGCGCGCAGCTGGTCGTCGACTACGCCGACGGGCGTACGGAGACGGTCGGCACCGACGGCTCCTGGCGCGCCACACCCGGGCCCTTCCGGCAGAGCGACCTGATCCACGGTGAGACGTACGACGCGCGCCGGCTCCCGCCCGGCTGGGACCGTCCCGGGTTCGACGACTCCGCCTGGTCACCGGCCACGGTGGACGAGACTGGTGCCACCGGACGGCTCGTCGCCCAGGTCGACCCGCCCGTGCGGGTCGTGCAGGAGCTGCCGGCCCGGGCACTGACCCAGCCGACCCCCGGCACCTGGATCTTCGACCTCGGGCAGAACATGGTGGGCAAGGTCCGGCTGCGCGTCTCCGGGCCGGCCGGCGCCACGGTCCGCATCCGGCACGCCGAGGTGCTCAACCCGGACGGCACGGCGTACACGGCGAACCTGCGTTCGGCGCAGGCCACCGACCACTACACGCTGCGCGGAGGTGCGGCGGAAGTCTACGAACCGGCGTTCACCTTCCACGGCTTCCGCTACGTCGAACTGACCGGCTTCCCCGGCACTCCCGACCTGGCCACCGTCACCGGCCTGGTGATGCACACCGACGGGGAACTCACCAGCGAGTTCGAAACCTCCAACGCGATGGTGAACCAGCTGCACTCCAACATCACCTGGGGGCAGCGCGGCAACTTCCTCTCCATCCCGACCGACACCCCGGCGCGCGACGAGCGGCTGGGCTGGACCGGCGACATCAACGTCTTCGCGGAGACGGCGACGTTCAACATGGACAGCCTGACCTTCCTCACCAAGTGGCTGCAGGACCTGCGCGACGCGCAGTCGGCGAACGGCGCGTACCCCGACGTGGCCCCCCGCGCCTGCTGCGGTGACGGGGCGACGGGATGGGCCGACGCCGGCATCACGGTGCCGTACACGCTGTGGCAGCGCTACGGGGACATCCAGGTCGTCGAGGAGCACTACCCGTCGATGGTGCGGTACGCGTCCTGGCTGGAGAGCACCAGCTCGGGGCACCTGCGCGCGAACGCGGGCCCGTACCTCGACTGGCTCAACCTCGACGACCCGACGCCCGCCGGAGTCATCGGCACCGCCTACTACGCGTACGGGATCCGGCTGCTGGGGGAGATGGCGGAGGCGATCGGCCGGGACGCCGACGCGGCACGCTACGCGGCGTTGTCCCGGGACATCGCCGAGGCGTTCGTCGACGCGTACGTCTCGGCCGACGGCGCCGTCGCGGGTGACAGCCAGACCGGGTACGTGCTGGCCATCGGCATGGGACTGTTGCCCGAACCGGTGCGCGCCGAGGCCGCCGACCGGCTGGTCGACAACGTGCGGCGGCACGACTGGCACCTGTCCACCGGGTTCCTGGGCACCCCTGACCTGTTGCCGGCGTTGAGCGACACCGGGCACCTGGACGTCGCGTACCGGCTGCTGCTCAACGACACCTACCCGTCGTGGGGCTACGAGATCGCCAAGGGCGCGACCACCATCTGGGAGCGCTGGAACTCGATCATGCCGGACGGGAGTTTCGGCGACGTGTCGATGAACTCCTTCAACCACTACGCCTACGGTGCCGTCGGCGATTGGATGTACCGGACCGTCGCCGGCATCCAACCCGACCCCGGCAACCCCGGGTACACGCATCTCACGTTCGCGCCGCAGCCCGGTGGCGGCCTCACCTCCGCCCGCGCCTCGTACCGGGCGGCGCAGGGCGTCATCGGCAGCGACTGGAGCCTCGACACCCGGGGCGACATGCGGCTGCGTCTCACCGTCCCGGCGAACGTGACGGCGACCGTACGCATCCCGACGCCGACCCGGCACGCGGTCACCGAGGGCGACCGTCCGGCGGAGGCGGCCCCCGGGGTGCGGTTCGTCCGGGTGGACGGAGCGGTCGCCGTCTACGAGATCGGATCCGGCACCTACTCCTTCGCCGTCGACCGGGTGCTCGGTGACCTCGGCGACGCCGGTGACGCGGTGACGGCGCTGCGATCGCTGACCGACGAACTCGCCGGCGAACTCGGTCGGCCCGCGGAGGCGTACCTGGATGCCCGGTTCGGTCAGCTCGCCACCGCCAGCACGGCGGCCCGCACGGCCCACCTCGCGGGCGACGCCCGTGCCGCCGCGGCGCACGCGCACCGGGCCCTGGCCACGGCGGACGACGTGCGCCGGTGGCTGCGCACCCAGGTCGACGCCGGAAGGATCAGCGCCGCCCAGGCCGACCGCCTCACCACCCTGCTCACCACGGTGGGCCAGCGGCTCTCCGCGGCCTCCTCGGCGCTGCTCGGAGCGGTGATGACCCTCGACCTGCCGGTCGGCGAGCGGATGCCCGGCGACCTCCTGCACGCCACTGTCGCCGTCACCAACGGCGGCACCGGGCCGCTCACCGCGGTGACGTCCGCGCTGCAGGTCCCGGACGGCTGGACGGCGACCCCCGTCGGCGCCCGGCCCACCACGGTCGCGCCGGGCGCCACCGTGCGGCACCGCTACGACCTGCGGATCCCCCTCGGGCAGTCGCCGGGCACCGCGACCGTCGACGGGTCGGTAAGCTATCGGCACGGGGGTGGCACCGCGACCCTGCCGGTGTCGGGAACGGTCAGCACCGTGCCGGCGGTGCAGATCGTGTCCGCGGCCGCGGAACCCGTCGCCCCCGGCGCCGCGACCACCGTCACCACCGTGCTGCGCAACCGGTCCACCGCGCCGGTGACCGGGCGACTCACCACCGTGGCGGCGGACGGCTGGGCGGTGGCACCCGCCGCCGGGTACGACCTCGCCCCGGGGGCGGAGGCCACCGTGTCCACGGCCGTCACCGCGCCACTGTCGACGACGGAAGGACCGGCGACGGTCACCGTCGCCACGGGGGACACGGAGGCCGAACGGCGCGCGGTGCCGGTCCAGGTCCGGATCACCAACCCGCCGGCCGGCGCGTACGACCACGTGGATCTCGGTGACGCGGCGTCGGAGCAGGCGCACCGGCTCGCCGCCTCGGCCTACTCCGGCACCGGCACCGAGGCGGGCCTGACCCGGCGCTACACCAACGTCACCCAGCCCGACGGGTGGTTCGAGTTCGACCTCGCCGTCACACCGGGCGCACCGTTCGTGCTGCGTGCCGTCGAGACGTACGACCAGGCGCAACTGAAGGACTACGAGGTCCTCGTCGACGGCATGTCGGTCCACACCCGGTCCTGGCGGCGCACCGCCGGTGGGGCCGGCACAGTCAGCTACCAGTTCGTCGTCGATCTGCCGGACGCGACCCGCGACGGCGCGGTCCGGGTGCGGTTCCGGGACACCGGCGAGGGCTACGACCCGTCGATCGCCGACGTCTGGTCCGCGCCACTGCCGGCCGGCGCGCAGCCCTGACCGCACAACGCCACCGTATCGAGGAGGAGACCGATGGCGCAGACCCCACGACCGGCCCCGGCACCGGGACCGGAGCTCAGTCGCCGATCCCTGATCGGGTGGGGCGTCGCCGGCGCCGGCGCCGTGGCGCTGGGCGCGGCCGGCACCGAGCCCGCGACGGCCGCCCCGCC
>NZ_JBEXFP010000053.1:16965-44122 GCF_040606825.1 Micromonospora sp. NPDC005367 | reverse complement strand
ACACCCAACCCCCTCCACGACCGGCCGGCGCGCACCCCCCCCCGGGGGGCCGGCCAACGGCATGTCCGGACCCGGGCGCAGCGCGACTGCTCGACGTATCGCGCCGGCCGCGGTTCGCCGCCCCCAAGGCGTGACCGGCGCCGGCCGTCCGGTTCACTGGGCGCGTGAACGGATACCCAACCCCGCCCGCCGCCTCGGCCGGCGACCTTCCCGCGGTGATGGGCGCGGCCGCGAGTAGCTCTCCGACCGGCGCGCCCTGCGCAGCCGGCAAGTTCTCGGCGACCGCCGGCGCGGCGCCGGCGACGGCCGACGGCCGGGTCTGGACCACGGCGCGTGCCTTCCGTGCCTGGTTGGACGCGGCCAACGGCACCGGGGACGCGGAGCTGACCTGCCGCGTCCTCAAGCTCACCGAGGAGGCCGGTGAGGTGGCGGGGGCCTGGATCGGGCTGCTCGGGCAGAACCCGCGCAAGGGTGTCACGCACACCCGGGACGAGGTCGCCGCCGAACTCGCCGACGTCGCGTTCACCGCGCTGGTCGCCATCGAGAGTCTCGGCCTCGACGCCCGCACGGTGCTCGACCGCTGCGCGGCCAAGGTTCATGACCGGATCGCTCCCGCCGACGGACCCGTGAGCTGACTCGGCCCGGCCACGCCTGCGACCATCGGGCAGCACGATCTGCGACCGCCCCGGCAGGAAGAAGCCGGATGGCGGCGGGACGGCTCATCGCTCCTGGCGACGGCTGACGACGATGTCGATCAGCGCGGCGATCAGCGCCAGCGCGATGATCACCGTCGCGACCACGAGTGAGTGTTCGAACGCGGCCGTGAAGTCGCCGTTCTTGCTGGCCAGCGACGCGAAGAAGGCCGAGCCGACGGCGGCGATGCCGGCGGCCGACCCGATTCGCTGTCCGGTCTGGAGCATGCCCGCTCCGCTGCCGGCCTGGGGCACGGGTACCTGGGAGAGGGTGAGCGTCTGGTTGGGTGCGATCACCAGGCCGCTGCCGATCCCGGCGATCAGCAGCGGGCCCGCGGTGACCCAGGGTGCCGGGGCGTGCGGGAACTCACGCAGCGCCAGCCACGTCCCGGCGAGGCCGACCACGACGGCGAGCAGCCCGGCGGCGACCAGCGGTCGACCGGTCCGGTTGACGACCCGGCCGCCGGCCGCCGAGGCAGCCGCCGAGCCGAGCGCGAACGGGGTGATGGCCAGGCCGGCGACGAGGGCGCTGTACCCGTGCCCGTTCTGCAGGAAGAGGGTGAAGATGAAGAAGATCGCGGTGAACCCACCGAAGTAGATCAGGGCGATCAGCGATCCGAGGGTGTACGACCGGAACTTGAACAGCCGCAGGTCGAACAGCGGCTGCCGGGTCCGGGCGTACCGGTGCTCCCAGACGGCGAAGGCGAGCAGGACCAGCAGGCCGGCCGGGATCAACGCCCACTTCCACGGGGTACGCCACTGCTGTTCCTGCACGAGCGGCAGCAGCACCAGCACCACTCCGACGCCGAGCAGGATCACCCCCAACGGGTCGAGGCGGTGCCGATCCGCGTGCCCCTTCTGCCGACCGGGCAGGAGCCGCCAGCCGAGGATCACGGCGATGATGCCCACCGGCACGTTGACGAAGAAGACGTACCGCCAGCCGTGTTCCTGGCCGCCGAGCGCGATGAGCAGGCCGCCGAGCAGTGGCCCGACGGCGGTGGAGATACCGATGGTCGCACCGAGCAGTCCGAACGGGCGGGCCCGTTCGGGACCGCGGAACAGTTCCTGGATCACGCCGGTGACCTGCGGGTTGACGATACCGGCCGCGGCGCCCTGGAGAAGCCGGGCGACGACCAACCAGGTGGGGGAGGGGGCCAGGCCGGCGAGGGCGCTGGTGATGGTGAACAACGCGATGCCGAAGACGAACGCGTTGCGCCGCCCGCGGGCGTCGCCGAATCGGCCCGCGGGCACGAGCGCCAGACCGAAGGTGAGCGCGTAGCCGGAGAGCACCCACTGCAGATCGCTGGGCGAGGCGTGCAGTGCCTGGTCCAGCGAGGGGATGGCCACGTTGACGATACTGACGTCGAGCAGCGTCATGAAGGCCGCTACCAGGCCGACGCCGAGAGCCTGCCAGCGTCGCCGGTTCTCAGCAGGGTCGACGTCGGCCGGTTCGCTGCCCGCCGTACTCATCGTGCCCCCCGTTGGCGTCGATCACGCATTCCTGACCGCTACCCCGGCCACCGTGGGACGAATCGTCGCGTGGCGCCTCCTGGTCACGCCATCTGACGCGCGCAGAACCTGGGGCCGAAGTCCAATCCGGCCATCGGCGAGTCCTCCCGGTGCAGCAGACCCTTCTCGGTCAACAGATGCAGCGGCGCCTGCAACTGCTCCGCGGTCAGCCCGGACTCCTCGGCGATCATGTCGGGGTACGGTACCTGGCCACGGGCCTCAAGGGCGATGACCGCCTGGTACACCCGTTCCTCGACGTCTGACAGTTGCACCCGCTGCATCGCTTCCTCCTCGCGCTTCGCGTCCGCCCCTGTGCAGGCGGTTGCGCTGCGCGGTTACCCCTTGGCCGGGCGAAGATGCCCACCCGATCGAGGGGCGATCGTGGCTCGGCACGGCCCTGCCTCCGGGCCGGACGGCCGATGCGTGCCCTAGGCTGCTCCCGTGATCGTTTGGGATCTCGCCGTCGTCGGCGCCGGCCCCGCCGGGCTCTCCGCCGCGTACGCCGCGGCCCGCGCCGGCGTACGAACCCTGGTTCTCGAGCGGGCCGAACACCCGCGTTACAAGACGTGCGGTGGGGGCCTCATCGGCACATCGCTGTCGGCCGTGCGGGATCGGATCGAGGTGCCCGCGCACGACCGGGTGGACCGGGTGACGTTCACCTGGGACGGGCGACGCGGCTTCACCCGCCGGCACCGCGCGCCTCTGGTGACGATGGTGCGCCGCGAGGAGTTCGACGACCGGCTGCGCGCGGCCGCCGTGGCGGCCGGGGCGGAGGTCCGCGAACGCGCTGCGGTCCGTGCCGTCGAGCAGGACCCGGATGGCGTACGCCTGCGGCTGGCCGACGGGACGACCGTGCAGGCCCGGACGGTGATCGGGGCGGACGGCTCCTCCGGTGTGACCGCCCGGCACGTCGGCGTCCGTTACCGGCAGGTGGACCTGGGGCTGGAGTTGGAGCTGGAGGTGCCGCCGGAGGAGCAGGAACGCTGGCGGGGGCGGGTCCTGCTCGACTGGGGCCCGTTGCCCGGGTCGTACGCCTGGGTGTTCCCCAAGAACGACCGGCTGACGGTCGGGGTGATCGCAGGCCGGGGCGAGGGGGAGCGGACCCGGGAGTACCTGCGGCGTTTCGTGCAGCGGCTCGGCCTGGCCGACGCACCGGCGGCACACGACTCCGGGCACCTGACCCGTTGCCGGGCGGACGATTCGCCGCTGCGCCAGGGCCGGGTGCTGGTCGTCGGGGACGCCGCGGGCCTGCTCGAACCGTGGAGCCGGGAGGGGATCAGCTTCGCGCTGCGCTCGGGCGCGCTGGCCGGGACGGCGGTAGCCGAGGGGGATCCGGCCGGCTACGAGCGGGCGGTTGGGGAGCGGTTGGTGCCGTCGATGCGCGCCGGGTACCGGCTGCTCGACCTCTTCTCGCGCCGGCCGGAGCTCTTCCACGCGCTGGTGGCCACACCTCCGGGCTGGCGGATGTTCGTGCGGTTCTGTCAGGGACAGGCGAGCTTCGACAAGACGCTGGCCCGGCCCGGGGTGCGGGCGATGTTGGCCGTGCTGGACCGGATTCCCGCGTCCCGGCGCCGCGCCGTTTCGACGTCCTGACGGCTCGGAGCCGGCTCCGGCTCCGGACCGATGTGGACGATCCGTGACACGGCGAATGCCACCCGTCCCTCCACACCACCCAGGATCCTAGGATGCCTTACGCGGTGTGACCTGTCCACGGGAAACCGAGGCCATCGCCACCGGACCTCGGACGAACGGCCGAAGCGCGCCGGTGCGAAATCAGGGCGAGAATGGAGGCGCCGAAGGGGGTGGCCGATGAGCGACGCTCCAAAGGAACCACGGTTCACCGACGACGACTACGCCTTCCTGCGACACGTCAGGTTCGGCGAGCTGCCACCCGCGGTACGTCCGGAGGACCGGGTGGAGCTGACCGAGACCGACCCGGGTCGGGGCGCCCCGGAGACACCCTCGCCGAACTGGGACCTGCGGCGCGGCGCCTGAGCCTCCGGAACCGAGCACCAGGAACGCGAACGGGCCGCGGGCAGTCGTTGCCCGCGGCCCGTCACTACGGTTCCGGTCAGAACACCGGCACACCCTCGCGTACGAGGCGCCAGTTCGGCTGGAAGAAGTCGGCCGGGTCGATCATGCCCTTGGCCTGCGCCCAGTCGATGAGCAGCTGGCGGATCTCCTGCTGCTCGTTGTAGACCTGCGTCTTGACGATGCCGGGGAAGTTCCCGCCGCCGCTGCGCCGGTAGTTGTTCACGGCCACGACGAACTGGGCGTCGTCCGCAACGGGGGTGTCCGTGCCGGCCAGCACGAGACGGGTGATCCGTCGGCCGACCGGCTTGGCGATGTCGATGTCGTAGTCGACGCCGGAGAGGGCGTCGTAGTTGTAGTCCGGCACCGACGGGTCGCTGATCTGCTCGGGGTCGACCGGGGCTCCGGGCGCGACGGTGTTGAAGTACTTCGCCGAGTACTCCAGGTACGCGCGCACCTCGGCGCCGCTGAGCACGACCGCCTCGAGGGTGTTGTCGAACACGTAGAGCCCCGCCACGTCGCGGATCTTCACGTCACCGGCCGGGAAGACCGCGGTACGGCTGAACGGCGAGGCCTGCGACAGCACCGGCAGGTCGGCGTACTGCGTGCCGGCCAACGCCTTGGTGACCGTCTCGGCCTGGACGTGGTTGATGAAGTCGAGGATCGGGGTGTCCTTGTACCGCGACTCGACGGCGGACATCTCCACGGTGGCCCGCGCCACGACCTGGTTGACGTACGCCACGGTCTTCTTGTGCTGGGCCCGCACCGCGGCGAGGATCTTCGGGTCCTCCACCACGGTGTTGGTGTTCAACATCGTGGCGGACTTGGTGGTGATGCTCCACCGGCCGCGCTCACGGGTCAGGGTGAAGTCCATCCGGGTGAGGCGCTGACCCCACTTGGACGGCTCGGAGAGCAGGACCTGCTGGCCGGTCTGCTTGTTGGTCACGAACCGCTCGACGACCTCGTTGTGGGCGTGTCCGAACAGGATCGCATCGATGCCCGGCACCTGCTCGGCGATGAGGGCGACCGGGTTCTCGTTCGGCAGTTCCGGGCCGTAGCTGGAGGTGCCGCTGTCACCGCCGTGCGCTGAGATCAAGACGATGTCGGCGCCACGCTGGCGCATGATCGGCACGTACTTCGCCGCCGTGGCGATCATGTCGTCGAAGCGCAGCTTGCCCTCGACGTTGCCCCGGTCCCAGATGGCCACGCCGGGGTTGGTGAGGCCGAGGATGCCGACCCGCAGCGCAGGCGCGGCGAGGCCCAGGGACACCTTCTTGATCACATACGGCGTGAAGGCGGGCTTACCGGTCTTCGCGTTGACGGCGTTGGCGGCCAGAGCCGGGAAGCCGAGCTGGCGGATCCACAGATCCAGCAGGGGCAGGCCGTAGTTGAACTCGTGGTTGCCCAGCGTCACGGCGTCGTAGTCGATGATGTTCATCGCGCGCGCCATCGGGTGCTTCTCGCCCGTGCTGGTGATCGGCTCCTGCTTGGCGTAGAACGTGGCGAGCGGGGTGCCCTGGATGGTGTCGCCGGCGTCGAGCACGAGGGTGGCCTTGCCGCGCCGCTCGGCCCGGATCTGGTTGATCAGGGTGGCGAGCTTCGCGACGCCGACGTCGTTCTGGCTGCTGTCGTCGTACTCGGCGTCGCGGTAGTAGTCCCAGTTGTAGACGTTTCCGTGGGTGTCCGAGGTGCCCAGGAGCGTGAGGTCCCAGGTGCGCGCGGGGGGCCGCCCGGCGGCCCGGGCGGGCGTGGCGGCGATCAGCGGAGCGGCAGCCGCCGCGGCCGCGGCGGCGAGCACCTGCCGGCGCGAGGGGCCGGAGGGAGAGGTCATGACATGCCTTTCCATCGGAGGGGGCGCGCATGATCGGCGCCGAGCGCACCATAACCAGAGCTCCTCACTCCTGTCACAACGACCCCTTACGGCAACGGCGAGCGTCGTTTCCGTTCCGGCGTCGGGGGTGGGGACTTCGCGGACCGGTTCCGACCAGGTATGCGAGGAGACGCTCGGCGCGGAGGAGGACGCCGACGCCCGGGACACGGTCCGCCTGGTCGAGGAGGCGGGGCGTCGCGGGGTGGCCGTGCGGGGTGACATCACCGACGAGCGGCACTGCCGGGCGCTGGTGGCGCAGGCGGTGGCCGACCTCGGTGGCCTGGACCTCCTGGTGAACGTCGCGGGCTACCAGATGTCGCAGGCACCTCCTCGATCCAGGCGTACGAGCCGTCGCCGCCGCTGCTCGACTACGCGACGACCGAGGCGGGGATCGCGAACTTCACCAGAGCGCTCGCCGCGGACCTGGCCGATCGGGGCATCCGGGTGAACGCGGTCGCGCCGGGCGCGGTCCGGACGCCGCTGATCCCGGCCACCATGCCCGAGGCGGCGGTGGAGTCGTTCGGCCGGAACTCCCCGATCGGGCGGCTGGGGCAGCCGGCCGAGCTGGCGCCCGCGTACGTGTTCTTCGCCGCGCAGGAGTCGAGATTCGTCACCGGGGAGGTCCTCGGCGTGACCGGGGGTCGCCCGATCACGTGACGGTTGTCGCGTTCAGCGGGGCCAGGCGGCGAGCCGGTCGCGGACCCGGGCGACCGCGGTGGCGTCCAGTCCGTAGCGGGCGAACCGCTGTTCGGGGATGCGGTCGAGGTAGCGGCCGGCGGCGCGCACGTCGTCCGGGTCCAGCGCCGGGTCGACCTGCCGGGCGAGTTCGAGCAGCTCCGGCACGTCGTAGTGCTCGAGGGCGGCCGAGACGTCGATGTAGTCGCGGACCTCCCGCCGGTTGACCAGCGCGGCGATCTTGTTGGCCATCAGGTCGCGTACGTCCATCACCGGGCCGAGGTCCATGACCACCGGGCTGCGGTGCCGGTCGAGGCGTGCCAGGCTCAGCCGGATCTGCCGGCCGTCGCGGCTCACCACGAAGTCCTTCAGGTCCCGGCCGTAGCCCTCGAACAGGTCGCCGAGGTCGCTGCCCGGGTCGGCGTCGTCGACGGCGAAACCGGCCTGCTCCAGGGCGGTACGCACGCCGGTGGCGGCCGCGGCGGCGGCGCCTTCGACGTCGGCGAATAGGTCCACGTCCTCGGTGGGGCGGGCGACCAGCCCGTGGGCGGCCCAGGCCACCCCGCCACCGAGGACGAACCGGTGCGGGCCCGCCGCGGTGAGCGCCACCCGGGCCACCTGGCGGTAGAAGTCGTGCAGGTGCGGGGTGCTCACGCGGTGCGAAGGGCGTGGTGGCGGCTCTCCCACGCCTGCCGGACGGCGCGGGGGAGGTTGAGCAGGCGCCACACCCGGCGCAGGGTGCGGCCGTCGACGAGTTGGCGCAGATCCTCGGTGCGGGTGGTCTCGCGCAGCACGTTCTCGTAGAGCCAGAGCAGCTGGTCTGGGTCGCCGAGGTCGAAGGTGCGTTCGGTGTTCCACATCAGGCGTACCGGTAGTTCGACGACGCCGCGGGTGGGGCCGGCCAGTTCGGTGAGGGTGCGTGCGACGACGGCAGGGCGGCCCGGGCGGGCCAGGTGGGCCACGCGGGTCGCGGTGGGGGAGGCGCCCTGCATGTTGTCAGGGTAACCCGGCCGGCGGGCGTTGCCGCACCGCCGCTGCGGATCTCGGTAGCGGGTGTCCGCCTCCGCGGGCGTTTGGCGCCTCGACCAGCGTCCGCATCCCTGGGCGTTTCGTGCCTCGACTCCGGATGAGGCTGAAAGCCCGACTCGGGTCGCACGGAGGCGTCGGCTGGCTTATGTTCATGGGGTCGGCGTCGGGTTTCGGGAGGGGGTGTCGCAGTGGGTGTCCGGACCTTCATCGAGGGTTGGCCGGTCTACCGGCAGCTCATCGGCACTGATCCGTTGGGCCGCGGCTCGGCGGCGCAGTCGGCCCGTTCGGCGGAGCTGACGGCCCGCACGGAGACGGCCGACAGCATGGCGCGCTCGGTCTGCCCCTACTGCGCGGTCGGCTGCGGCCAGCGGGTGTACGTCAAGGATGGGCAGGTCACCCAGATCGAGGGCGACTGGGACAGCCCGATCTCCCGTGGCCGGCTCTGCCCGAAGGGCGCCGCCAGCAAGAGCCTCGTGAACAGCCCGTTGCGGCAGACGAAGATCCGCTACCGCCGGCCGTACGCGACGGAGTGGGAGGACCTGGATCTCGACGTCGCGCTCGACATGATCGCCGACCGGGTGCTCGCCGCGCGTGACGAGACCTGGGAGGACGTGGACGCCGAGGGCCGGCCGCTCAACCGCACGCTGGGCATCTCCAGTCTCGGCGGGGCGACGCTGGACAATGAGGAGAACTACCTCATCAAGAAGCTGTTCACGGCGATGGGGGCACTCCAGATCGAGAACCAGGCGCGCATTTGACACTCCGCCACCGTCCCCGGTCTGGGGACCAGCTTCGGTCGCGGCGGCGCGACGGACTTCCAGCAGAACCTCGCCAACGCTGACGTCATCGTCATCCAGGGTTCGAACATGGCCGAGGCGCACCCGGTGGGCTTCCAGTGGGTGATGGAGGCCAAGCTTCGCGGCGCCAAGGTCTTCCACGTCGACCCGCGGTTCACCCGGACCAGCGCGCTCGCCGACACGTACCTGCCGATCCGGGCGGGGACGGACATCGCGCTGCTCGGTGGTGTGGTGCGCTACATCCTGGAGAACGAGCTCGACTTCCGGGAGTACGTGCTCGCGTACACCAACGCGGCGACGATCGTCAGCGAGGAGTTCGTCGACGCCGAGGACGGCGACGGGATCTTCTCCGGCTTCAACCCGGAGACCGGCGCGTACGACCAGACCAGCTGGCAGTACGCGGGGCAGGAGGGTCAGTCCGGCTCCATGGACACCAGCACCGAACGGGACACCGCGGCCGGGCTGCGGCACGAGTCGCACGGCGCGCCGATTCCCGGGCAGGTGCTGCGGGACGCGTCGTTGCAGCATCCGCGCTGCGTCTACCAGATCCTGAAGCGGCACTACGCCCGTTACACGCCGGAGATGGTGGAGCGGGTCTGCGGTATTCCGCAGGAGAAGTTCCTCGAGCTGGCCCGGGCCTGGACGGAGAACTCGGGACGGGAACGCACCGGGGCGCTGGTGTACTCGGTGGGTTGGACGCAGCACAGTGTCGGCGTGCAGTACATCCGTACCGGCGCGATCATCCAGACGTTGCTGGGCAACGTGGGTCGTCCCGGTGGTGGGGTCATGGCACTGCGCGGGCATGCCAGCATCCAGGGGTCCACCGACATCCCGACGCTGTTCAACCTGTTGCCGGGCTACCTGCCGATGCCGCAGCACGACAAGCACCCGACGTTCGACGCGTGGGTGGACAGCATCCACCACCCGGGGCAGAAGGGCTACTGGGCCAACGCTCGGGCGTACTGTGCCAGCCTGTTGAAGGCGTACTGGGGGGACGCGGCAACACCGGAGAACGACTTCTGTTACGGCTACCTGCCGCGCATGACCGGCGATCACGGCACCTACCAGCAGGTGCTGAACATGATCGACGGCACGGTGAAGGGTTACTTCCTGCTCGGGCAGAACCCGGCTGTCGGGTCGGCGCACGGGCGGGCGCAGCGGCTGGGCATGGCCAACCTGGACTGGCTCGTGGTCCGTGACCTGTTCATGATCGAGAGCGCCACGTTCTGGCGTAACGGTCCGGAGGTGGAGACCGGCGAGATCGTGCCGGAGCAGTGCCGCACCGAGGTGTTCTTCCTGCCCGCCGCGTCGCACGTGGAGAAGGAGGGCACGTTCACCCAGACGCAGCGGATGCTGCAGTGGCGGGAGAAGGCCGTGGAGCCGCCGGGCGACGCCCGCTCCGAGCTGTGGTTCTTCTACCACCTGGGGCGCAAGCTGCGGGAGAAGCTGGCCGGCTCGGACAGGCCCCGGGACCGCGCGCTGCTCGACCTGGCCTGGGACTACCCGACGCACGGCCCGCTCGCCGAGCCGAGCGCCGAGGCGGTGCTGCGCGAGATCAACGGGTTCGAGGTGGCCACCGGCCGCCCGCTGGGCGGCTTCACCGAGGCGCGCGACGACGGCTCGACGGCGCTGGGCTGCTGGATCTACAGCGGCGTGTACGCCGACGGGGTGAACCAGGCGGCCCGCCGCAAGCCGAGGCACGAGCAGAACTGGGTGGCCGGCGAGTGGGGCTGGGCGTGGCCGGCGAACCGGCGCACCCTCTACAACCGCGCCTCCGCCGACCCGGACGGGCGTCCGTGGAGCGAGCGGAAGAAGTACGTCTGGTGGGACGAGGAGAAGGGCGAGTGGACCGGTTACGACGTGCCGGACTTCGAGAAGACGAAGCCACCGTCGTACCAGCCGGAGCCGGGCACGTCCGGTCCGGCGGGGATCGCCGGTGACGACCCGTTCGTCATGCAGGCCGACGGCAAGGCCTGGCTGTACGCGCCCAGCGGGGTGGTCGACGGTCCGCTGCCGACGCACTACGAGCCGGTCGAGTCACCGATGCGCAACCCGCTCTACCGGCAGCAGGCCAATCCGGCCCGCAAGACGTACCCGCATCCGGCCAACTCGGTGAACCCGAGCCCGCCGGAGGACCAGTGGCGGGTCTTCCCGTACGTGTTCACGGTCAGCCGGCTCACCGAGCACCACACCGCGGGTGGGATGAGCCGGATGGTGCCCCCGCTCGCGGAGTTGCAGCCGGAGATGTTCGTGGAGGTGTCACCGGAGCTGGCCGCCGAGGTGGGGCTGGCGCACCTGGGTTGGGCGCACCTGGTCACCGGCCGGGCGGTCATCGAGGCGAAGGTGCTGGTCACCGACCGGCTCACGCCGCTGCGAGTGGAGGGTCGGATCATCCATCAGGTGTGGCTGCCGTACCACTTCGGCTTCGAGGGGCTGGTCACCGGCGACTCGGCCAACGACCTGTTCGGGATCGTCCTCGACCCGAACGTGTTGATCCAGGAGAGCAAGGTGGGCACCTGCGACGTGCAGCCTGGCCGCAGGCCGACCGGTGCGGCACTGCGCGAGATGGTCGAGGACTACCGGCGGCGGGCGGGCATCACGCCGCAGCGGCACGAGCCTGTGGTCACTCCGCCCGGGTCGGGGGCCTCCGATGCTTCCTGATCCGAACAGCCTCGCCGGTCCGCTCGATCCGGCGCCGGAGGCCGGCTGGTCCGAGGCGCCGCCGCGGATGGGCTTCTTCACCGACACCAGCGTGTGCATCGGCTGCAAGGCGTGTGAGGTGGCGTGCAAGGAGTGGAACGACGTGCCCACCTCGGGCCTGGACCTGCTCGGCATGTCGTACGACAACACCGGCGCGCTGACCGCGAACTCGTGGCGGCATGTCGCCTTCGTCGAGCAACCGCGTCCGGCCGGGCACCGTACGCCGCCGTTCGCCGGTAACCCGACCGGTGGCACCACCAGCCCGTCGTCCGCGGCGGTGGGGGCGACCACCAGGGACCCGGTCGGTACCGAGCCGGGTGTGCCGACCGGTTCGCCGGAGGCGGCGGCCCGGATGGCCGCCGGTCCCGAGTTCCTCGGCATGCCCGGTGGGCAGCCGCCGGGGCGGGCCACCGGCGCGGAGACCCGTTCCGACTTCCGCTGGCTGATGATGTCCGACGTGTGCAAGCACTGCACGCACGCCGCCTGCCTGGACGTCTGCCCGACGGGTTCGCTGTTCCGCACCGAGTTCGGCACCGTGGTGGTGCAGGAGGACATCTGCAACGGCTGCGGCTACTGCATCTCCGCCTGCCCCTACGGCGTGATCGACCAGCGCAAGGATGACGGGCGGGCGTGGAAGTGCACGCTCTGCTACGACCGGATCGGCGCCGGTAAGACTCCGGCGTGCGCGCAGGCCTGCCCGACCGAGTCGATCCAGTACGGGCCGCTGGAGGAGTTGCGGGAGCGGGCCGCCGCGCGGGTCGCCACTCTGCACGAGCGGGGCGTGCCGGAGGCGCGGCTGTACGGCAACGACCCGGGTGACGGGGTCGGCGGCGACGGCGCGTTCTTCCTGCTGCTCGACGAGCCGGAGGTGTACGGGTTGCCGCCGGATCCGGTGGTCACCACCCGGGACCTGCCGAAGATGTGGAAGCGGGCCGGTCTGGCGGCCCTGGTCATGGCGGCGGCCGCCGTGGCCGCGTTCGTCGGAGGTTCGTCGTGAGTTCGGAGCACCCGCCGGTCGGTGACCGGTTCCGCCGGTTCCGCGACGGTGTCGCCGCGGGTCGGGACGGCGGTGTCGTGGAGTCGGCGCCCGGTGGCGGAGCGGTGACCCCGGGAGATCGGGCCGGTACGGACGACCGGGGCTGGTCGCCCCGGTCGCGGCGCGGGGGCCGCGGCGGCGAGGAGCTGCGCGTCCCCGAGGCCGAGTTCGTCTCGTACTACGGTCGTCCGGTCCTCAAGCCGCCGGTGTGGCACTGGGACATCGCCGCGTACCTGTTCACGGGCGGCCTCGCGGCCGGGTCGGCTCTGCTCGCCGCTGGTGGCCAGCTCACCGGCCGCCCGGCGCTGCGGCAGGCGGGCCGGGCCACCGCGCTCGCCGCGGTCAGCGCGAGCACATACTTCCTCATCCACGATCTGGGCCGGCCGGCGCGCTTCCACCACATGCTCCGCGTGGCGAAGCTGACCTCGCCGATGTCGATGGGCACCTGGATCCTCGCCGCGTTCGGGCCGGCCGCCGGCGTGGCCGCGGTCGCCGAGGCGGCGCACCTGTTGCCCGAGCGGGGTGTGCTCGGGCTGGCCCGCCGGGTGCTGCCTCCGGTCGGTCACGTCGCCGGCTTGGCGGCGGCGGTCACCGCGCCGGCGTTGGCCACGTACACCGGAGTGCTGCTCGCCGACACGGCGGTGCCGTCGTGGCACGAGGCGTACCCCGATCTGCCTGTCCTGTTCGCGGGCAGCGCGTTGGCCAGTGGCGCCGGTGTGGGGCTGCTCGCGGCGCCGGCCGCGCAGGCCGGGCCGGCCCGGCGGATGGCGGTCGCCGGCGCGGCCCTGGAACTCACCGCGGCGCACCGCGTGGAGACCCGGCTCGGGCTGGTCTCCGAGCCGTACCACACCGGCCGGCCGGGGCTGCTCATGCGCGCCGCCCGGGCGCTCACCGCGGCGGGAGCCGTGGGCGCGGTGGCCGGACGTCGCAGCCGAGTCGTGTCGGCGCTCGCCGGTGCCGCGCTGCTCGCCGGCTCGGTGGCCACCCGCTTCGGCGTGTTCTATGCCGGGGTAGCCTCGGCCCGCGATCCGAAGTACACGGTGGTGCCGCAGCGGGAGCGGCTCGAACGCCAACGAGAGGCCGCCACCCGTCCGGGTGACTGAGAGAACTTTTCGACCTCCGCGCACGGCGGCGCGGCCCTTGTGGTCAAATGCTCCGTGGAGGCGTTCAGGCGGCTGGTGCCCCTCCCGGTCTTCAAAACCGGTGTGGTCCGGGACCCGGGCCAGGCGGGTTCGATTCCCGTCCGTCTCCGCCAACCACTGTGGGGGATCACGTGATGCGCGACGGGCAGACCGACCCGCGCCGACGTGTGCCCCGCACCGATGTGCTGCTCGCCGATCCCGGGCTGGCCGCCGCCACGGCAGTGCTCGGGCGCGACCGGGTGAAGGCCGCCGTGACCGCGGCGCAGGACCGGGCCCGGCGCGGTGAGATCCGCCCGGACGAGGTGCGTGACGTGGCCGTCGCGGCGTTGCCGGCGCCGGCGCCCCGGGCGGTGCTCAACGCCACAGGCGTCGTCCTGCACACCAACCTGGGTCGGGCGGCGCTGTCCCGCTGCGCCGTCGACGCGCTTGTCGCGGCGGCCGGGCACACCGACGTCGAGCTGGACCTCACCACCGGCCGGCGGGCGCGGCGTGGTCGTGACGCGCTGGCCGGGCTGGCCGCCGCGGTGCCGGGCGCGGCCGCGGTGCATGTGGTGAACAACGGCGCCGCCGCGCTGGTGCTCGCGGCGACCGCGCTCGCCGCCGACCGGGAGATCGTGGTCAGCCGCGGCGAGCTGGTCGAGATCGGCGACGGCTTCCGGTTGCCGGACCTGCTGGTCAGCACCGGTGCGCGTCTTCGTGAGGTGGGCACCACGAACCGCACCACCGTCGCCGACTACGCGGCCGCGGTCGGTCCGCGTACCGGTTTCGTGCTCAAGGTGCACCCGTCGAACTTCCGGGTCACCGGCTTCACCTCCGCCGTCGGGGTACGCGACCTGGTGAGCCTCGGTGTGCCGGTGGTCGCCGACATCGGTTCGGGGCTGCTGGTCCCGGACCCGCTGCTGCCGGACGAGCCGGATGCGGCCAGCACCCTGCGCGCGGGAGCGCACCTGGTGACGGCGAGCGGTGACAAGCTGCTCGGTGGGCCACAGGCCGGGCTGCTGCTGGGCGACGCCGAACTGGTCGAGCGGTTACGCCGGCATCCGCTGGCCCGGGCGTTGCGGGTGGACAAGCTGACCCTGGCAGCGCTGGCGGCCACTCTGCAGCGGCCCGACACACCGACCCGGGCTGCCCTGCACGCCGACCCCGGTGCACTGCGGGAGCGGGTCGAGCGGCTGCGGGAGCGGCTCGGCGTGGACGGCCGTAAGGCCGAGGTGGTGCCGGCGGTGGCGGTGGTCGGCGGCGGTGGCGCCCCCGGTGTGGAGCTGGAGTCGTGGGCGCTGAGCCTGCCCGAGCGGTACGCGGCGCCGCTGCGTACGGGTGAGCCGCCGGTGCTCGGCCGGGTCGTTCGGGGGCGGCTGCTGCTGGACCTGCGCTGTGTGCCTCCGGAGGCCGACGAGGCGGTACGCGCCGCGGTGCTGGCCGTGCCGGGGGGCGACTGACGTGTGGGTGGTGGCCACCGCCGGGCACGTCGACCACGGCAAGTCGACGCTGGTCCGGGCGCTGACCGGGATGGAGCCCGACCGGTGGGCGGAGGAGCGTCGCCGGGGGATGACCATCGACCTGGGTTTCGCCTGGACGACGCTGCCCTCCGGTGGCACCGTCGCGTTCGTCGACGTGCCCGGGCACGAGCGGTTCGTGCCGAACATGCTCGCGGGGGTCGGGCCGGCGCCGGCGGCGCTGATCGCGGTGGCCGCCGACGAGGGGTGGATGCCGCAGTCCGCGGAGCACCTGGCGGCGTTGCACGCGCTGGGTGTGTCGTACGGCCTGCTGGTGGTGACCCGCGCGGACCTGGCTGATCCGGGTCGGGCGATGGCTCAGGCCCGCACGCGGATAGCCGGGACGGCGCTGGGGGCGGTGGAGGCGGTGGCGGTCAGCGCTCTGACCGGCGCCGGCCTGCCGGAGTTGCGGGCGGCGCTGGACCGGCTCGCCGCACGGCTGCCGGCCCCGGCCGGTGGCGGGCCGGTGCGGTTGTGGGTGGACCGTAGTTTCACCATCCGGGGCAGCGGCACGGTGGTCACCGGCACGTTGGGTGCGGGCCGCCTGCGGGTCGGCGACGAGTTGGAGTTGGCCGGCACCGGCGAGTCGGTGCGGGTACGCGGCCTGCAGACGCTCGGATCGGCCGCGTCCGAGGTCACCGCGGTGGCCCGGGTGGCGGTGAACCTGCGCGGCACCCCGCGGGATCGGTTGACGCGCGGTGACGCCCTGCTCAGTCCCGGCCGGTTCCACCGCACGGAGGTGGTGGACGTCCGCGTCGCCGGCGATCCGGCGGCGGAGCTGCCGGCCGCCCTCACCCTGCACGTCGGTTCGGCCGCGGTGCCGGTCCGGGTCCGTCCGCTCGGTACGGACACGGCCCGGTTGCGGCTGGCCCGGCCGCTGCCGCTGCTCATCGGCGACCGGGCGTTGCTGCGTGACCCGGGCCGTCACCACGTGGCCGGTGGCGTGATCGTGCTCGACGTGGTGCCCCCTCCGCTGGCCCGCCGGGGCGCGGCCGGCGCCCGCGCGGACGTCCTGGCCGGGTTGGACGGGCGGGCCGACCTGGCCGGGGAGTTGGGCCGGCGACGGCTGGTCCGGGCCGCCGACCTGATCCGCATGGGGGTTCCGGTCGACGTCGCCCCGGTGGCCGGCGACTGGCTGGCCGACCCGGGGCACTGGCGGCAGCTCGGCGTCCGGCTGGCCGAGGAGGTGCTCCGGCACGGCCGGGAGCATCCGCTGGAGCCGGGGGCGCCGGTGGAGGTGCTGCGGCGGCGGCTGGCGCTGCCGGACCGGGCGTTGGTGGAGGCGCTGGTCCGGCCGCCGCTGCGGCTGCTGGGCGGCCGGGTCACCGCGGCGGCCGTCGACGCGCTGCCGGACCCGGTGGCACGGGCGGTGCA
This sequence comes from Micromonospora sp. NPDC005367, assembly GCF_040606825.1. NCBI lineage: Bacteria > Bacillati > Actinomycetota > Actinomycetes > Micromonosporales > Micromonosporaceae > Micromonospora > Micromonospora sp. NPDC005367. The sequence goes on along the minus strand of NZ_JBEXFP010000053.1, from coordinate 27,771 downwards.
GCGTATCCGCGACGAGTACGGGCGCCGCCCGTTCCAGGCGCCGGAGGCCGACCGCCTTGCCGACCTGGGGTTGGGGCCCCGGGAGATCGGCGCGGCGGTCCGGGCGGGCGCGCTGCTGCGGCTGGCGGAGAACGTGGTGCTGCTGCCCGACGTGCTCGACGATGCGGTGCGGGTGCTGGCCGGGCTGCCCCAGCCGTTCACCCTCTCCGCGGCGCGGCGGGCGCTGGACACCACTCGCCGGGTCGCGGTGCCGCTGCTGGAGTTGCTGGATCGCCGGGGTGCGACCCGCCGGCTGCCTGACGACGCCCGGATCGTTGTGGGTTGAGCCGGTCAACCCGCCGTGCGGGTGCCCGGCCGTCACCTACGGTGACGCCATGGACCCTTCCGCGGTCTGGCGGGACAGGCAGCACAAGTGGCGGATCGAGGCGTATCGGGCGCCGGATCTGCGGTTCGCCATCTTCGCGACCAACGGCACCACCGAGTCCGCGCCGCTGTGGCTGTTCGGGATGTCGGCGTTGGCTCGGTGGCTGATGACGCACGCGATCTCGCTCGACGACCTGGAGAGCGACTGAGCGTGGCGCTGCGGGTTTCCCCGGGGCCCTCCGGGCGGCTCGGCCCTTTTGAGGTGCCTCGGAACGGTCAGCGGATGAGGGCGCGGGTGAGCAGGTCGCGCAGGGCGTCCTGCTCCTCGGAGGCCAGCGGGGCCAGCGGGGAGTCCGTGGAGAGCAACTCGATGAGGCGTCCGCGAAGTTCGGTGCCCTTGGGGGTCAGGATGAGTTGCTTGGCGCGGCGGTCGTCGGGGTGTGGATGGCGTTCGAGGTAGCCCTGCCCTTCGAGGCGATCGGCGACGAAGGTGATGTTGGAAGGCTCGCAGCTCATCCGTTCGGCGAGGTCGCGCAGAGTCATGGGGCGGGTCAGCTCACACAGCGCGGTGGCCTGCGTGGTGGTCAGGCCGAGGGTGGCCGCCCGGGCCCGAAGGTGGGCTTCGATCTGACTGGCCACATCTCTGACCAGCCCGCACACCTGCCGGTCAGCCAGGGGGCGGGGGGTCTCGTGTTCGGTGGCCATGTGACGAGCTTACTACAGCTCGGATAGTTGCAGTTAGAGCTGTTCTAGCTCTAACGTTTTCCTCCTGCCGTCGCTCGACGGCACCTCATCGAACAGAGGTAGGAAACATATGACCGCAACATCCGATTTCGACCGGGTCCGGCTGACGAGCGCGCCGCGCGTTCGTTCGCTCCACCTGGGTGAATTGAAGGTCACTTACGTTCCGGACGGGCTGGCCCTGTGCAAGCCGCGCGGCTGGCTGCCCGCCGCCACCGACGCGGACTGGGCGGCCAACCCCGATCACCTCGACGACGGCGGCTTCCTGCCCGCAGCCGTCGGGGGGCTGCTGGTCGAGCGGGGAGACCGGGCGCTGCTCATCGACACCGGGTTCGGCCCCGAGTCTTACCCCGACGACCCGGCCAACCCGTACCTGGCAGAGATCTACGGCGGTGAGATGCTGGACGGCCTGCGGCGGCTGGGCCGCGAACCGAGCCAGATCGAGGCCGTCGCCATCACCCACCTGCACTCCGACCACCTGGGCTGGGCGTGGAACGTCGAGTCCGGCGCCGATGCGCCGCCGTTCGCGCATGCCACCCACTTCCTCGCGGCACCCGAGTGGGAGGGGCGCCACCTGGCCGCCGCGAACGGGGCGACCGAGGAGCGTCTGGCCGCCTTCGGAACCCGCGTCCGTACGGTCGAGGACGGCGAGGAAATCTTCCCCGGCGTGCGGGCCTCGTTCTCGCTCGGGCACACCGTCGGCCACGTCACGTACACCATCACCGGTGGCGGCCGGCGACTCATCGCGTTCGGCGATGCGATGCACGCGCCAATCCAGGTAACCCACCCCGAATGGGGCTGTGGGATCGACCACGACCCCGCCGGTGCCGCCGAGTACCGCCGCCGCCTGGTCGAGGAGCTGAGCCGCCCCGACACCATCGGCTTCGGCAACCACTTCGCCGACGTGGTCTTCGGCCGCGCCGAACGCCGCCCCGACGGCCGGTTCACCTGGATTCCGGTCGCCTGACCGTCCCGCCCGGTGGTGCTCCTGTCAACAGGTGGAGCGCGCACGCCGTTTTCCACTCTTGGCCCCGCCATCACCGCCGCCGCGTTCACCCTGCTCAACCGAAGTGAGCGGCACCAGCGTCGACGGGGAGCGGCGGAGCTTCCGCAGTGCCTGACAAGTCGCAAAAATCGCTGAAGAAACGGAGAAGTGCCATGAAACACATCAAGCTGGGGGACCTGGACGTCTCCCGTATCGGTCTCGGCCTGGTATCGATGTCCTACGCCTACACGGGCGCCGGCACGGACGACGCCGAGTCGATCCGCACCATCCACCGAGCCCTGGAACTGGGGGTCACGCTCCTGGACACCGCCGAGGTCTACGGCCCGTACGTCAACGAGGAACTCCTCGGTAAGGCGCTCAAGGGCCGCCGGGATCAGGCCGTGGTGGCGACGAAGTTCGGCATGATCTCGCACGCGGGTGCCGGGGCGGGGCAACTGGACAGCAGCCCGGCCAACGTCCGCACCGCGGTCGAAGGCTCGCTCAAGCGTTTGGGCACCGACTACATCGATCTGTACTACCAGCACCGGGTGGACCCGAACACGCCCATCGAGGACACCATCGGAACGCTGGCCGAACTGATCACTGAGGGCAAGATCCGCCACATCGGCCTGTCCGAGGCCGGACCGGAGACGATCCGCCGCGCTCACGCCGTGCACCCCATCGCCGCCGTCCAGTCGGAGTACTCCCTGTGGACCCGGCACCTTGAGGAAAAGGTGCTGCCGCTGCTGCGCGAGCTGAACATCGGCTTGGTGCCCTACTCGCCGCTGGGACGCGGATTCCTCACCGGCCAGATCCGCTCGACCAGCGGCTTCGACGAGACCGACCTGCGCAAGAACAACCCGCGCTTCACCGGCGAGAACTTCAAGCGCAACCTGAGTCTGGCGGACGAGGTCCAGGCCATCGCCGCCGAGGCGGGTACCACCCCGGCGCAGATCGCACTGGCCTGGCTGCTGACCCGCGGCGACGACATCGCCCCGATCCCGGGCACCAAGCGGGTGGCGCGGGTGGAGGAGAACACCGCCGCCGACGCCGTGGAGCTGACCGCCGAGCAGGTCGAGAAGCTCAACAACCTTCCGCCCGCTGTCGGCGAGACGCACGACGAAGCCGCGATGCGCCTGTTGGAGCGCTGACCGCAGCCTCGGCTGTGACCGCACTGCACACCGGCGGCCTGCCAGGACCCTCAGGGTGCCGGCAGGCCGCCGGTTCGCCGATTGCGAGTCAGGTCAGTACCCGGACCGGGCTGCCGTCGAGGAAGGCGCCGATGTCCTGCACCGCGTCACGGAAGAACGTCGCGTAGTTCAGCTCGGTCACGTAGCCGAGGTGTGGCGTGGCCAGCACGTTCGGCAGGGTACGGAACTCATGCCCGGCGGGCAGCGGCTCCTTGTCGAACACGTCCAGTCCGGCCCCCGCGATCCGCCGCTCGCGTAGCGCGGACGCCAACGCTGACTGGTCGACGATCGCCGCCCGCGAGGTGTTGACCAGGTAGGCGGTGGGCTTCATCAGCGCGAGTTCGCGCGCGCCGACGAGCCCGCGTGTCCGCTCGCCGAGCACGAGGTGAACGGAGACGATGTCGGAGCCGGCGAGCAGCGCGTCCAGGTCGGGGGCCAGTCGCGCGCCGGCCGCCTCGGCCCGCTCTGGCGTCAGGTTCTGGCTCCAGGCCAGCACGTCCATGCCGAACGCCCGCCCGACCGCCGCTACCTGCGACCCGATGCGGCCCAGACCGAGCAGACCGAGGGTACGTCCGTGCAGGTCGGTGCCGAGGGTGTGCTGCCAGGGGCCGCCGGTGCGGAGCGCGGTCGCCTCGGGCACCAGGTGGCGGGCCAGCCCGAGGATCAGCGTCCACGTCAGCTCGACGGTCGAGGTCCAGCCGCCGCCCGTGCCCGACACCGTGACGCCGTGTGCCCGCGCCGCCGCCAGGTCGATGGCGGCGTTGCTCATGCCGGTGGTGACGAGCAGCCGCAGATTGGGCAGCCGGTCGAACACCTCGGCGGGGAACGGCGTGCGCTCCCGCATGGCGACCACGACCTCGAAGTCGTGGATCGCCGCCACGAGTTCGTCCGCGCTGGTGAACGGCTCGACGAAGCTGGTGACCCGGACCCGGGACCAGTCCGCCAACCCGAGCGCGACCTCCTGGTAGTCGTCCAGCACTGCGCACCGAAAACTAGTTGACATGACAATAATCGTACGCTCGGCGCTCCGGCCGGTCGCTGCTTTGCGGCTAGGGTCACGCTCGGATGTCCCGTCCGGCCGCGCGCCGCGTGACCCGGATGGGGGAATGGCGTGTCGTTCCGCCACCGGGCACCGCAGGCCGTCCGTACCGTCCGGCTTGTGAAGGACCGAGGGTTGCGGACGTTCCTGACCGTGCTCGCGGGGCTCGCGGTGATCTACTTCGGCACCGCGGGCCGGGACCCGGAGGAGGGTCGCGGGCTCACCGGCGGGCTGGTGCTGCTCGCGCTGCTGGCGTCGCTGCTGGTGTGGCACCTCACCAAGCCGAAACCGGCGGCGAAGTAGGACCCCTCAGCGGGCGCGCGCCGCCCGGTTGATGTCGTCCGCGGAGTCCTTGTCGAGCGCCACCCGCACCAGGGCCGAGGCGAGCCGGCCGAAGTCGGGGCCGCGGACCAGCCCGGCCAGCTTCTCCGCCGATCTGGGCAGTCCGACCCGCTCCGCCCCGGCGAGTGCCCGCCGGTCGGCGTACGGCCGCAGATCCGCCCAGACCGTCTGTGCCTCGCGCAGGAAGATGTCCGCGCCCGTCGGCCCGATGCCGGGGAACTCGGTGAGCAGGCGGCGCAGGGCCGCCGGTTGGCCGTTCGCCTCGCGGTGCAGCCGGCGCAGGTCCCCGCGCCAGCGGTCCAGGCAGAGTTTCGCGGCATCGCCGAGCATCGTGGCGGTCCGCTCGTCGTACCGGCGGTAGTGGCCCCGGCCGAGCGCGTCGACGCGCTGCTGCCAGCTCGCCCGCTGCATCGCCTGCGGGGTGCGGAAGCCGGCCGCGAAGAGTTCCCGCGCGGCGGCCACCGCCACCGAGGCGCGGATCCGAGTGCTCAGCAGGGTGGCCAGCACGAGCAGCTGGTACAGCGGCGCCGGCCGGTCCGCGAGTTGGATGCCGGCCTCCTCGGCGTACGTGTGTCCGGTGCGGTCGAGCAGCACCCGGGTCGTCGTGCGTTCGTCGCCCACGGTGGTGGTGTACCCGTTGCGGCGGCCGTCTAGCACCCGCCGCCTGCCGTCCGGTGGGCGAATGGCGTCGACGGCGGTGGGTAACCCGACGTGGAGGCGGTCGATGCCGTGAGCCGTCCACCCGGAAGGAGACACCTGTGGTGAATCCGCAGCAGCAGGAGTTCCGCCGCAGCGCCAGGGGCGCGACGAGCCAGGACAGCAAGGGCCCGAAGCCGACCGGCCACCCGCTCAACCGGGGCTCGTCCCGTGGTGACGAGGGGCGACCGATGCCGAAGGGTCAGGCGTCGCCGTACGGCCCGGCCGGTGAACTGGCCGAGGACGAAAGCGACACCGAGGGCTGAGCGCCGGGATCACGAGGGCGGCCGCAGCCGGTTCCAGGTGGCTGTGGCCGCCAACCCGTAGAGCAGGTGCGGAATGATGTCGGCGATCCAGTCGGAGCGCCGCCAGGTGCGGGGGTCGGTCACCTTCAGCACCGTCATCGGCCCGTTCGACAGCACCATCGCGCCCGCGCCGAGCAGGGGACCGGCGGTGGCGACCGGGCGACGGCGTCCGCCGGCCAGCAGCGCGAAACCCACACCGGCGGCGACGCCGGTGGCGTAGCCGATCAGTGGCCCGAGCCCGGAACGGCGGTTCTCCGCCGCCTCCGCCGGGCCCAGGCTGACGTGGGCGATGTCCGTGAGCCGGCCCACCACCTGCTCCGGGGTGCTGCTTGCCGACCGGCCGCGCAGCGCCATGTCGAGGTAGGTGACCGCATTCAGGACGGTGCTGCCGACGGCACCAGCGATGGCACCGTCGGCCAGCTCGACCGTCCTCACTTCGGGTCGCCCGGTTCGCGCTCACCCTTGGGCCCGTACGCCCGCTCGCCCCGGACCACACCGCGCTGTCCCCGGTCCTCCTGGAGGATCCGGTTCGCGACCTTGTCCGCCCGGCCGTCCGGTGTCCGCCGTCCGGCGCCGTCGATCGCGTTGCGGATCCGTGCGCGCTGCTTGTCGTACGCGTTACTGCCCGGCCGTGGTCCTGGCATCACTGCCTCCTCCGGTCGCTGTCGCCGATGGCTTCGCGACGGTTACCCGTTGCCGCCTGCGGCAACCGTGTTCAGCGTGGGCCGCGTACCACGGCGACCGGGCAGTCCGCGTGGTGCAGCACCGACTGGCTCACCGAACCCAGCAGCAACCCGGTGAACTCGCCACGCCCCTGCCCCCCGACCACGAGCAGCTGTGCGGTACGGGAGGCCTCGGTGAGGGCCTTGCCGGGGCGCGCGCGTACCGCCCGCGGAGTGACCCGGACCTCCGGGTAGCGGTCGGCGAGCCCGGCGAGCGACTCGGCGAGCACCCGCTCCTCCTCGCCGTGCAACAGCCCCTCGTCGTACACGAGGGGCTGCATGTCGCCGGGACCCGTGGAGGTGGGGTGCCGGTAGGCGTGCAGCGCCAGCAGCTCGGCGCCCCGGGCGGCGGCGGTGTCGGCGGCGAACCCGAGCGCGAGGGTGGACGACTCCGAACCGTCGACTCCGACCACCACCGGCCCGTCGCCGCGCGGGGCGCCGCGGGCGACCAGCACCGGACAGTCGGCGTACGAGGCGACCTGGATCGCCACGGACCCCACCACCAGGGCGGAGAATCCGCCCAAGCCGCGGTCTCCGAGCACGATCATCGCGGCGGTGGCCGTCTCGCCGAGCAGCACGGCGGCGGCCTCCCCGTCGATGATCTCGCCGGTGACCCGCACGCCCGGTGCGGCCGTCCCGGCCTCGGCGACCGCCGTCGCGACGATCTGCTCCGCCTGCTCGCGCAGGCCGCCACCGGCCGGCGCGGACGGTGGTACGTGCAGCAGCGGCCAGATGAATCCGTGGACCACCCGTAGCGGCCGCCGGCGGCGGGTCGCCTCGATCGCGGCGAGGCGCACGGCCCGTAGCGCCGGCTCCGAGCCGTCCACACCGACGACGACGGCCGCGCCGTCCGACGAGTCCAACACCCACCTCCCGCCCCCGCCGGTCAGTATTCCGGCCGGTGCGGTGCGGCGGAGCGATACCGCGCAGGACGCCCGGTCGGTACGCTGGCGACGACCGCCGGGGAGGGAGTGTCATCGATGGTTGAACCCGATGAGCCGAGCACCGCGCGCATGATCGACTTCTGGCTCGGCGGCGAACACCATTTCCCGGTCGACGTGGCCGCGGCACACGCCTTCGAGCAGGCGTACGGGCCGTGCGCACCGATCTTCCGGGAGCTGCGTGCCTTCCTCGGCCGGGCCGTGCGGGCGATCGCCGCGCGCGGGGTGGACGGGTTCCTGGTGTTCGGCGCCGGAGTGCCGACCATGGCCAACGTGCACGAGGCGGCGCCGGAGGCGACCGTCCTCTACACCGATGTCGACCCCGTCACCATCCGGCTCGGCCAGCGCATCCTCGCCGGCAGCGACCGGGCCGGCTACGCGTACGGCGACGCCACCGACATCGGCACGATCGATCCGGCCCAGCTGCACCGGTTCGTGCCGGGGTGGGGGAGGAAACCGGTGGGGGTGGTGTTCCTCGGTCTCGCCGCGTTCCTCGACGACGAGACGTTGACCCGCACTCTGGAGGAGCTCTACACGGCGGCGGCGCCGGGCAGTTGCCTGGCCGTCGACTTCGACACCGAGGAGTTGGCCGGCAACCCCGAGGCACTGGCCATGATGGGCCCGGGGTTCCGGATGCGCTCGCCTGCCGCGTTCCGTCCGTTGCTCGGCCGCTGGACGCCCACCGAGGACGGGATCGTCGCGGTGACCCACTGGCGGCCCGAGGTGACAACCCCGGCGGTTCCCGACGCCTTTCACGGCGGGGTCGCGGTCCGCGGGGCCGACTGACGAGGTCCTCCATCGTCGGGAGTGGACGGGTGGGCCACCGGCCGCCCGGCCGCTGTGGGCTCTCCGTATGATGCTTGCCCCACAGCAAATTTCCCGGAGGAACAATGGACGGTGCCGAGCCGGTGTCACGCGCCTTGCGGGCGGCCCCGCCGGACCAGTTGGTGGAGGCAGCCGACCACGTGATCCGGTCCGTGCTGCGCGCCACCCGCACCGAGGTGTTCCTCGCCGACTATCGGATCGACGGCCTCTGGCCGATGCTCGACCCGCAGCTGTCACCGGCCGGCCAGCGCGCTCAGGAAGCGGCGGCACGACGCTGCTTCAGCAGCCAGCGGCCGGTGCACGCCGCCGCGGACGAGGGCCGGTGCCGGATGTTCCTGCCGCTGTCGGTGTGGGGAGAACGGTTGGGCGTGCTCATGATCGAGCTGCCTGGTGCGCCCGGCCCGGGAGACGAGGAGCAGGCCGTCGACATCGCCGGCACCCTGGCGACGGCGATCCGGGCCGCCGACCGGGAGACCGACCGCTACCGCCGGGCACGCCGACGGGAACGGCTGAGCATGGCGGCGGAGCTGCAGTGGGAACTGCTTCCCGGACGCAGCGTCGCGCACCCCGCGTTCCACCTCGCCGGCCAGCTCGAACCCGCCTACACGGTGGCCGGTGGCCACTTCGACTGGTCCCTGGACGGCGACCGGTTGACCGTCACGGTGCTCAACGGCGACGGCACGGGACTGGCCGCGTCGTTGTTGACCGTGGTCACGGTCAACGCGATGCGCAACGCCCGTCGTTCCGGCGGCGGCCTCACGGAGCAGGCCGAACTCGCCTCGGACACCTTGCACTATCAGCACCGGGGGCGCCGCTACGTGTCCACCCTCCTGCTCGAACTGGACCTGGACACGGGCCAGGTGCGGGCGGTGGATGCCGGATCGCCGCACGTACTACGGTTGCGCGGCGGCAGGGTGGAGCCGATCGCGCTGGACCAGCAACTGCCGCTGGGCATGTTCGCCGAGGCCCGCTACGACCTGCAGGAGTTCGCGTTGCTTCCGGGCGACCGCCTGTTCGTGGTCAGCGACGGCGTGTGGGCGGCCGGCCCGAGCGGCGCGGAACCCTACGGCAACCGGGCGATGGCGCGGGCGATGCGCTCCACGCGGTTGCAGCCGGCGGCCGAGGCAGTTGGTACGGTGATGCGCGAACTGCACGCCTACCACGTGGACACCGATCTGCGCGACGACGCCGTCGTGGTCTGCCTGGACTGGCACGGTGTCCGCGGCCGGGACGCCGATGAGGCACCGTAGCCGCGGCCGGGCCGCGAGCGCGACGATGGCAGGGGACATCGGGTGGAGCGATCTCCGAATCTCGCCGCGGCGATCGACGCGGCCGCCGAAGCGCTCGTCAACGTGCTGGACTCGACCGCGTCCCGGCACCAGGTCTCGGTTTCGCCGACGCAGTTGCGGGTGCTTTCGCTGATCTGCGCCCGGTCGGAGACGAACGTCAACCGCCTGGCCGAACTGCTGGACGTCGTGCCGTCCTCGGCGAGCCGCCTCTGTGACCGACTCGAGGCCACCGGGCTGCTACGTCGGGAGGCGGACCCGCGGGACCGTCGTGAGGTCCGCCTGCTGCCCACCGCTGCCGGTCAGCAACTCCTGCGCGAGCTGACCGAGCGGCGGCAGCGGGCGGTGCAGGCCGTGCTCGACCGGATGCCGGCCCGGGCCCAGAACGATCTGCTGATCGGTCTGATGGCCTTCGAGCAGGCCGCCGCGCTCGCGGCCGGCGAGCAGCAGGAGGACCCGAACGTACGAACGGCCTGAGGGCAGGTCACGTCCCGGAGGTCCTGTGGCGATGTCCCGGTCCTTCGCGGCGTCCACTAGTATCCTAGGATGCATTACGCGTGGTGACGCGCCGCACACCGGCCGCCCCAACGCCGCGGCCGTCGGGGCGGCCGGCCCGGACGAGCAGCCCGATATAGTGGCAGCGCAACTCACTCGGCCCGCGATCGTCGATCGCGGGCCGAGTTCAGGCGAAGGTCCCGTTCGGCGGGACCGCACAGGGGGCGCCGGCGGTGGCCGGCCCGACAACGCGTACGTCCCTGCGTAGCGCCCGACCTCGGCCGGGCGCCGGGGCGCGTCGCAAAGGAGGTTCGGTGTCGCGTCGGCCGGCTGAGGCAGAGCAACCACAAGCCTCCGGCGGTACGGCACCCGGACGGGTGCTCACCGTGCCCAACCTGATCAGCTTCCTGCGCCTGCTGGGCGTGCCGATCTTCCTCTACCTCCTGCTGGGCGCCCACGCCGACGTCGCGGCGCTCGTCGTCCTCGCCATCGGTGGCACCACCGACTGGGTCGACGGCTGGGTCGCCCGCCGGCTGCGCCAGGTGAGCCGGCTGGGGGAGTTGCTCGATCCGCTCGCCGACCGGCTCTACATCCTCGCCACGCTGGTCGCGTTCACCGCCCGCGAGGTGGTGCCGTGGCAGTTCACCGCGGCGCTGCTGGCCCGGGAGCTGCTGCTGCTCGCGTCGCTGGGCGTGCTCCGCCGCTTCGGGTACGGCCCGCCGCCGGTGCACTACGTCGGCAAGACGGCGACGTTCCTGCTGCTGGCCGCCTTCCCGACCCTGCTGCTCGCGTCGCTGGGCGTGCTCCGCCGCTTCGGGTACGGCCCGCCGCCGGTGCACTACGTCGGCAAGACGGCGACGTTCCTGCTGCTGGCCG
>NZ_JBEXFP010000053.1:0-16868 GCF_040606825.1 Micromonospora sp. NPDC005367 | reverse complement strand
CCGCCTTCCCGACCCTGCTGCTCGCGTCCGCCGTGCCCGGGGCCACCGACGTGGCGGGTGCGCTCGGCTGGGGGCTGGCGTGGTGGGGTCTGGTCCTCTACTGGGTGGCCGGCGCCATGTACGTGATCCAGGCGTCCCGGTTGGTCCGCGCGGCGCGCGGCGCGGGAGCGGTGGCGTGAGCGCGGACCCGCCCGGACGTGAACGTCCATCCCGCACGTACGCGCCGGACTTCCTGACCGAGCTGTTCCGCAATCCGCTAGAGCCGGGTTACGCGGCCGCGGCGCAGCGCCGCCAGGCCGATCCGCCGTCGCGGTTGCGCGCCCGTTCGGCCCAGACGGTGACCGCCGTGGTGCTGGTGGTGCTCGGTTTCCTGCTGGCCGTGGCGTACCGGCAGACGATGGCGGACGAGCCGGGGCGCAGCCAGGCACGCTCGGGCCTGGTGGCGCAGATCAAGGAACGGGAGCGGGAGACCGACGAGTTGTCCGCGCGTGCCGACCGGTTGCGGGAGGAGGTCGGCCGGGAGCGGGATGCGGCGCTGAGCGGTTCGGCCGCGGCGCGCCTGCGTGACCTCGAGGCGGGCACCGGCATGGGGCGGGTTCGTGGTGACGGGGTGGTGGTCCGGTTGGCGGACGCGCCTGGTGACGCGGATGCGGTGACCGGTGCGGGCGCCGGTCCGCCTCGGGTGCTCTACAGCGATCTGCAGGGGGTGGCGAATGCCCTGTGGAGCGCGGGCGCGGAGGCGATCTCGATCAACGGGCAGCGGTTGACCGCGACGTCGACGATCCGTTCGGCGGGGGAGGCGATTCTGGTCGACTTCCGGCCGGTGACGGGGCCGTACGAGGTGTCGGCGATCGGGCCGGGGTCGATGAAGCGTCGTTTCGAGAAGAGCCGCAACGCCGATCTGATGCGGGAGGTGGCCGACAAGACGGGCCTGTCGTTCGGGGTTCGCGGGGCGGACGACCTCACTCTGCCGGCCGCTCCGGAGCCGCAGCTACGCTACGCGGAACCACCGGGTAGCCCGAGCGTCTCGCCGTCGGGTGACCGGTCCGCCAGTCCCGGGTCGACCGGCTCAGGGACGTCTCCCAGCCCCTCCGGAGGTGGTCGATGATCGCGGTGATGGCGTTGCTCGCCGGTGTGGTTCTCGGGGTGTGGCTCGATCCCAGTGTGCCCGCGGCGTTGCAGCCCTACTTGCCGATCGCCGTGGTGGCGGCGTTGGACGCGGTGTTCGGTGGGGTGCGGGCGAAGCTCGACCGGATTTTCGACGACAAGCAGTTCGTGGTGTCGTTCATTTCGAACGTGCTGGTGGCGGCCTTGATCGTGTATCTGGGTGACCAGTTGGGCGTGGGTGGTCAGTTGTCCACGGGTGTGGTTGTCGTGCTCGGGGTCCGGATCTTCGGAAACGTGGCGGCGATCCGTCGGCACCTGTTCCGGGCGTAGGTTCTAAGCGATGAGCAGCAGCGAGGAGCAGAGCGAGACCGGTACGGGTTGGCCGCAGCCCGCGCCTCCGGAGCGTCCGGAGGGGCCGGGCGGGGAGCCGGATCCGCGGCCGGACGCGCCGGATCCGGACGAGCTGAGTCCGCTGGCGCCGCGGGAGGAGCCGGATCGGGACGAGGCTGGGGCGCAGCCGGCTGAGGACGTGTCGGTGGGGTTGCGCGGTGACCGTCCGGCGTTGGGTGGTTGGGTGCGTTCGCGGTTGTCGACGGCGAGTGTGATGATCGCCGCGTTGTTGGCGTTGCTGGGGTTCACCCTGGTGGTGCAGTTGAAGACGACGTCGACGGATCCGACTGCGGGTGCGACTCGGCAGGAGGACCTGGTGCGGATCCTGTCGGATCTGGACGCGCGGGAGAACCGGTTGCGGCAGGACATCGCCGGGCTGGAGGACAGTCAGCGTCAGTTGCGTTCCGGTGAGCAGGGTCGGCAGGCGGCGTTGGACGAGGCGACGCGGCGGGCGGACGAGTTGGGCATTCTGGCGGGCACGTTGCCGGCGACGGGGCCGGGTCTGACGGTGCGGTTCGAGGCGGGTGCCAAGTCGATTTCGGCGTCGCGGGTGTTGGATGCGGTGCAGGAGTTGCGGGGTGCCGGCGCGGAGGCGATGCAGATCTCCGGTGGGGATCGGGCGACGGCACGGATCATCGCGTCGACGTACTTCCTTGATGGGGAGAACGGTTCGTTGGTGGTGGACGGGCGGCGGTTGACGGGCCCGTACACGATCACGGTGATCGGTGATCCGGCGACGATGCGTACGGCGTTGAACATTCCTGGTGGGGTGGTCGCGTCGGTCCAGGGTGACGGCGGTAACGTGATCGTTGAGGATCGTGAGGCTGCCGAGGTTTCGGCGCTGCACGCGCCGATCAAGCTGGAACACGCCCGTCCGGTTTCCTGACCGGGTGTGGCCGCTGCGGGTGGGTGCCCGTAGCACGATGGATGAAGGACGCGTCTGTGATTCCTGAGGATCTGCGATACACCGCCGAGCACGAGTGGGTGGCGGGTGACGGCACCGGAGCGGTCCGGGTCGGCATCACGCACTTCGCGCAGGACGCGCTGGGTGACATCGTGTATGTGCAGCTGCCGGAGCCGGGTTCGGTGGTGGCGGCTGGTGATTCGCTGGGTGAGATCGAGTCCACGAAGAGTGTGTCGGAGATCTACGCCCCGGTGAGTGGGACGGTGGCCGCGCGCAACGAGGCGCTCGGCGACACCCCGGAGGTGATCAACACTGAGCCGTATGGTGCGGGTTGGTTGGTGGAGATCACTCCGGATGATCCGACGGCGGTGGACGGGCTGCTGACTGCGGGCGCGTACCGCGAACTCACCGGGAGCTGAGTTAGCTTGATCCGGTGCGTCTGTTGAGTCCGCGCGTCCGGTTGCCCTGCTTTTCGGCGCTGGCTAGGCTCGCCCAGTCGACCGAGAACCCAATAGTTGAGCGTTGCGGAATTGCCTTCCCGGGCACGGGGAGCCAGCCGCCGGGTGTGCGACTGCCCGGCGGCCAGACCCGCCATTACCCGACGCCGACCGAACAGATCCGTGAGGTGGTCCCATGACGCGCCCAGACGACGAGTTCCCCCCGCTCGACGTCACTTCGACGCTCAATCTCGGTTCACTCGACGAAGTGCTGGAGGGGCCGGACACCGATGTGGTGCCGAGCCGGATGTCCGGCTCGTTGCCGCCGGGAATGGCGCTGCTGGTGGTTCGTCGAGGCCCGAACGCTGGGGCCCGGTTCTTGTTGGATCATGATGTGACGACGAGTGGCCGGCACCCTGACAGTGACATCTTCCTCGACGATGTGACGGTGTCGCGGCGGCACGCGGAGTTCCACCGGGATGGTGGGACGTTCACGGTGCGCGATGTGGGGAGCCTGAACGGCACCTACGTGAACCGGGAGCGGGTCGAGGCTGCCACGTTGAGCAATGGTGACGAGGTGCAGATCGGGAAGTTCCGGGTGGTGTTCATCGCCGGTCCGCGTCCGGAGGAGGAGGCCGGCCGGGGGTGAACGAGCCTGCGGCCTCCACGTCACCGGGGGCGGCCCGGTCCCAGCCGCTGATGAGCATCGGTGAGGTGCTGGGTCAGTTGCGGGTGGATTTCCCCGACGTCACGATCTCGAAGTTGCGGTTCCTTGAGGCTGAGGGGCTGGTCGAGCCGCAGCGTACGGCGGCCGGTTACCGGAAGTACAGCTGGGACGATGTGGCGCGGTTGCGGTTTGTGCTGACCGCGCAGCGGGATCAGTATCTGCCGTTGCGGGTGATCCGGGAGCAGTTGGTCGAGTGGGATGCGACCGGTGCTGCCCCGGGTCGTTCCCGGCCGACGTTGGTGGCGGTCGGCCCGGGTGGTGAGGTGCCGGGTCGGGAGGCGGATGAGCCGGTCGAGTCGTCGGAGGTACGGCTCGGCCGGTCGGATCTGCTGGCTCGTAGTGGTTTGGACGAGTCGACGCTCGCGGAGTTGGAGCGGCTCGGTGTGGTGGTGTGTGATCCGCCGGGTTGGTACGACGGGGACGCGTTGATCATCGCTGGGGCGGTGGCGGGTCTGGCGGCGTACGGCTTGGAGCCGCGGCATCTGCGGGGTTATCGGACGGCGGCAGACCGGGAGGTCGGTTTGTTCGCGCAGTTGGTGGCGCCGTTGGTGCGGCAGAGTGATCCGGCGGCGCGGGCGCGGGCGGCGGAGACGGCGCGGGAGTTGGTGGCGTTGTCGCAGCAGTTGCACGCGGCGTTGGTGCGGGTGGGGTTGCGTTCGACGTTGGGCCGTTGAGGCGTCGTCGGGGCGGTGTGCGGAAAGATCTGTCCCGGGAAGCGTGTCGTAGGCTTGCTGGGGTAACCCCTTTCTGGCGCGGGCGTGGTGCGGGTAGCGCGTGGGACGGCCGTGTCGCGGTCCGTGTACCGTGCAGGGAAGGGTGCGGTGCGGCGTAGGTGACAACGACACGGAGGCGGCGGTGCGCGAGCTGAGCGTGGTCGGGGTTCGGGTGGAGCTGCCCAGCAACCAGCCGATCGTCCTGCTCAGGGAGGTCGAGGGGGACCGCTATCTGCCGATTTGGATCGGCGCGGTCGAGGCGACGGCGATCGCTTACGAGCAACAGGGGGTCAAGCCGGCCCGGCCGTTGACGCACGATCTTCTGCGGGATGTTCTGGCGGCGTTGGATGCGCCGTTGCGGGCGGTGGAGATCACTGAGCTCAAGGACAACGTGTTCTATGCCGATCTGTTGATCGGGGACGGGGTGCGGGTGTCGGCCCGGCCGAGCGATTCGATTGCGTTGGCGTTGCGGGTGGGGGCTCCCATTCGTTGTGCTGAGCAGGTCCTCAGCGAGGCGGGGATCGTGATCCCTGATGAGCAGGAGGATGAGGTGGAGAAGTTCCGCGAGTTCCTGGAGCAGGTGCGTCCGGAGGACTTCGCGGGCTGAGCGGGCGGTGGCCTGTTGGCGGGCTGTCCGTTGCGTGGCGTCACGGCGGGTGACGTCACGCTTCGTGTGTTGATCTTCCGTGTGGCTGCGCGGCGTGTCGCGGCGGTTTCTGCGCGGTAACTCCTCAAGGTCGCTATAGGGTTGCCGTGTCGAGGGGTCGCGTTCCGGAAACGACGCGGCACCGCACGGGCGGGGAGGTTGTCCGGATGCACGAGCTGCGGAATTCCGATCCGGGTACGGAACCTGACGAGCCGGGTGTGGCGGCGCCGTGGTCGGCGACGGACAGTGACGGTTCGGTGGGTTATCGGGGTGTGACGGCCTGCCATGCGGTGGGTATCAGTTACCGCCAGTTGGACTACTGGGCGCGTACGGGTCTGGTGGTGCCGAGTGTGCGGGACGCGTCGGGTTCGGGCACGCAGCGGTTGTATTCGTTCCGCGACCTGGTGGTGTTGAAGGTCGTGAAGCGGCTGTTGGACGCCGGGGTGTCGTTGCAGAACATCCGGAAGGCGATCGAGGCGCTGCGGTCGCGTGGTGTGGAGGACCTGGCGGGGATCACGTTGATCTCGGACGGGACGACGGTGTACGAGTGCCGTTCCCCGGAGGAGGTGGTCGACCTGTTGCAGGGTGGCCAGGGGGTGTTCGGCATCGCCATCGGTGGGGCGTTCAAGGAGATCCAGGGTTCGTTGTCGCACCTGCCGGCGGAGCCGGCGGCTGATGTGCATGCCGGTGAGCCGGCGGTGGCGCCGGAGTCGGTGGGCGACGAGTTGGCGGCGCGTCGGGCGCGTCGGCGGGTGGGTTGAGTTTCTGTTTCGACGGTAGGGCGTGGCGGGTGTGTCGGTGACGACGCGCCCGCTTCTTCGTGTGGCGTGGGTGCTGGGCGGTTGTGTTGTCGGGCGGGCGGGTCTGTGGTGCGCTTGTGTGACGTACGGTGTGTGCGACGCGCCGAGGGCTGTTGCAATTTTCGTGGTGACTGTCCGTGTAGGTAGCTGTGGGTTGTGCCGGATGGTCGGCCGTTCGGCGGAGTTGGTCCTCTTCCCGGGTGAGTTGGTCTCGGCGGTACGGATGACCCTGGTCAGGCGATCGGTCATTCCTCGTCTGCGGTGGTCAGCGGGGTTGAAGCGGCTGTCGAGGGTCGTTTTCGGCTGTCGTTCCGGTGTGGACCGCCAGCCGTCGGCGGTGACTGATTGTGGTTTTCCGATAGCCCAAAGTTGATCATTTAGTCGAGTTCTATGTCACCCTGCGTAGTGGACGGTGTCGGGAATCTGATAGGGGGGCGATGACCGGGGGCGCGTGACGCGCTATGGTCCCTGACGCGGTCGGCCCGGGTACGGGTGTCGCCCTGGGGGCGTCGCCTGCCGCGCCGGCGGACCGTTGCCCCTCCGCACCCCTCCACTTCGGAAGGAAAGACCGTGACCGTTACGGAAGAGACCACCCCCGTCTCGCACTACGAGCGGATCGGCGGTGCCAGCTCGGTGAAGGCCGCCGTCGAGCTGTTCTATGACAAGGTGCTCGCCGACCCGGAGCTCGCCGGTTACTTCACCAACGTGGACATGGTCGGCCAGCGCCGGCACCTGGCGCTGATGCTGACCGTGGTGCTCGGTGGCCCGAACGAGTACAGCGGCCGGGGGTTGGCCGAGGCGCACCAGCCGATGAACATCCCGGTCGAGCACTACGCGAAGGTCGGTGAGCACCTGATCGCGACGCTGACCGAGCTCGGCGTGCCGGTGGACGTGCTGACGCATGTGCACGAGGTGCTGGGCCAGGTGCAGGACCAGGTGGTGTCCGCCGGGAACCAGCCGGGCGCCTGAACGTGGACGTCGCACGGCTCAAGCAGAGTTGGTCCCTGGTCGCCGCGCACGGTGACCAGGTGCCGCTCTACTTCTATTCGACGTTGTTCCTGTCCCACCCCGAGACCCGGCAGATGTTCCCGACGAACATGGCCGGGCAGCGGGATCGGCTGGTCACCGCGTTGGCGCACATCGTGACCAACGTGGACCAGCTGGACCGGCTCGTCGGGTTCCTGAAGGATCTCGGCGCCGACCACCGCAAGTTCGCGGTACGCCCCGAGCACTACCCGGCCGTGGGTGAGGCGCTGGTCGCCACCTTGCAGCACTTCCTCGGCGAGCAGTGGACCGAGGAGCTGGCCCAGGACTGGACGGCCGCGTACGGGCTGGTGTCGCAGGTCATGATCGAGGCTGCGCAGGCGGCGGAGGCGGTGGCCCCGCCGTGGTGGGTGGCCGAGGTCGTGGCGCACGAGCGGCGGGCGTTCGACGTCGCGGTGCTGACCCTGCGACCGCAGTACCTGTTGCCGTTCGCGCCGGGGCAGTCGGTCGGGGTGTCGCACCCGGCGGTGCGGACGTGGCGTTACTACTCGCCGGCGAACGCGCCGCGGCAGGACGGCACGTTGGAGCTGCACGTGCGGGCCGCGCCCGGTGGTGTGGTGTCGTCGCGTCTGGTGTACGGCACGGCGGTGGGCGATCAGATCCACCTGGCCTCGCCGGTGGGCGACCGGTTGACGTTGTGGTCGGCCGGATCGAGTGATCTGCTGCTGCTGGCCGGCGGCACCGGCTGGGCACCGGTGAAGTCGCTGGTCGAGCAGGTCGCCGCGGAGGGAGCCGGTCGCCGGGTCGACCTGTATGTGGGCGCGCGTTCGCGCCTCGAGTTCTACGACACCGAGACGATCGAGAAGTTGGCCGCCTCGTTCCCGTGGTTGACGGTGACGTACGTGGTCGGTGCGGATCCGCAGCGGCCGGGCGAGTTCGTGCACGCGGCGGATCGGGCGCTGGCCGACGGCGACTGGCGGTCCCGGCACGTGTACGTGTGCGGCTCGGACGAGATGGTCAGCTATTCGGTGCGGGCACTGACCCAGGCGGGTTACCACGCGGGGCAGCTGCACCACGAGGGTCTCGGTAAGCACTGGTACGGGCCGGCGTGGCGGACGGCGCTGGACGCGTCCGCACCTGACAACTCCGGAGGCGCTCGGTGAACGTGAGTGGTGGACTTGTGCGTGTCACGGCCACGAACGAAAGGTCAGCCCGGTGAACGCAACCCCGATCAGCAGGTACGACGGGATGCAGCAGGTGTCCGGCGGTGTCCAGGTGCGGATGACGGCCGACCGGGTACGCCGGTGGGAGTTCTCGTCGGCGTCGTTCGCCCGCCGCGGCTACGACAACACCGACGTGGACCGGTTCCGGATGCAGGTCGCCGACGAGCTCGACCTGCTGTCGGCGCAGATCGCGAACCTCCGGGCGGAGAACGAGCGGCTCAACGACCGGGTGGAGCTGCACCGGCACGGCGTGATCCCGAGCAAGAACACCGGTGTGCAGGTGCCGGCGGCGAAGGAGGTGAACCTGCTCTCGGCGGCGCAGCGGGAGGCGGAGCAGATCATCGCCCAGGCGCACGACTACGCGCGTCGGGTCGCCGAGTACGCCCGCACCCAGTACGAGAGCTACATGCAGGCCGCGGTGGACGAGGCGAAGCAGGAGGCGGAGCGGGCGGTGAAGGAGTACCGCAGCAACGCCGGGCCGAGTTTCGACGACTCGGTCGCCACCCGGGAGGCCCTGCGGATCTTCGGCGAGATGATGATCTCGCACATGCAGGCCGCCGCGCGGCATCTCGACGACGGCAGTGAGCAGTTGGCGCGCACGATGGATCGGCTGGTCGGGCAGGCGGTGGGCGCCGCGGCGCAGCAGACCGCGCTGCCGCGCCACAATCAGCGCTGACACCGGTCGGCCGGAGCCGGGGAGCACCGATGCGCCGGCCGGCCGGTGCCCGGCCCGCGTGGGGCGCGGGCCGGGCAGGCTGCCGCCGCGGCGGGGTCAGTTCGCCGGCCGGTCGGTGACGGTGCTGACCGCCTCGGCGATCGGGGTGTTGCCGCCGACGAGTTCCAGGATCATCGCGGTGGTGGCCGGTGCGTGCAGCAGCGCGACCAGGACGCGGGCGACGTCGGTGCGGGTGACCGAGCCGCTGGGCACGTGCCGGGCCAGGGAGATCCGCCCGGTGGGCGGTTCGTCGACGAGTCGCCCGGGGCGCAGCACCGTCCAGTCCAGGTCGCGGGCGATGAGGTCGCCCTCGGCGGCTTTCTTGGCCCGCAGGTAGGCGGCGAACACCTCGTCGGTGCCGGGCCGCGGTTCACCTTCCACGCCCATGGAGGAGACCAGCAGGTAGCGGCGTACGCCGGCACGCTGCGCGGCGTCGGCGAGCAGGGCCGCGGCGGCCCGGTCGACGGTGTCCTTGCGTGCGGCGCCGCTGCCCGGTCCGGCGCCGGCGGCGAACACCACCGCGTCGGCGCCGGCGAGGTGTCCGGCGACCTCGGTGAGCTCCGCGTGTTCCAGGTCGCAGACGACCGGCTGGGCGCCGGCTGCGGCGAGCGCGGCGGACTGGTCGGGGTTGCGGATCAGGCCGACGGCGTGGTCGCCACGTCCGGCGAGTTCCCGCTCCAGCAGCCGGGCGATCTTTCCGTGTCCTCCGGCGATGACGATGCGCATACCCATCAACCTAGTGCGGTGTCCAGGATCGTTGGCGAGGTCCGGGCGGCGGTGGGCGTGGTGATGGATGCTGAGGCAGCATGGACATCGTGACGGAGATGATCGACGCGCTGGTCGACCGGGTGAGCGCCGGTGGCGTCGTGGTGTTGAGCGGCGCGGGGCTGTCGACGGAGTCGGGGATCCCGGACTACCGGGGGCCCAGTGGGGTGGCCCGCCGGCACACCCCGATGACGTATCAGACGTTCACGGGGGATCGGCTGGCGCGGCGCCGCTACTGGGCGCGCAGCCACGTCGGGTGGCGGCTGATGGCCCGGGCGTGGCCGAACGACGGGCACCGGGCGGTGGCCCGGCTGCAGCACGCCGGCTTGGTCGGTGCGGTGATCACGCAGAACGTCGACGGGTTGCACACGGCGGCGGGTAGTTCGGGTGTGGTGGAGCTGCACGGGCGCCTCGACGTGGTGGTCTGCCTCGACTGCGGCAACCGGATCTCCCGGGACGAGTTGGACCAGAGGCTGCGGGAGGCGAATCCGGATTTCGCCGCGCGGGCCGACGCGGTGAACCCGGACGGTGACGTGGAACTCGACGACGCGCAGGTGGCCGGGTTCCACGTGGTGGACTGCACGCTCTGCGGCACGGGGACGTTGAAACCGGACGTGGTGTTCTTCGGTGAGACGGTGCCGGCGGCGCGGGTGGCGCGCTGCTTCGCGTTGGTGGAGCAGGCTCGGCTGCTGCTGGTGCTCGGTTCGTCGCTGACGGTGATGTCGGGGCGGCGGTTCGTGCTGCGGGCAGCGAAGCTCGGCATCCCCGTGGTGATCGTCAACCAGGGGGCCACCCGCGGTGACGCGTACGCGGCGTTGACCGTGGACGCGCCGTTGGGTCGGGTGCTGCCCGCGCTGGCCGACCGGATCACCGATGCGACGCAGGGGGCGGCGACGGGGGTGTCCGCCGTCACACCGGTGGCCGCCGGCTGAGCTGCGCCGCGCGCGGCGCCGGGGCTGGGCGGGCCGGACCGGCCGGGCAAGATCACGAAACCGGGGTACGAAACCTGGGGGAAATCCGTGCGCTGGTAGCGTTGACCATGCCGGTAACACCCACGGGGGAGAGACCGCCCAGCTGTACCCGGGCGGCGCCGAAGGGGCAAATCCTCCCCGGAACCTCTCAGGCAAAAGGACCTCGTGGGCAGGCACTGTGGAGCGCTGCTCGGGCGCGACAGAGGGGGAGGCCGACCTGTCGACCTCGCCCCCCGGAGCGAAGCCCATGACCGCAGAGCAGTTCGCCACCCGTCACATCGGCCCCGGGCCTGACGACGAGCGCCAGATGTTGGAGACCGTCGGCTACAGCTCGATCGACGAGCTGATGGACGCGGCGATCCCCGAGGTGATCCGCTGGCACGGCACCCTGGACCTGCCGGACCCGGCGACCGAGGCGGAGGCGCTGGCCGAGCTGCGTGCCCTCGCCGCCCGCAACACCGTCGCCGTGTCCATGATCGGTTTGGGTTACCACGGCACGCACACCCCGGGTGTGATCCGCCGTAACGTGCTGGAGGACCCGGCCTGGTACACCGCGTACACGCCGTATCAGCCGGAGATCAGCCAGGGCCGGCTGGAGGCGTTGCTGAACTTCCAGACCATGGTCACCGACCTGACCGGGCTGGCCACCGCGAACGCGTCGATGCTGGACGAGGGCACCGCCGCGGCCGAGGCGATGACGTTGGCGCGCCGCGGGTCGAAGAGCAAGAGCAACGTGTACGTCGTCGACGCCGACGCGCTGCCGCAGACCATCGCGGTGATCACCAGCCGGGCGGAGCCGCTCGGCATCGAGGTGCGGGTGCTCGACCTGGACACCGAGCAGCTGCCGGGCGAGTTGTTCGGCGTGCACCTGCAGTACCCGGGCGCGTCCGGGGCGGTCCGGGACCACGCCGGTCTGGTCGAGGCCGCGCACGCCGCCGGGGCGCTGGTCACCGTCGCCGCGGACCTGCTCGCGTTGACCCTGCTACGTCCGCCGGGAGAGATCGGCGCGGACATCGCCGCCGGCACCACCCAACGTTTCGGTGTGCCGATGGGCTTCGGTGGGCCGCACGCCGGCTACCTGGCGGTTCGGTCGGGCCTGGAGCGGGTGCTGCCGGGCCGGCTGGTCGGTGTGTCGAAGGACGCGGACGGCAACCGGGCGTACCGGCTGGCGTTGCAGACCCGTGAGCAGCACATCCGGCGGGAGAAGGCGACCAGCAACATCTGCACCGCGCAGGTGCTGCTCGCCGTGATGGCCGGCATGTACGCCGTCTACCACGGCCCGGACGGGCTGCGGAAGATCGCCGAACGCACGCACGAGATGGCGGTGCGGCTGGCCTGCGGGCTGCGCGGTGGCGGGGTCGAGGTCCTCGACGTGCCGTTCTTCGACACGGTGACGGCTGTCGTGCCGGGCCGGGCCGCCGAGGTGGTGGCCGCCGCGGCCGAGCGCGGGGTGAACCTGCGGCTGGTCGACGCCGACCGGGTCGGTGTCTCCTGCGACGAGACGACCACCGGCGAGCACCTGGCCACGGTGTACGCCGCGTTCGGGGTGCCGGCCCCGCGGGGCGAGTTCGAGGTGGCCGTTCCGGTGGCGCTGGCCCGCACCTCCGAGTTCCTCACCCACCCGGTGTTCAACAGCCACCACTCGGAGACGGCGATGCTGCGCTACCTGCGCCGGCTGGCCGACTTCGACTACGCCCTCGACCGGGGCATGATCCCGCTGGGTTCGTGCACGATGAAGCTCAACGCGACCACCGAGATGGAACCGGTCAGCTGGGCGGAGTTCGCGCACATCCACCCGTTCGCTCCGGCGGAGCAGACCGCCGGCTACCGGGACATGATCGGCCAGCTGGAGGGGTGGCTGGCCGAGGTGACCGGCTACGACGCGGTGAGCGTGCAGCCCAACGCCGGTTCGCAGGGCGAGCTGGCGGGGTTGCTGGCGATCCGCGCGTACCACCGGGGGCGCGGCGAGGGGCACCGGGACGTGTGCCTGATCCCGTCGTCGGCGCACGGCACCAACGCCGCCAGCGCCGTGATGGCCGGCATGCGGGTGGTCGTGGTGGCGTGTGACGACGACGGCAACGTCGACCTGGTCGACCTCGACGCGAAGATCGACAAGCATCGGGACGCGCTCGCCGCGATCATGGTGACGTACCCGTCGACGCACGGGGTGTACGAGACGGGCATCGCGCAGCTGTGCGCGAAGGTGCACGACGCGGGCGGTCAGGTGTACGTCGACGGGGCGAACCTGAACGCGCTGGTCGGGTTCGCGAAGCCGGGCAAGTTCGGGGCGGACGTGTCGCACCTGAACCTGCACAAGACGTTCTGCATTCCGCACGGCGGTGGCGGGCCGGGGGTCGGTCCGGTGGCGGTGCGTTCCCACCTGGCGCCGTACCTGCCGGGGGATCCGGCCGGTGAGCGGGCCGACGGCACGCCGGCGATCTCCGCGGCCCGGTACGGTTCGGCGGGGATCCTGCCGATTCCGTGGGCGTACCTGCGGATGATGGGTGCGGCGGGGCTGTCCCGGGCCACCGGCGTGGCGGTGCTGGCCGCGAACTACGTGGCGGCGCGGCTGCGTAACCACTACCCGGTGCTGTACTCCGGCAACAAGGGGCTGGTGGCCCACGAGTGCATCCTCGATCTGCGTCCGCTGACGAAGGCGACCGGGGTGAGCGTCGACGACGTGGCGAAGCGGCTGATCGACTACGGCTTCCACGCGCCGACGATGTCGTTCCCGGTGGCGGGAACGCTCATGGTGGAGCCCACCGAGAGCGAGGACCTGGGTGAGCTGGACCGGTTCTGCGACGCGATGATCGCCATCCGGGCGGAGATCGACAAGGTGGGTGCCGGGGAGTGGCCGGCGGGGGACAACCCGCTGTCCAACGCGCCGCACACCGCGGCGATGGTCACCGGTGACGAGTGGCCGCACCCGTACCCGCGGTCGGTGGGCGCGTACCCGGCCGGGGTGGACCGGGCCGGTAAGTACTGGCCGCCGGTGCGGCGGATCGACGGCGCGTACGGCGACCGGAACCTGGTCTGCTCGTGCCCGTCGCCGGAGGCGTTCGAAGACTGATCGGGGCGCGCCGGGGTGGTCGTAGTGGCCGCCCCGGGCGTCGTCGACGAGGCTGTTGGTGTGGTCGACGACCTGTCGTGACGCTGTGTGGTCGCTCAGGCGACGAGGGCGTGTCGGGCGGGGCCGCGGTGCGGGGCGATGCAGCTGCCGTCGGGTAGCAGCTCACCGGTGTCCTCGAAGATGATGACGCCGTTGCAGAGCAGACTCCAACCCTGTTCAGGGAAGCAGGCGACGACCCGGGCGGCTTCCCGATCGACGGCGTCGGCACAGGGGCAGGTGGGTTGGTGCTGGCACATCGGGTTCTCCGGACTGTGGGGGCGCTGTGTCATGGTTCACATGACCAGTGACGCACAGTACCAAGCGAAAGTGGTCTGCATCGAGCAGGTCCACGCGGGCGAGTCGGGAATTCCGCTGAACGGACGACGAAGGATGGGCCAGACGGCGTGGATACCGTTCCGTTGGCAGAGATCGATGTTCCGGCGGCGCCGGCCGAATGCCGCCAGACGCTGGTGGAACGCGCCCGCTGGGAGTGGCGCCCGAGCGACGGCGGCGACCCGGCCGCCGGCGTGCAGGAGTTCCTCGCCGCCCACGGCCTGCCACTGGACGACCTTTCCCGCCCCGCGTCCGGCCATGACCCGGACGGCCCCTGCGGCGCCGCCCTGTACGTCTCGGCGGCCGCGGGCGCGCTGCTCATCGGCGCGCCACCCGGCGCGCCGAACCCGGCGCCGGCGCTGCCGGAGGTCGCCGTGGTGGTGTACGACCACGCCGACGCGCCACCACCGCCGTCCGGCGCCGGCCCCTGGCGGCTCGGCGACTGGCGGGAGAGCTGGACCGACGCCCAGCACGCCGCCGCCGTCGAAGCGGTCCGCGAGGCCATCGGCCGCGGCGACGTCTACCAGGTCAACGTCGTCGGGCACGCCGCCGCCGGCTACACCGGTGATCCGCTGCCGGCCCTCGCGCGGCTCGGCGCCCTGCCGGGCGCCCGCTACGGCGGCACCCTCTCCGGCGCCGGCTGGGCGATCGGCTGCGCCTCCCCGGAGACGCTGATCGAACTCACCGACGGCCGGCTCGTCACCCGGCCCATCAAGGGCACCCGCCCGGCCACCACGGCCGGCGCGCGGGAGCTGCGGGCCAGCGCGAAGGAACGCGCCGAACACGTGATGATCGTCGACCTGGAACGCAACGACCTGGCCCGCGTCGCCCGCACCGGCACCGTGCGGGTCGACCAACTTTTCGCGGTACGCCGCTGGTGCGACCTGTGGCAGGCCGAGTCGACGATCTCCGCGGCGGTCGCCGACGGGCTGGGCCTGGCCGACCTGCTGCGCGCGGTCTGCCCCGGCGGCTCGGTCACCGGCGCGCCGAAACGTGCCGCGCTGGAACAGATCGCCGCTGTGGAACCCGTCGGACGTGGCGCCGGCATGGGCGCGCTCGGCTGGGTCGCGCCCGGCCGTGTCGACCTGGGCCTGACCATCCGCACCGCCGCCGCCGACGGCGAACGGCTGCACCTGTGGGCCGGTGGCGGCATCACCTGGGGCAGCGACCCGCGGGCGGAGGTCGCCGAGGCCGCCGCCAAGAGCCGCCCGCTGCGCGCCACCCTCGCCGGCCGCTGACCCACGCCTTTCCCCACCGCCGGGCGTCCGGCTGGGGTCAGAGCGAGCTGTACGCGACCGGAAGCGCACCCAGAAAGGCCAGGGCCTCGGCGTCGCGGGATCCCGGCGGCGCGCTGTAGAGCACGAGGTGCTGGTCGCGGTCGGGGAGCGTGAGCGCGTCGCAGTTGACGGTGATCTCCCCGACGACCGGGTGACGGAAGGTCTTCGTGAGCACCGGCGTGGTCTGCACGTCGCGCCGCTGCCAGAGCTGGGCGAACTCGGGGCTGGCGTCGCGCAGCTCGGCGACGAGTTCGGCCACTGCGGGGTCGGACGGGTACCGGGCGAGGGTGGATCGGAGCCTCATGACGACGTGGTGCCGGAACTCGGCGGCGTCCGAGACTCCGTACAGGGGCACGTCCGTACCCGGCGACCCGAGGAACGCCCGGCGGGCGAGATTGCGGTCCTGCGGGGCCAGTTCGGCGAAGTCCTCCATGAGCGCGGCCGCGAGGTCGTTCCACGCGAGCACGTCGAAGGCGGCGGACGTCACGAAAGCGGCCGTCTGCGGCAGCCGATCGAGCAGCGCGAGGATGCTCGGACGGACGTCGCGCCGGTACAGTCCGGTACGGCTCGGCGCGGTGCCCGCGAGCACGTGCAGGTGAGCGGACTCGGCGTCGGTGAGCCGCAAGGCGCCTGCGATCCCGGCGAGGACCTCGCCCGAGGGTCGCGGCGCCCTGCCCTGCTCGAGCCGAACGTAGTACTCCGTGGAGATGTGCGCGAGGACCGCCACTTCCTCACGGCGAAGACCCGGTGTCCGGCGTCGCGGACCCGAGGGCAGGCCGACGTCCTGCGGCCGGAGCCGCTCGCGACGGCTGCGAAGGAACGCCCCGAGCTCCTGCTTGTCCATGCCGCAAGTCTGCACCCCGCGCGGCGACGGATCCTGGTACCGCCTGTGCCTGCATCCGGGCTGACGATCGGCCGAACATCGTCGTCATGACGAACGACAGCGACATCGCACCTATCGGCCTGCTCGCCGGCAAGGTCGTGTTCATCACCGGCGCCAGCCGCGGCATCGGGGCGGCCGCCGCCCGGCTCTTCGCCCGCGAGGGCGCTGCGGTGGTGCTCGCCGCCCGCAGCGTCGACGCCCTCCAGCGGATCGTCGCCGAGGTCCACGCCGAAGGTGGCGTCGCGGACGCCGTGGCGGTGGACCTCGCCGACCGGGCCGGCATCCGTGCGGCGGTCGACCACGTCGAGGCGCTGCACGGACGGCTCGACGGCGCGTTCAACAACGGCGCGGCGATCCAGCAGCCCGGCCCGCTCGACACGACGAGCGACGAGGACATCGAGGAGCAGTTCGCGGTGAACTTCCGGGCGCACTGGACCGCGATGACGCTCGAGGCCGCGCTCATGCGCCGCGGCGGTGGCGGGGCGATCGTCAACACCTCGAGCATCGGCAGTCGCCGCGCGAACCCGGACCTGCCCGCGTACGGCGCGATGAAGCGGGCACTCAACAGCATCACCGAGACCGCGGCCGTGACCTGGGGCCGGCAGGGGATCCGCGTGAACGGCATCACGCCCGGCGGCACCGCGACGATGATGATCGACGAGTGGGAGGCGGCGTCGCCGGGTGTGGTCGAGCGCATCCAGGCGCGCATCCCGCTGGGCCGGATGGCCGAGCCGCGCGAGGTCGCCGAGGTGGCCGCGTGGCTGCTCAGCGACCGGGCCTCGATGGTGACCGGCGCGATCGTGCCGGTCGACGGTGGCGCCGGCGCCTGAGCGGGAGCGCCCGGTCAGCCCATGGCGCACGGCGATGGGCGGAGCAGCCGGCCG
>NZ_JBEXFP010000052.1:0-46704 GCF_040606825.1 Micromonospora sp. NPDC005367 | reverse complement strand
GCCGGAGGACGTCGCCCCGATCGTGGCGTTCCTCGCCGGCCCGGGCCGGTGGATCAACGGCCAGGTGGTGTACGCCAACGGCGGCGCCATCTGACCGCTCCACCCCACACCCGAGAACCTTCCCCCTCACCAGATCCGAGGTTTCCGACATGAGCAAGATCATCCTCATCAGCGGCGCGACCAGCGGATTCGGCGCACTCACCGCCCGGGCGCTGGCCCACGCCGGTCACACCGTGTACGCCGGGATGCGCGACCGGGCCGGACGCAACGTCCGGGCCGTCGCCGACGCCGAGGCGTACGGCACCGAGCACGGTGTCGACCTGCGCACGCTGGAACTCGACGTCTTGTCGCAGCCGTCGGCGGACGCCGCGATCGCCACCGTGCTGGCCGAACAGGGCCGGTTGGACGTCCTGATCCACAACGCCGGCCACATGGTCACCGGCCCGGCCGAGGCCTTCACCCCCGAGGAGTTCGCCGCGGTCTACGACACGAACGTGCTCGGCACCCAGCGCCTCAACCGGGCCGCTCTGCCGCACCTTCGGGCCCAGCGCAGCGGTCTCGTGGTCTGGGTCGGCAGCTCCAGCACCCGTGGTGGCACCCCGCCCTACCTGGCGCCGTACTTCGCCGCGAAGGCCGCCATGGACGCGCTGGCGGTCAGCTACGCCGCCGAGCTCGCCCGGTTCGGCATCGAGACCTCGATCATCGTCCCGGGCGCCTTCACCAAGGGCACGAACCATTTCGCCAACGGGGGCCACCCCACCGACCAGGCGACCGTCGCCGCGTACAACGTGCTGTACCCCGGGCTGCTGGAGCAGGTCGGCCAGCGGCTGGCCGCGATCGAACCGCCGGACGCGAACGTCGAGTCGGTCGCCGCGGCCATCGTCGAGGTGGTGGACACGCCCGCCGGCAAGCGCCCGTTTCGCAGGCACATCGATCCCTCCGACGACGGGGCCGAGGTGGTCAACGCGGTCGCCGATCGGGTACGGGCCGAGTTGCTCACCCGGATCGGGCTGGCCGACCTGCTCGGACCACACCTTGCCCCCCGCTGAGTTCGGACCGGGCACCCGGACCAGGGTCGCCGAGGCGTCGCGCCGTACCGGACGCGACGCCCGGCGGTCCCGGGCGGACCGTTCCTCGGAACCTGGTGGCCTGCAACTGAGGCAGCTGGAGTACTTCCTCGCGGTCGCGGCCGAGCAGAGTTTCACCCGGGCGGCCAACCGGCTGCACGTCGTCCAGTCGGCCGTCTCGGCTGCGATCTCCGCACTGGAGCGGGAACTGGACGCGGTGCTCTTCGAACGCAACTCCCGGCGAGTGGCGCTGACCGCCGCCGGGGAAGCGCTGGCGCCGAAGGCCCGGGCGACCCTGGACACCGCCCGCGCGGCCCGGGACGCGGTTCAGCAGGTCGGCAAGGAACTCCGCGGCACCATCGCCGTGGGTTGTCTCAGCGGCGTCGGCGGGATCGACTTCGCGGGTTTGCTGGGCGAGTTCCACGCCCGGTACCCGCTGGTCCGGCTCTGGCTGCGAACGGCGGAGTCGGACGGGTCAGCCGGTCTGGCCAGGTCACTGACGGTCGGGGAACTCGACGTGGCCTTCCTCGGCCTCGCTGGTCGCCCGTTCCCCGAGCTACGTACCCGCCGGCTGCTGCGCCTGCCGCAGGTGCTGGCCGTACCCGCCACGCACCCGCTGGCGGACCGGGACACCGTCGACCTGCCGGAGGTCGCGGACGAGCGGTTCATCGACTACCCGGTGGGCTACGCCAACCGCACGGCGATCGACCAGGCATTCGCCGCCGCCGGACTGCGACGCGTCATCGCGATGGAGGTCAGCGACGTGGCGGTGGCCGCGGAGTTCGTCGGCCACGGGTTGGGGGTGGCCTTCCTGCCCGCCCGGATGGCGTCGGCCAGGGACGATCTCAGGACCCTGCCGCTGACCTGCCAGTCGCTGGAGTGGTCGCTGCACGTGGCGACCCCGAGCAGCCGGCGGATCACCGCGGCCACCGCGGCGCTGCTGGAGATGGTCGACGAGCACCTGGAGCCGGACACCGGATCCGAGTAGCTCCACCCGTGCGATCGCCGCACGCAGGGAATCCCCGGCTGCGGCACGCCGCCGGCCGTGGGGCCGCCTACTGGCCGAAGGTGTAGCGCAGGTTCGCGTTGATCAGTACGTTGAGCCGCTTGCGCAGGTGTCCCAGCAACGACGCGTCGGGCAAGGGCTCGGCGACCAGCAGCGTCCAGCGCAGCCGCGTGCCGGCACCGCCGTCGGGCTCAAGATCGAAACGTACCTGGGCGTCCGGCCGCCGGGGCCAGAGCGATGACCAGACGACCAGGTGCGGACGGTCGGCGCGCAGGATCTGCGGCGACTGTTCGTCGTCGAGCAGGCGCAGCCAGGGACGCGCCGGATCCAGGTCGGGCTCGGTGAGCGCTTCGAAGACGACGCCCGGCGGAGGTGGCTGGCCGCGCGCGCGGCTGCCGGCTTCGAACATGCCCCCAGGCTAGGCCGTGCCGGCCCCGACGTCGTCTTCGACACCGTCGGTGAACTGCTGCCGAGCCGCCGGCAGTCGTCACAACGCGTCGCTCGGCGCGGGAATCCCGACCATCGCATCGACCGAGCACGACTCCCGAGGGGGTGGCTACGCCCGCTGCCTCGCCGTAGCATGAGGCGACATGCATAGATGATCGACCATCTTCGGGGGGCGCGTGGCCGAGCAGCAGATCCAGCGTGTGTTCATACCGCCGTCCGACGGGCCCGAGCGGCAGGCCCCGAACGGCCCGGCCCCGGCAGCGCCACTGAGCCCCGCGCGGATCACCGGCGTGGCGGCCGGTTTCATGACCGCCAAGGCGCTCTTCGTCGCCGCCGAGGTCGGCCTCTTCGCCGCCATTCCCGCCGAGGGCGCGACCGCGCCGGCCATCGCCGAACGCTGCCGGATCCCGGTGCGCAGCGCCCGCGCGCTCGCCGACCTGCTGGTGCCCACCGGTCTGCTCGAACACGACGGTGAGCGTTACCGCAACGCCCCCGACACCGAGGCGTTCCTCGCCGAGCGCGGCCCGCTCGACATGCGTCCCATGCTGACCTACTGGGACCTGGTCAGCTATTCGGCCTGGTCCCGGGCGTCCACCGCGTTCCGCACCCGGCAGGGCGTCCGGGGCGACCTCACCGAGGAACAGGTCCAGGCGTACGAGGCGTCGGTGGCTCTGGTGACCGCGGAGACGGCCGTCGACCTCGCCAAGACGTACGACTTCAGCCCCCACCGCCGGGTGCTCGACGTGGGTGGCGGCATCGGCACCTTCGCCAAGCCCCTCCTCGGGGCATACCCGCACCTCACCGCGACCCTGCTCGACCTGCCCGAGGTGGTGGCGGTGGCCCGGGAGAAGATCGCCGGTGACGCCTTCGCCGACCGGCTCGACCTGGTGGGCGCGGACGCGTTCGCCGATCCGCTGCCGGACGGGCACGACGTGGTGATCGTGGCCAACTTCCTGCACCTGTTCCCTCCGGAGCGCAACCTCGAACTACTGGCCCGGCTACGCGACGTCGTGACGCCGGACGGCCGGCTGCTGCTGGTCGACTGGTGGCGCGACGCCTCGGCGCCTCACCCCGCGACCCGCCTCGGCGGGGGTGAGTTCCTCATCATCAGCGGCGGCGACACCTACGAGGCGGGTGACGCGCAGCAGTGGCTCGACGCGACCGGGTGGCGGCTCGTGGAGTATCGACCGCTGGCCGCGCCGGCCGGGCTGATCGTCGCCGGACCGGCCTGAGTGGACCTACGAGAGGGAACCTCGACGTACGCCCAAAGTGGACGACATGGCAGGCGCTAGGGCTCCGAGAGCGGACGAAGCCGCTGGTGCGGCCACCGACACCGGCGGCTCGACCGCCCGGAATCCGCTGACCGTGCTCACGCTGGACGAGCTCCGCCGGCGCACCAGCGTGAAGTGGCGGATGTACCCGCCCGACGTGCTGCCGCTCTGGGTCGCGGAGCAGGACACACCCCTCGCTCCCCCGGTCGCCGACGCGCTGCGCCGCGCGATCGACCTCGGCGACACCGGCTACTCGTACGGCACGGCGTACGCCGAGGCGCTCGGGGACTTCGCGGCCCGGCGCTGGGACTGGCACGACTTCCGCGTCGACCACACCACCGTCGTACCCGACGTGATGATGGGCATCGTCGAGGTGCTCCGGCTCGTGACCGACCCGGGAGACGCCGTGGTGGTCTGCTCGCCCGTGTACCCGCCCTTCTACGCCTTCGTCACGCACGCCGACCGGCAGGTGATCGAGGCTCCGCTCGGGCCGGACCTGCGGCTGGACCACGCCGCTCTCGACGAGGCGTTCGGCCGGGCCCGCGCCTGCGGCCGCCGGCCGGCGTTCCTGTTGTGCAACCCGCACAACCCGACCGGAGTCGTGCACCGCCGGGACGAGCTGCAGGTCGTCGCCGAGCTGGCCGGCCGACACGGCCTGCGGGTGATCTCCGACGAGATCCACGCCCCACTCGTGCTTCCCGGGACACACTTCACGCCGTACCTCACGGTGGCCGGTGCCGAAGACGCCTTCGCCCTCACCTCCGCCTCGAAGGCGTGGAACCTCGCCGGCCTCAAGGCGGCGCTCGCGATCGCCGGGCCGCGGGCCGTCGCCGACCTCGACCGCATGCCGGAAGAAGTCAGCCACGGCCCCAGCCACCTGGGCGCACTCGCCCACACCGCCGCGTTCCGCGCCGGCGGGCAATGGCTCGACCTCCTCCTCGACGGTCTCGACGGCAACCGCACGCTGCTGGGGACACTGCTCGCGGAACACCTGCCCGCCGTCACCTACCACCGCCCCGAGGGCACCTACCTCGCCTGGCTGGACTGCACCCGGCTGGGCATCGCCACACCGCCGCCGACCGGTGCGCCCGGCGTGGCCAGCGACCTCGCCGGGCCCGCGAGGATGTTCCTGGACCGCGCACGGGTCGCCCTCAGCTCCGGGCACGTCTTCGGCACCGGCGGCGCGGGCTTCGTACGACTCAACTTCGCCACCTCGCCCGCGATCCTCACCGACGCCGTCACTCGGATGGGCGAGGCGCTCGAGGGCATCGCCCAGCTTGAGGCTCAGACGTTCCGGCCCGACCGGTGATGACAGCCGAGGCGTCGTGACCGGTCCCGGCAGCACGGTGACGGCTCATCCCCGTCCTGGTGCTCGACACCTCCCTACGGACCGGACGTGACGCCCGCAGTCCGCCGGGTCAGCGCAGCCGCCGGGCGGTGAATCTCGCCGGTGGCTCGGCGATCGCGTCCTGGGCCGCGATCAGCTGGATCTCCCGGGTGCCCGCCGCGAGGGTTGCCTCGAGTACGGCGAAGACGGAGGCGATGGTGCGCTCCAGTGCCGTCGCGGGTGAGCCCGTCGTCGACAGGTGTGCCAGGTACAGCGCGGCGGTGATGTCGCCGCCGCCGTTCGGGTTGATCGGCAGCAGCGGCGTGGTGACGGCCCAGGCGCCCTCGTCCGAGACCGCGACCACCTCCAGCGACCCCTCCGGCACGTCGCCGTGCAGCACGCTGGTGACCAGGACGTGCCGCGGCCCGGTGGCGCGCACCGTGTCGACCGCGTCCAGCACCTCCGCCAACGAGTTCGTCGTCCGGCCGGCGAGGAAGTCCAGCTCGAAGTGGTTCGGGGTGATGATGTCCGCGCGCGGGACGACCACGTCGCGCAGGTACACCGGGATGCCGGGTCGGACGAACATCCCACGGCCGGCATCGCCCATCACCGGGTCGCAGCAGTACACCGCGTTCGGGTTGATCGCCTTGACCTTCTCCACCGTTTCGAGGATCACCGTACCCATCGCCGGGTCGCCCTGGTAGCCCGACAGCACCGCGTCGGCGCTTCCGAGGACCCCGCGGTCCTCGATGCCGGCGATCACCTCGGCCACGTCGGCGGGTGCCAGCAGCGGCCCACGCCACGCGCCGTACCCGGTGTGGTTGGAGAAGTGAACGGTCAGCACCGGCCAGACCTCGTGTCCGAGCCGCTGCAGGGGGAAGACGGCCGCCGAGTTGCCGACGTAGCCGTACGCGACCGAAGACTGGATGGACAAGATTTTCACCGGCCCATCATGGCGGTTGCCGGCGGCGTCGTACGCACGGACCGCCGCATCTGTCGGGTGACCCACTTCCGACGGCTCAGGCCCGGACGGCCGCCTCTCCCCCGGCCAGCGCCGTGATGATCTCCGCGGGCGCGACGCTGGCGGGCCGGTCGCTGACCTGCCCGTCACCGAGTTCCACGACCCGCCACACCCCGTCGACGCGCAACGCGAGGTCCACGGTGACGAACGGCAGGGCCACCGCACCGACGAACGGGACGAGCCAGTCCAGGTCGAGCCGGTGCGGCGGTCGCGCCTCCGGGGTGTCCGGGTGCGGTCCCACCAGGACACACCTGCCCTCCACCCACCAGGTCCGCACCTCCGCCGAGGTGAACGTCTCGAACTCCCGCAGCACGAACCCGCCGACGAAGTCGTCGTCCCGCAGCTGCCTCATCCGGGAGGCCACCCGCCACGCGTGGTCGGCGTCCGAGACGTCCGGGACGAACGCCGCCTCGTCCCAGTGGTGCTTCGTCGACTTCACGTAGTCGCGCAGGACCACGGGGCCGGCGCCGAACTCGAGCCGCGCGCGGTCGAAGTCCGCACGGCGCGCGTCGGTCGTCCACACCGAACGCGGCGTCACCGGTGCCAGCGCCGGATACCAGCCGGGCAACTCGTGTGCCCGCCGGTACTGCTCCGCACTCGTACGCATCGTCACGCCACGCTCGGCGAGCAGCTGTGCGAGCGCACCGTACCGATCGCCGGCGAGCATCCAGCCCCGGTAGACGGCGGTCTCCCCGGCGGGCAGGGACGGCACCGCTCGCTCCGGTTCCTCGCCCCGAGCCAGCACATCATGATCAACCATGGCGACGTTCAGACCGGCGTCCCGGGCCGCCCGCGCCTCCGCGGCGAAATGCTCATCGGGACGGCGCGGCCGCAGCGGATCCGAGGGAACGAGTAGCAACATGCTCCGGATACTGCCCGGCCCGACCGCACCGCCTCCATCGGGTGCCCGCCACGACGGGTGCGCCACCTCCGGCCGGGCCTTAGCCGGTAGCGCTGTCACCCGTCGGCGCGCGGCATCGGGGTCGAGCGCAACGCGCCGTCGCGGAGCACCGCGTGCGCGCCGACGGTCTGGTTGACGATCTGCGTCACCCGTACGTCGACCGCGACGCTGGCCAGCGCCACCGCGTCGGGGCGGCTGATCCCGTACTGCCGCTGCATCAGGGTCAGCATCGAGTCCAGCGCCATGAAGGTGGCGTCGTCGAGGGTCGCGCCGACGCCGAGCGTCAACCAGGCGTCCGCGGTACGCGCCACCGGGCCGGTGATCGGGAAGTCGTCACGTACGTCGACGGTCAGGCTCACCTCGTCCATCGGGCACTCGATCGCGGTGCCGCCGACCTCCCCGTCGCCCTGCGCCGCGTGTCCGTCCCCCACCGAGAACAGCGCCCCGTCGACCGGAATCGGCAGCAACAGGGTGCTGCCGGCGGTCAGCTCCTTGCAGTCCAGGTTGCCGCCCCACGGACGGGGCGGGACCGTCGAGTGCAGACCCGGCTCAGCTGGCGGCATACCGAGCACCCCCATGAAGGGGCGCAGCGCCACCGTGTGCCCGTGCTGGTTACGGCCGAGCATCGCCACCGGATCGAGCTCCCAGGCGTGCACCACCCCGTGGTCCTCGACGCCGTACCGCTCGTTGAAACCGCTCGGCCAGCCGCCGGCCACGGTGGTTCCCCAGCTCGCCGGGACGACCGCATCGATGCGTACCTCGAGGGTCTGGCCGGCGCGGGCCCCGCGGACCGCGACCGGACCGATCAGCGCGTGTCCGTGGTCCGGCTGGTGCTGCGGGACCCGGGCCCGATCCCGGTTCCGCCCTCCCTCGTACGGTCCGGCCGACCACCAGCAGTCCAGGGTGCGGTAGGTGACGGTGTCGCCCGCGTCGATGGTGAGCACCGGTGGAAGGTCGGGGGAGAAGTGTCCGTGCAGCGTCTCGTCGCCTGGCGCGAGGATGTGTCGCATCCGCGAAGGCTAGTTGCTGACCCGGGGATCGGGGTAGCCCCCGCCCCGCCGACCGGTGCGGCACGACATATGTCGTAACAGAGCAGAGCCCAACCACTACGGATGGTCATTGACCCGGCCGACAGATATCGATGACCATTCATCAGCCATGTGTCTCTGGAGCTGACGGAGGTAGGGGCATGGGATTTGCGCGGCGATTGACAGCCGTCGGAGCGATCGTCGGAATGGCGATCGTGAGTGCGCCCGCAGTGGCGAGCGCCGAGGTGAAAGCGCCCAGCATCGTGCTCGAGAACGGGGTGACCCAGCCGGTCTTCTCGTACGACGAGGCAATTCAGGAGGTCGTCTACGTCGAGGCGCCGATGGACAGCGACGCCGACGGCCGCCGGGATCTGATCGAGGTCGACGTGATCCGGCCGGCGGAGACCGAGGCGGGCATGCGGGTGCCCACCATCATGGAGGCCAGCCCGTACTACGGCCGGGACGCCGGTGACCCACTGCCGGATCAGACCCGCGGCTTCCCCGGCTGGTGGGACGAGTACTTCGTTCCCCGGGGCTACGCGATCGTCCAGGTGGAGATGCAGGGCACCTCGCGGTCGTTCGGCTGCCCCACCACCGGTGGGCCGGAGGACACGATCAGCGCCAAGGCGGTCGTGGACTGGCTCAACGGCCGCGCCCCCGGCTTCCACCACGACGGGAGCGTGGCGGTCGCCGACTGGAGCACCGGCAACGTGGGCATGCAGGGCGTCTCGTACGTCGGCACCCTGCCCAACGCCGTCGCCACCCAGGGCGTGCCCGGCCTGCGGACCGTGGTGCCCATCTCCGCGATCTCCAGCTGGTACCGGTACGTGAACGACCAGGGGGTGGCCTGGTCGACCTGGAGCGAGAACGTCGACTTCCGGTACACCGAGTACCTCGCCGACTACGTCTCCGTCGGCCGGACACTCCCCGGCTCGGCGTCGGCACCGGCCTGCGAGTCGGTCATCACCGGGATCGGCGACGCCGAGGAGGCCAGCGACTCCGACTTCACCCCGTTCTGGCAGGAACGGAACTACCTGCCGGACGCCAACAACATCAAGACGGCCGGTACGTCCGTCTTCATGGTGCACGGTCTGACCGACTTCAACGTCAAGACCATGCACTTCGCCGACCTGTGGCACGAGATCGAGAAGCGCAACATGCCCCGCAAGATCTGGATCCACCGGGGCGCGCACGTGAACCCGACCAGCTTCCGCCCGGCGGAGTGGCAGGCGGTCATGCACCGGTGGATGGACTACTGGCTGTACGACATCCCGAACGGGGTCATGGACGAGCCGATGGCGGACATCCAGCGTCCCGACGGCAGCTGGGAGACCCACTCGACCTGGCCGGACGCGAGCGCGAAGAAGGTCGACCTGCGCTTCGGCCCCGCCACGGCCGACGCGGCGGGCACGCTCTCTCCGCACAATCCGAGCGGCAACCCCACGCAGAGCTTCGTCGACCAGCGCGAGTCGCAGGCGATCAAGGTCGGTGATGCCGAGCAGGCCAAGCCGGGCCGGCTCGCCTACGTGACTCCGCCGCTCGCGTCCGACGTACGCCTGTCCGGCACGCCCGAGCTGGCGGTCCGGATGTCGACGACGGCCGAGACCGCGCTGCTGTCGGCAATGCTCGTCGACTACGGCGCGGGACCGACCGTCACCGTGGCGGGCAAGGACCCGCTGGAGGTGGTCCAGGAGCCGTGCGAGCCGGAGGACCTGGCCAGCCGGACCGGGTGCGCCGAGCCGATGGAGACCGATGTCGCGATCACTCCCGAGCGCGTCCTGGCCTGGGGACACATCGACGTCAAGAACTCGCCGGACCTCCGGCGGAGCCAGCCACTGACGCCCGGCAAGCAGTACAACGTGAAGTGGAAGACCCTTCCGTCCGAGCACGTGATCCCGGCCGGGCACCGGATCGGGCTCGTCATCACCGGAAACTACGACGCGAACCCGACGTCGAACCGGCCGGCACGTGACACCGCCGCTATCGGCAGCGAGATCACGGTGTACCTGAACGGCAGCACCGTGACCCTTCCGGTCGTCGGAGGCAAGGCCGCCCTGGGCTTCTGACCAGGAAGCACCGCCGATCGGGTAGACCAGCCGGCGGGCCCCTCACCAGCATCTTCCTGGTGAGGGGCCCGTTCGTCCGTCAGGCCGCCCCCTCCGGGCTTCCGGCTCGCGCGGCGGCAACGGTCCGCCCGCGTTCCGAGTCGGGAAAACGGTCGAGCATGGCCCGTACCTCGTCGGCGCTCACGTCGGCGCCGAACAGCTCGCTACCCGGTTCGAGCCGTACGCCCTCGGCCAGCGGGCCGGCGACGACCGGATCGAAGCCGAGCCGGTCGACGATGGAGGCTACGACCGCGAGGTCGGCGGTGTCGTCGCCGGCGATCGCGATGGCCTTGCGGCCGGCGGCACCGGCGGGCCGCGCCTCGTCCTCGAGGTCGTGATATCCCATGTGGTTGAACGCCTTGACGACGCGGGAGTCGGGCAGGAACGCCTGGACGGTCTCGCTGGACGAGGTGCGCGGGTCGGTGAGGTCGTCGCGGATGCCGTCGATCTCCCACCAGTAGTTCATGGCGTCGACGACGAGCTTGCCGCGCAACGCCTCAACGGGAATGCCGCGGTACTTGCCCAGCGGAAGGGCGAGGATCACGATGTCGGCGCCGGCGGCGTCGGCCGCGGTGGTGGCGACGGCTCCGGGTGTGAGCACCTCGATGGTGAGGGCGATCCTCGCCGGGTCACCGGAACCGGCGATGAGCACCCGGTAGCCGGCGGCGACGGCGAGGCGGGCGAGCACGGTGCCCACCTTGCCGGCACCGAGGATGCCGAGGGTCTGTGGCGCGTTCCGGACGCTGTCGTCCATGTCTTCCTTCCGGATACTGATCTGACGTCCGTTGCTCCGGTCAGCCGGCCAGGATGTCGCGGACCATCGGGATCACCTTGCTGCCGTACAGCTCCACGGCGCGCATCCGGGCGCTCACCGGCTGCGCGCCCGCGGTGTAGATCAGGTCGAACCGGCCGACGCCGAGGCTGCGGATGGCGCCCGCCATGCGGTGGGCCACGGTCTCCGGCGAGCCGATGTAGAGGGATCCGTGCGCCACCTCGGAGTCGAACTCCTCGCGGCGGATCGGCGGCCAGCCGCGCAGCTTGCCGATCCGATCCCGCATGACCCGGTAGTACGGCCAGAACAGTTCCTTCGCCTGCTCGTCGGTGTCGGCGATGAAGCCCGGCGAGTGCATCCCGACCGGGTACGCGGTCGTGCCGAACTGTTCGGCCGCCCGCCGGTACAGGTCGATGTAGGGCGCGAAGCGCTCGGGACTGCCGCCGATGATGGCGAGCATCAGCGGGAAACCGTAGTGGGCGGTACGCACGACCGACTGCGGCGAACCACCGACGCCCACCCAGGTGTCGAGGTGACCCGATTCGGTCTTCGGGAAGACGTCGGCGTTCTCGAGCGGGGCACGTACGCTGCCGCTCCAGGTGATCGGCTTCTCCTCCAGCAGCTTCGCGAACAGCTCGATCTTCTCCTCGAAGAGCACGTCGTAGTCGCGCAGGTCGTAGCCGAACAGCGGGAAGGACTCGGTGAACGAGCCGCGTCCGAGGATGACCTCGGCGCGCCCGTTCGACAGCGCGTCCACCGTCGCGAAGCGCTGGAACACCCGGACCGGGTCGTCCGAACTCAGCACGGTCACGCCGGACGCGAGCCGGATGCGCGAGGTACGGGTGGCGATTCCCGCCAGCACGGTCTCCGGCGTCGACACCGAGTACTCCGGCCGGTGGTGCTCGCCGAGGGCGATGACATCGACGCCGAGGTCGTCCGCGAGCACCGCCTCCTCGACGACCTGCCGGATCGCCGCGGCGTGGGAGACGGGCCTACCGGCGTCGTCCTCCGGTACGTCACCGAAGGTGTCGAGACCGAACTCGAGATCAGACATTTGCGGACTCCTTCTCGGCCTGGTGGCGATGCTCGCATCACCGGGTGGTTACCCGCTACCGTCGAACTCCCTCGACGATTGACATGTCAAACATGTTAGCGTGGAATTGACATGTCAACCCGGGAGCGAGCATGACGAAGGACACACCGCGGCAGCACGGACGCCAACTGCCGACCGCGGAGGAGCTCCGGATCTGGCGCGACTTCATCGAGACGACGGACGTGCTCCGGTCCCGAATCGCGTCACGCCTCCAGAGCGATTCCGCGTTGTCGCCGGGCGACTACGCCGTACTGCTCGCCCTCACCGAAGCCCCGGAACAGCAGATGCGCTCCTCCGAACTCGCGGCGCACATCGGCTGGGAACGCAGCCGGCTCTCCCATCACCTCGGGCGGATGGAGCGGCGTGGCCTCATCCGCCGGCAGGAGTGCGCGACCGATCCGCGCGGAGCGGAGGTCCACCTCACGGCGGCGGGCGCCGAGGCGTTCCGCGGATCCACCGTTCCGCATCTGCGCGCCATCCGCGAACTCTTCGTCGACGCGCTCACCCCGGAACAACTCCTCGCCGCCGGCGAGATCGCCGCGGCGCTGCGCGCCCACCTCGACGCCCGGCAGGCGAAATGATCAAGCAGTCTGTTCGTCGCCCCGGATGCGGGCGTGCAGGTGCATGTCGTGTCGGCCGTCGGAGTGGACGGCGTCGCTCCGCTTGGTGCCCTCCAGACGGAAGCCGGACCTGACGGCCACCCGGCAGGAGCCCAGGTTACGGGTCGAGTGATCCAACTCCAGGCGGTGGAAGCCGGCGTCGCCGAGGGCCCAGACGCTCAAGGCCGTGAGCGCGCCGGACGCCACACCCGCACCACGGGCGGCCGGGAGCACCCAGTACGCGCACTCGGCGACACCGTCATCGAGGTCGATCCCCCGCATCGCGATGCGCCCCAGCACCTCGCCCCCACCGCGGGTCACGGCCCAATGCGCGCCGCTCTCCTGCGCCCAGTCCCGGCGATACCGGTCGAACCACTCCCGGACCTGTTCCTCGGACGCCGGCCGGCGGGTGTGCCACCGCTGGATCTCGGGGTCACGATAGGCGGCGAGGAAGACCGGCACGTCGGTCGGTTCCCAGGGCCGCAGCAGCAGATCGGCCGGGGCCGCGAGCACGGGTTGCGGGCCGGCGGCCAACGTGCCGGCGGGGATGGCGGGCGGCGTCGAGAGGGCTGAGTCCACCACCCATCCTTTCCCGGCGGCCGCCTCGCGTGTCAAGTTCTCATGCGTACGCTCCGACCGCGCGGCGGCTGCCCGCCCGCGCCCCGATCGGCGAGAGGTGGCACCGGGCATGCGGGTGACAATGACGACCGCTGTGGCAGGGACCGGCCGGGTCAACGAGGACTTCACCGGCGCCGTGCCGACGGCGGCGGTGCTGATCGACGGCGCCGGCATCCCGGGCGCGGAATCGATCTGCCGGCACGGCGTGGCCTGGTACGCCACCCGCCTCGGTGGCCGCCTGCTCGGCCTCGTGTCACTCGTGCGCGACCGCAGCCTCCCGGCGCTGCTCGCCGAGGCCATCGAGCAGGTGACGGACGATCACCGGGACACCTGCGACGTCGCCGACCCCGTCAGTCCCTCGGCCACCGTCGCCATCCTGCGCGTCGCCGACGGCCTCGTCGACCACCTGGTGCTCGGCGACTCGGTGCTCGTCCTCGACCGGGCCGGCGATACGCCGCTCGTCGTCACCGACCCGCGCGAAGTGGTCATCAGCCGGTCGTACCGGTCCGCGATCGAAGCCACCGTCGCAGGCAGCGACGAGTACCACCGGCTGCTGCGGGAACTGCGCGCCAACCGGAACCAGCCGGGCGGCTTCTGGGTCGCCAAGGACGACCCGCGCGCGGCCGAGCAGGCGATCACCGGCAGCTGCCCGGCCGCCGGGCTGGCCGGCGCCGTACTGCTCAGCAACGGAGCCAGCCGCATCGTGGACCGGTTCGCCCTCGCCGACTGGCCGGAGGTTCTGACGGTCCTCGCGTCCAGCGGCCCCGCCGAGATAATCCGTCGGGTCCGGCAGGCGGAGGCACGTCACGCGGTGCCGGCGGACGACGCGACGATCGCGTACTGCACCGACCTCGGCATCAGCCGGTGGTGACCGGCAGCGTGGCGTAGCCGCGCAGCACCAGACGGTCGCGGCGCACGGCCGGACCGGCCAGGCTCAGCCGGGGCAGCATCGCCAGCAGCAGCGGGAACGCGACCTGGGCCTCCAGCCGGGCCAGCGGCGCCCCGAGGCAGTAGTGTGCGCCGCCACCGAACGAGACCGGCTGGATGTTCGGACGGCCCGGGTCGAACCGGTGCGGGTCCGGGTAGCGGGCCGGGTCCCGGTTGGCGGCGCCGAGCAGCATGGTGACGTCTGCGCCGCCCGGGAGGCTCAGCCCGTCGCCGAGATCCAGTGGCACGGTCGTGAGCCGGCCGGTGAGCTGCACCGGGGAGTCGTACCGCAGGATCTCCTCGACGAAGGCCGGCGCGAGGTTCGGGTCGGCCCGCAACCGGTCCGCCTGCTCGGGACGTTCCAGCAGGAGCTTGATGCCGGTGCCGAGCAGGTTCGTGGTGGTCTCGAAGCCGGCGACGAGCAGCAGCACCAGGTTGGCGAGCAGCTCCTCGCCGGTCAAGCCGATACCGCCGGTCTCGTCGTGCACGGCGACCAGCGCGCTCGTCAGGTCCTCCTGTGGGGCCCGGCGACGCTCCTCGATCAGGTCGACGAAGTAGGCCTCGAGTTCCCGGCCCGCCACGTCGGCGAGCCGCATCTCCTCCTCCGTGCTGATCGGCTCCAGCACCACGGTCAGGTCCGCGGCCCGCTGCCGGAACCACAGCCGGTCCGCCTCCGGGATGCCGAGCAGCGCGCAGATCACCCCGATCGGCAGCGGGAACGCGAAAGCGCTCATGAAGTCCGCACTGGCCGGCATCGACTTGATCAGGTCCTCGGCCTGCCCCGCGATGACGTCGCGCATCTCGGCGACCCGGCGGGCCGTGAAGGTGGCCGAGGCCGCACGGCGTACCCGGCCGTGCTCCGGCGGGTTGGTCTGCAGCATGGACAGCACGATCGAGGCGACACCGCGGTTACGCCGCCAGTCGGGCCAGAAACCGTCGTAGTCGGTGGCGTCGGCGATGCGCAGGGTCGGCTCGCGCAGCAGCCGGTTCGTGAGCGCGTGGGTGGTGACGAACCAGCGGCCGTCGGGCGCCTGGAAGACCGGTGAGTGCGCCCGGATCACGTCGTAGGCCGGGTACGGGTCGACGCGTCCTTCCGGCAGGAACAGCGACGCCAGCGCGGTCTGAAGGTCCATCCCCGTGCCTCCCCTGTAGATGGATTGCCGTCTTGCATCATGCCTGGCGGCGCTCGCGCTGTGCTCGGCCTCAACCTCTGCCTCGGTCTCGGCGGGCAGGCGTCACGGCAGGGAGACCGGGGAAAACCGGCGCCACGAACGGCAACGCGAGATGATCTGGTCATGCAGGCGGCAGAAGACACGCCGGCCCTACTGACGGTCGGCCACGGACCGTTGCCCCGTGCCGCGCTCGGCCGCCTGCTGGCCGACGCCGCCGTGAAACTGGTAGTCGATGTACGCCGCTTTCCCGGCAGCCGCGCCAACCCCGACGTCCGGCGCGACGCGTTGGCGCAGTGGCTGCCGGAACTGGGGATCGAATACCGCTGGGAGGAGCGCCTCGGTGGCCGACGGCACCTGCCGGCCGGGACGCCGGCGCACGACGTGTGGTGGACCGTCCCCGCGTTCCGCGCCTACGCCGCATACACCCGTACACCACCGTTCCTGGCAGCGCTGGACCTCGTGCTCGAACAGGCCGCGTCGGACCGGACCGCGGTCATGTGCAGCGAGAGCGTCTGGTGGCGTTGTCATCGCCGGCTGATCGCCGACGTCACGATCCTGAGCCGTGCCGTGCCGGTACGCCACCTCATGCCGGACGGACGGTTGGCGCCGCATCCCGTGGCGGCCGGTGCCCGGCTGCGTCCGGACGGACTTGTCGAGTGGATCGGCGGCTGAGCGCAGCCACGCCGCGCTACGGGGTGGCGAGCAGCAAGATGCCGAGCGTGAGCAACGTGCCCACCTTCGCCACCTCCAGCACCACGTAGCCGAGGTGGCTCCCGGAGCGGGGCGCGTCCTCACCCGCGAGCACCCGCTTGGTCCGGGAATTCAACCGTGGCCGGACCGCGGCGAGTTGCAGCAGCAGCGCCACCGCCGCCAGGCCGGCCACCCCCACGACGGCGCCGGACGCCGGCCCGAGGACGACGGTCGCGAGCAGGGTCAGCGCGAAGCAGGCTTCGATCACGTTGAGCGCCCGGAAGACCAGGCGTCCGATGCCGAGCCCGATGGGCACCGTGACTCCGGGCGCGCGGAACTTCAGCGGCGCCTCGAGGAACGAGATGGCCAGGACCATCCCGAGCCAGACGAAGACCACAGCGGTGGCGAGGGCTGACGGCGGGCTCATCGACATCTCCTATCCCTGCGGCGGGTCTTCGTGCGCTTGGAGGGTCGGACCGGCCACCGGGACGGGGCTCCGGCCGGGCGGACGACCGGCCAGCCGGCGTCGCATCGACCCGGCGATCCGACCGGCCTGGAGCTTCGCGTACTCGGCGTGGGGCCCGGCGTGCCGGTCGTCGATGGTGGCGGCCCAGAGCGCGAGCCAACGCGTGAAGTGCCGTTCGGTCAGCGGTTCCAGCCGGTGCAGATCGAAGTGGAGCTGAAGGGCGTTACGCCGGTAGGTGCCGGCTTTGAAGATCACGGTCGCCCAGAAGTCACACATGATCGGGAGGTGCCGGTCGAGGTCGAGCTTCGCCACGTCGACGAAGACGTGCCCGAGCAGGTCGTCGGCGAAGGCGCGGGAGTAGAAGTCGGTGACGATACCGGCGATGTCGCTGCGGTCGGTGATGTCGCTCGCCAT
This sequence comes from Micromonospora sp. NPDC005367, assembly GCF_040606825.1. Lineage (NCBI taxonomy): Bacteria > Bacillati > Actinomycetota > Actinomycetes > Micromonosporales > Micromonosporaceae > Micromonospora > Micromonospora sp. NPDC005367. The sequence goes on along the minus strand of NZ_JBEXFP010000052.1, from coordinate 29,780 downwards.
CTCCGGCGCTCCTTTCTCACGGGCGGGCGTCGGAGTCGAGGTTCCGGACAGCCCCGGAACCTCGACCCGAGCCCTGGTCAGCGGCTACCGGCCCACGCGTCGGAGCCGAAGACCTCGTACCGGATCCGGGTGCCGGGGACGCCAAGCTCCCGGAGCCGGCCGCGGACCGCCTGCATGAACGGGAGCGGTCCGCACAGGTACACCTGCGCCTCCGGGGTCAGCGGGATCTCGTCGACATCGATCCGTCCGGCGCGGACCTCGGTCGACCCGTCGAACTCGCGCGGCGTGGGCTGCTCGTACCAGACCAGATGCCGGAAGGAGCGCAGCCGGGCTCCGCTGCCGATGATGTCGGGTCGCAGGCAGTGCCGTTCGGGGCTGCGTTCGGCGTGTGCGACGACGACATCGCGGTTCGGTTCCGCCCGGGAGACGTGGTCGAGGATGGCGGCCATCGGCGTGATCCCGACGCCGGCGCTGACCAGCACCAACGGTGCGGTTCCGGCGGTCAGGGTGAGATCTCCGTAGGGAGCGCTCACCGCCAGCCGGTCCCCGGCACGAACGTGGTCGACGAGATGGCTCGACACGAGCCCGTCGGGCGCCCCGCCGACGCCCCGCACCCGACGCACGGTGATCCGCAGCCCGCCCAACCCGTGGGCGGCCTGGGACAGCGAGTACTGGCGGATCTGCCGGCCGCCGTCCGGCAGGTCGACGGCGACACTGACGTACTGGCCGGCCCGATAGCTCGGCGTCGGCGACCCGTCGGCGCTGGTCAACACGAACGAGACGGTGTCCTGCGCCTCCTCGCGTCGGTGGCTCACCACCACCTCGCGCCACGGATGATCCGGGTCGACCTCGGTGTCGGCGTACAGCCGGGCCTCCAGGCCGATCAGGCGGCAGGCGAACAGCCAGTAGACCTCGTCCCAGGCGGCGGCCACCTCGGGAGTGACCGCGTCGCCGAGCACGGCGCCGACCGCGTTCAGCAGGTATCGACCGACGATCGTGTACTGCTCCGGCCGGATGCCGAGCGAGGCATGCCGGTGGGCGATGCGGCGCACCACCGGATCGAAGGGCGTCCCCTCGCCCACCAGATCCGCCGCGAAGGCGACCACGGCACCGGCGAGCGCCTTGCGCTGCTCCCCGCTGGCCTGCGCGCTACGACTGAACAGGCGTAGCAGTTCGGGGTTCTCGGTGAGCATGGTGTCGTAGAAGAGCCCGGTGATTGTTTCGATGTGTGCGCGGACGGCGGGCAGCGTGGCGCGCACGGTCGCTTCGTGCTTGTCGGACAGCACGGTTTCTCCGATCAGCTGTGGTGGATCAGTGACTCGGGCGGGTCCCGCCACTCACCTGCTGGTGAGCGACAGGAGCAGATCCCGGGTCGGCGGGTGCAGCAGATCGCCGATGGTCACCTCGTCGAGGCTGGCGTAGAAGGCCTCCTGCGCGCGGCGGAGGGCGCCACGGAGCCGGCAACCGGCCCGCAGCGGGCAGGCGGGTGTGTCGCACCTGACCACCTCCTCGTCGGCTTCGAGCCGGCGGATGAGGCCACCGATGCTCACCGAGGTCGCGCCGTCCGCGAGCAGGACGCCACCGCCACGGCCGCGGATCGTCTCGATCAGCCCCAGATGCTGGAGTCGCTGGACGATCTTCGCGAGGTGGTTCCGTGGCACCGCGAGGGACTGCGCCAGTTCGTCGACCGTGGTCCTACCGTCTCGGGTCCCCATGAGCATCACGACTCGGAGACCGATGTCCGTCGACTGATTGAGCTGCACATCGGCAGGCTAACAAAAACAGGTATCTCAGAGTCCTGTTATGTGGGTCGGTTCACGCCCGCCTCACCGGGCCCGCGCCGGCGCACCCCCACCGGTGCACCCGCCCGCCTAGGCTGGGTGACCGTGCACACGCTGTCCCGTACCGATGCGCGTCGCCTCGCCGTGCGCGCCCAACTGCTGGACGCGCACCGGCCGATCGGAATGTTCGAGGTCGTAGGCCAGCTGACGCTGGTGCAGAACGACCTGACCGCGGCCGTCGCGCCCAGCGCCGACCTGGTCCTGTGGAGCCGGCTCGGCTTCTCGTACTCCCCCGGGCAGCTCCGCGACGCGCTCGACGAGCAGACCCTGCTGGAGCTGCACGGCTTCATCCGGCCGCCCGGGGACCTCGCTCTCTACCGGGCCGAGATGGCCGACTGGCCCGGCCGTCCCCCACTGCGCGAATGGCAGGAGGACCTGCAGGACTGGGTGGCCGCGAACAACGGCTGCCGGCTGGACATCCTCGCCCGGCTCCGCGCCGACGAGCCACTGATCTCGCGCGAGCTACCGGACACCTGCGTGGTCCCCTGGCGCTCCTCCGGCTGGACCAACAACCGCAACGTCACCAAACTGCTCGACCTCCTCGTCCAGCGGGGCGAGGTCGCGGCCGCCGGGCGGCGCGGCGCCGACCGGCTGTGGGACCTCGCCGAGCGGATCTACCCGGACGAGGTGGTGCCGCACGACGAGGCGATGCGGATCCGGAACGAGCGCCGGTTGCGGGCGCTGGGGATCGCCCGCGAACGTGCGCCGGTGTGCCCGGGCGAGCCGAACGACGTTCGCACGGCCGGCGAACCCGCCGTCGTCGAGGGCGTGAAAGGTCGGTGGCGGATCGACCCCGAGCTGTTGGACCAGGCGTTCAAGGCTCGGACGGCGCTGCTGTCGCCCCTGGACCGGCTCGTCTTCGACCGCACGCGGATAGCGGAACTGTTCGAGTTCGACTACCAGCTGGAGATGTACAAGCCGCCCGCGAAGCGCCGCTGGGGTTACTGGGCGATGCCCATCCTGCACGGGGACCGGCTGGTCGGGAAGCTCGACGCCACGGCCGACCGCAGGGCCGGTGTGCTCCGGGTGAACGCCCTGTACCAGGACGTGCCGTTCACTCCGGCGATGACCACCGCGGTACGCCGTGAGATCGAGGACCTGGCGGCCTGGCTCCGGCTGGCCCTGGTGCCGACGAGCACACGTTGATCGTGGGTGGGGCGGGGCGCTCGATCGCGTCGGCTGCGGCACCCGAGGAGCACCGCAGCCGACGTGATCGTGACGAGACGTTCGCGGCCTGCTCTACCGGAAGAGCTTGCCCAACTGGTCCGCGTCGACGTCCTGCCCGGCGCCGTTGTACACGGCGTTCGTGACCACCGTCCACGAGGCGCGCGGCCAGGTCCGGAAGGTGATGTGGCCGCCGGCGATGGTGGCCTCACCCTTGCCGACGTCGAACGTGGCGACGTTGGTGGCGCCGCCGATGGCCTTGGTCCCGTTGGCGTAGCCACTGACCAGCAGGTTGTCCTCGTCGGGATACGAGGCGGCGACCTCGGCGTCACCGGTCACCTTGAACGCCGCGTCGTTGTTGAACCAGGTCGGCCAGGACTCGGGCATACCCCAGGCCGCCGGAACATCGGTGTCGTAGTTCTGCTTGAGCAGCGCCCCGGGTGCGTTGAACGCGGCCCGGTCGGTGGGCGTGACGTTCTGCACCGGCAGACCGAGCGACGTGGCCGCGGTCGTGGACGCGCTGCCGAGCGCCACCAGGTTGCCGCCGGACTTCACGAACTGCTGAAGCTTGTCGAGTCCGTCCGGCACCCCGCGAGCCCAGGCGAACTCGGGGGGATTCTTCGCGGGGTCGAGACCACGGGTGATGCTGTTCGCCGAGATCCCCGGAGCGAGCACGATGGTGTCGTACTTGGCGCCCAGGTCGGCGTAGTCGTCCGCGGAGACGACCTGGTAGTTCACGCCGATCTGGTCGAACATCCACATCATCCAACCGCCCGGCATGTTGTTCGCCCCGCGAACGAGACCCACCCGCGTGTCGTCCTTGAGCTTGACCGCGTCGACCTTGGGCACCGCGTTGGCGGCGTACACCGGCAGGCCCGTCTCCTGGCTCGCGCGGGTCAGCACCTGCCGTGCCTTCGGATCCTTCGACGGCACGAGCAGCGCACCGGCGGGCAGCTTCCGGCCCTCGACCGTGACAGCGGCCTTGGCACGGTACGTCGGCACATCCGCCTTCTGCAGGTCGGCGATGACCTGAGCCAGGCCGTACGAGGTGGGGCTGAGGACGTAGGCGCCCCGCTGGCCGGGGTTGGCCGGCATCCGCTGCTGCACCGGCTCGATGCCCTTGACCCGGGTCGTGGCCGCCTCGAAGGGCTTCACCACGGCGTCGACGTCGACACCCAGGAGCAGGGCGAGATTGTCGGTGGTCTCGCTGTACGGCATGATCAGCGGGCATTGGGCGCACTTACGCGCGCTGTCCGGGTACTCGTCGATCCGCAGTAGCTGATCGATCCAGCGGCCCATCGGCTGCTTGGTCTTGAGGATGTACGAGCCCTCGGGGTACTCCTTGTCCCCCACGGTGAACGCCCGCGTGGCCTTCTCGATCTCCGCCTGCCCGAAATCGAGGAGCTTCATCATGTCGTACAGGGCGTACGGGTCGCGCTGGTTCGCCGGAACCACGTACGCGTACGGGCCGCCGTTCCAGTCCTCGCTGTTCCGGTTGGACACGTAGAGGTTGTTGTACAGCCACGACCTGGGGTCGCCGGAAACCGTCTTCATACCCGAGTAGGCGGCGGCTTCCCCGTACTCCACGATCTGCTTGAGCGTCCAGGTCTTGCTGTCGTACGGCAGCACCGACCGCAACGTGTTGTCGGCGGGTTCGAGGATCTTGTCGGAGGTGTAGGTGTACGCGAGGTCCCGGACCGACGCGATTTCGGTCAACCAGGTCGACGTACCGAGGAACGGGCTGTAGCCGATGACGTCGGCGTTCCACAGAATCCCGTACGCGTCATTCCACTTCGAGCCCTTCTTGCCCTCCGCGACCAGGTCACGCTGGGTCTGCATGCCGAGCGAGTTGGACGCGGACACCACGATCGGGTCCAACGTGTCGGACATCGGCTCGTCCCACGGCGGCGACCAGATCCGCGGGGACGTCGTTCCCGCCTGGTGCATGTAGTGCTGGGCGACCGGGCGGTACTTCTGTTCGAGCCGGACCCGGGTCTGCGACTCCTTCTGGGTCATCATGAACCAGTCGCGGTTGTCGTCATGCCCGGCGTAGTGGTGGTACAGGTCCGGGTAGGTCCGGTCGTAGTTGGTGCCCGCCGTCTTGTTGAAGTGGTCGATCACCAGATGCTGCCCGTCGGGGTTCTGCGACGGGACGATGAGCAGGATCGTGTTGTCGAGGATCTGCCGGGTGAAGTCGGAGTTCTCCGTCGCCATCCGGTGCACGACGTTCACCAGAGACTGCGTGGATCCCACCTCGGTCGAGTGGATCGTCCCCTCGATGTAGTAGACCGGCACGCTCTTGGCGGCGAGTTTCCTGGCGTACTCGTCGACCGCGACTCCGGCACGCTTCGCCTCCTCCCGCATCACCCGCGGATCGGAGAGCCGTTTGTTGATGTCGAGAATCTGGTCGATTCTCTTGAGGTTGTGCTTGTTGCTCATCAACATGATCGGGTAGTCGTTGCCGAGTGTCGTCCGGTCGACAACCTGGTATTCGGCCTCGTCCGACCGATCCGCGATGAGCTTGAAATAGCGTTTGACGCTGTTGAAGTCGGCGAGTTTCCCCTCATCTCCCATCTCGAAACCGAAGAAGTCCTTCGGCGTCGGGACACCCTTGACCTTGGCGCCGGCCTGTGCTGCCACCCGCTCGCCCAACTGGGCTTGTACGGGTACAGCCACGAGTCCGACCATGGCCGTGACGATCGCCACGGAGGCTACGTGCCGTAACCTCATTTCGCCTCCTCGCCTGGAAAACTGGTGGCGATAGATTCGTGGCGATGCCGTGAGCCGGTCAACCATTACCACCCGGTAAGATCAAAATGAAGACGATCTTCCCGAGATCGATTGCTCGCACGGCCATCCGTCCGCCGGTCGGCCGATCTTCAGACTTTTGATCCACGCCGATACCAAATATCGGGACAACCGTCCGGTCCACCGACGGTGACCACAGGTGCGCGCCAATGGCCGGCTTGGCACCGTCCACCTCGGCCCGGCTCACCGCGGCACGCGAAGGGACTCCGGACGCCCCCGCGCACCTTCGGCCCGCTAGTCGACGACGGCACCGTCCGACAATCGTGCCCGGCCGGGCACCGTCTGTCACAACCATGCCGTGACCTGCATCTCAAGCGCGCCGGGGTGACTCGAAGTTTCCCCCGCGTTCTCCTGCCGGGCGTCGAACATTCCCCGGCGCGCGGCCTGTCCGGCGCACGGTCGGACGGTGACGCGAGCCGGTGACCTGGCATCACCCGGGCATGCGATCGGCTCCACAGCACCGCAAGCTCCGGCCGCGTCCCCGGAAATCGAAAGGACCCGTCACATGGGTAACCCCCGCACGAGGTCGCGTCTCCATCCGAGATCCGCGATCGCCGCCGCGGCGACCGTCGTCGTAGCCCTGACCCCGTTCGCGGCGGCCGGACCCGCGTCCGCGGCAACCGACGCCGCCGACGCGACTCCACAGCACATCGTGCTCACGCCCGCCGAGCACGCCGACACCGCGCAATCCTTCACCTGGCAGACCGGCGCGAAGGTCACCGACGGTGAGGTGCACCTCCGCAAGGCGGGCACGAAGAAGTGGAGCGTCGCCGACGCCCGCGTCAACGAGGAGCTCATCAGCGGCGGCGTTGCCACCCGCACGCACTCGGTGACCGTCGACGACCTCAAACCCGGCACGCGGTACGAGTACTACGTGGGCAACGCTGCCAAGATCAGCGACAGCTACACGTTCACCACCGCGGGCAAGGCCGGCGATCCCTTCTCGTTCATCTACTTCGGCGACGCGCAGAACGACATCGGCAAGAAGTGGAGCCCGGTCGTCGACCAGGCGTTCCAGCGCTTCCCGGACGCCGTCGGCACGGTCAACGCGGGCGACCTCGTGGACGTGGGCAGCGACAACGGCCTGTGGAACGAGTGGTTCGGCGCGATGGACGGGTACAGCCAGACCCGCAACGTGATCGCGGCCCCTGGGAACCACGAATACAAAGAGGCCGACGTCCTCAAGACCTTCAAGTCGAACTTCGAGTTCCCCGGCGACGGACCGGTCGCCGACTCCACGTCGACCAAGGGCATGACGGACGGCGAGAAGCAGAAGCTCGCCTACCAGAAGCAGATTCAGATCGCGCTCGTGGAGACCGCGTACTACACGGACTACCAGGGCGTCCGCTTCATCACGCTGAACGCGACCCGGTCCGAGGCCCTCGAACTGATGACGCCGAAGGACCTCCCCGAGTGCCACGTCGCGTGCCCGAACCCCATCGAGCTGTGGCTCGACATGCAGCGCGAGTGGCTCGACTCGGTGCTCCGGAACAACCCCAACAAGTGGGCGGTCGCGGTCTTCCACCAGCCGGTCTTCTCGGGCTCAGAAGGCCGCGACGAAGCCGACCTGCGCGCCGCGTGGCTCCCGGTCTTCGAGCGTGACGACATCGACCTCGTCCTCATGGGCCACGACCACAACTACGTCCGGGGTTACGTGGACGCGGACGCGACCGGCACCCCCGGCATGACGACCGGCCCGGTGTACGCCATGTCGGTGTCCGGACCGAAGTACTACGAGCCTGCCCCCTACGACGACAACACGTGGACCCAGAACGGCGCGACCCAGGTCGTCCACGCCGCCCACACGTCGACCTTCCAGGGCATCAGCGTGTCGAAGGACCAGATCCACTACGAGTCGGTCGTCGCCGGGAAGTGGGACGACAAGTCGACAACCGACGTCCCCGTCGGCGGCACACTCGACTCCTTCACCATCACCAAGTACGACGACGGTGAGAAGTACGTGACCGAGGCCGGAATGCCGATCCCCGAGCCGAAGAGCACTGACAAGGTCAGCAACAGGCGCACGGCGGACGAGGCCACCGCCCAGCAGCCCGCGGAGGTCGCGCTCGGTCACGAGCGCATCGGCACCCTCACCGCGCCGACCGTGGCGCAGCCCGGCCCGACGACCGCGAACCCGACCACCGGCGTGGTGTACGTCGCCGACGGCGCGAGCACCGGCAAGGGGCGGATCGAGTCCGTCGACCCCACGACCGGCAAGGTCACCGGCTCGTTCGAGGCCGGAGCGCCGATCAAGGACCTCTCCTACGATCCGGCGTTCAACGGCGTTCTCGTCGCCTACCAGGACGGTCGGATCGCGTCGTTCATCGTCAGCCCGGGCCACTTCGGCGACCCGTACATCCCGCCGATCCCGACCGGGATGAAGGTCGTCTCGGTGCAGTACGACAGCGCCACCGGGCAGGTCTTCCTCGGCCTCGCGGACGGCACCGTGGTCTGGCTCGACGGGGACTTCAAGCCGGTGGGCCAGGCGAACGTCCGTGCCGGCCTGTCGGCCATCCGCCTCGACGACGCCACCGGCACCCTGTACGTGACCTACGACAACGCCGTCGACGGCAAGCCCGGCCTCCGTCTGTTCGACACGCGTAACGGCATGCGCCAACTCGCCGAGTACGCCCTCGACGCCGGTGCCGCCTCCCTCGACGTCGACATGACGGTCGGCGTCGCCTACGTCGGCCACGCGGCCGTCGAGGGGGATGCCGAGAACGACGGCCTCTCGGTCGTCGACCTGCTCGCCGGGAAGGTGACCCGCTTCGACCAGCCGGAGTTCGGCACCTCGATCGGCGGTGTGGGTGTCGACCCCGAGCGGGGCATCGTCTACCTCGCGAGCGCCGACAAGTCTCCGGCCCCGGTGATCGTCGTCGGTCGAGAGCAGGCCCCGAGCATCGACGCGTCCCCGGTCGCGCGGATCGCGATCGCCGGTGAGACCGCGACCCTCGACGCCAGCGGACACGGCATGCCCACCGCGACGGTGAGCTGGGAGATGCGCAAGGGCGCCCCGGGCAACGACAAGTGGACGCCGATCGCCGGCGCCACCTCCGACGTCCTCAAGGTCGTCGCGTCGAAGGCCGTCGACGGGAGCCAGTACCGCGCGGTCTACACCAACTCGATCGGTGGCAAGGTCTACTCGACCCGCACCGCCTCCGCGACCCTGCGGGTCGTGGGCAAGAAGTGACCCAGGTCCGCTCTCGGGCGCGGTACGGCTGGACGCCGACGCATCGGTGCGGGGCGCGTTCCGGGTAGCCGGGGCTCGCCGAGACCGGCGCCGAACCATGGTGGTGCGCCTCCGGACGGGGCCGTCGCGATCCTTCGCGGCGGCCCCGTCCGCGTTGTCCGGTACCCGTCCGCGCCTTCTCGCGGCGGCCCTCGTCCACACCCTCCACCCTCGGTGAGGCGGCCGGTCAGGGGACCACGCGGGTGGCCTGGCTCTCTCCTGGCAGGCCTGACATGTCGGTCTCGACCAGGGGCACTGGAGTACTTCCCAGAACGTCTCCGTCCGAGGAGTAGGCGGTGAGGGTGGCCGGCTGGTCATGCGGCACCGAGGCGGTGCCGGCGTTCGACGCGTCAAGGGTGACCGTGATCGGAGATGCGCTGCCGACCGCCACCGTGACGCGGGCCGCGTCCGGCGGGGCGACGACACGCACCTTGTCTGTCGGCGTGCGCCTCGGGTTGTCGGCCCGGAGACGCCAGCCGATCGGCCGCTGGTCGGCGCCCTCGGCGGGCAGCAGCAAGCGCAGGTCCCTCCACCAGCTTGGGTCGTCGCCGTGCATGGCGTACGCGATGACCCCACCGCCGGCCGGCTGCACGGTCAGCAGCGCGACATCCTGGCCGTTCACGCTCGCCGACCAGCGCACCCGCACCGTCGTCCCGGCAACGGGCAGGCGACTGTCGGAAAGTGCTGTCTCCACGAAGTTCCGTAGGTTCGTGTCGTCGAGCGGAGCGCCCCGGATGCCGCGCTTGATCTCAGTGAGCAAAGCCTCTATGCGCCGCCCGATCGGGGCGGCGTACGGGCCGCCTCCCAGGCCGCTCTGGAACAGCACATGGTCGCCGCGGCTGACCCGGACGACGGGCTCGCTCCACAGCGGCTCGGCAGGCAGGACCGCGATCCCGACTCCACTGCCGTCGGGCCTCGCGAGGTTCTGATACTCCACGGTTCCCCTTGGCGTGTATCGAGGGCCACCGCTGATCGTCACGGTGGAATCGGTCGGCCCGACGACGATCGCCAGACCATTCGACCCGGTTCCGGTCCGCATCAGGGTCATCACGGAATTGTCCTCGCCCTCGCTGTGGCCGGCGTAGCGCATCTGTTCGACGCCGGCCCCGGGCGGACCCACGAACCAGACCAGCGACTTCTTCGTGAGCAGGCCGATCCGCAGCGGCACCGCCACCAGCGCCACCCGGTGGCCCGGCTGGTCGCTGCCGTAGAGCAGGCGGATCCGGTCGCGGTCACCGACCTTCCACATGCCGTCCGGATGCCAGCCACCCAGAGACGAGTCCGTGCTCAGCCGCGCCCGCAGCGTGTCCAGCCAGGCCTTGTCGCCGGTCAGGGCACCGCGCGGCGGCGCGTCGAGCAGCGACGCCGGGGCGGCCGCGACGGCGATGCCGGGTGCCCAACCGGGCAGGCTCACCACATTGGTCTGGACGCCGACGACCATGGCCACGACCGTGGCGACCGCCGCCGTCCACATCAGTCGGATGCGTCGATGCCGCTGCTCGCGCCGCGCGAACGACGGCCACGGGTCCTCGGGTACACCAATGCCGTGCGCGGCCTGCCTCAGCGCGGAGTTGAGCGCCGATTCCGCGAAGCTCTCGTTCATGCCGGTTCCTCCTTCAGCCGGTGCGAGGACGCAATGGCAGTTGCTCCCAACCCGGCTCGCAGCCGAGCCAACCCGCGCGATGCCTGACTCTTCACCGCTCTGACGGAACAGCCGAGAACCTTGGCGGTATCCGCCTCGCTCAGGTCCTCGAAATAGCGCAGCGTCAGGATTGCCTGAGTCCTCGGCGGCAAGCGCCGCAGCGCGGCGAGGAGCAGTTCTCGTTCCTCCACCTGTCCATAGGGGTCCGGCGCCGACGCGCTGTCGGAGGTCAGCAGCGGAACCTCCAGCGGCCGCCGCCGGCGCCGCCAGGAGATCGCCGTATTGACCATCGCCCGGCGTACGTAGACCTCGGGTGCGTCTCTGCGCAGCACCCGCCCCCAGCGCCGGTGAGTTTTCTCCAACGCCGACTGCACGAGGTCCTCGGCTGTCCCCCGGTCACCGGTCAACAGGTAGGCCGTTCGGAGCAACGGCCCCCATTGCCGCTGTACGAACAGCCGGAACTGATCGTCATCCTGGTGCGATGTCACGCCACCTCCAGGCCGCGTCCGCCGCGTGTCTCCGCACGCAGGTCGCGTCCGCCGCTTGTCTTCGTACGCAGGTCGCGTCCGCCGCTTGTCTTCGTACGCATACAGAGCCAGACGCATCCGGCGACAGCCGAGGTTGAGTCGAGAACGTTGGTCGCGGTCGAGTGTCTCCGGGACCTCCGGCCGGGCCGGGCGGGACACCCGGCGGACCAGCTCGGTGGGAGTTCTCCCGCCGGCCGGTCCGCAGTGCGGTTGCTTCGGCTGCTCCCTCCGACGAGGGAGTGCTCTCCCCCGTCGGCGGGGGCCGCGCGGGCCGGGGCGCCGGAAGGATCGGGTGCATTACGACATCGGCATCGGTCGCCCGCAGGGCCGGCCACGGCCTGACGTACGCAGTGCTCGGCTGGGCCGTGGCATACGGGGGCGTACGTCTGGCGTGGACCGTCGGCGAGGCTCCCGAGTTCGGGCAGTTCGGGTCGGACCTGCTCGGTTTCACCGGCTGGCGGTCGGTGGCGTTATGCGTGGCCGCGGGTGTCCTGGCGGCCGCCCTGGACCGGGCCGCGACATGGCGGCCGGTACTCGCGGCGCTCGCCTGGACGGTCACCGGGGCGCTGGTCGCGGCAGCCGCGATCCTGCTGCCGGAGTTGGTGAGCCTCCTGCTGTTCGCGGCCGGCCCGTACTTCGACCCGGTGGCGTTCGCCAGCCGGCTCGGTTGCATCACCGGAGCGATCCTGCTCGGGCTGGCCACCGCCCGATATCAGCGACGAACCCGCGGCGACTGTCCGGACTGCTGCCGGACGGGCCAACCGGGTCACCAGCGGTCAGCACCCGCACGGCGGGCGCGCTGGGCCGCTTACGCCGCGGTGGCCGGCCTCGTCACCCGCTTCGCGGCCCAGTTCGTGGTGGGATTCGACGGCCTCACCCATGACGCCTCCCTGATCGGGTTGGAGATCGGCCTGCTGCTGGCCGGGGTGCTGTTGCCGCTGGCGCTGGTACACCGCTGGGGCGAGACCTGGCCGCAGTGGGTACCGCTGCTCGCCGGCCGCACGATCCCTCGTCCGCTGTTGCTGGTGCCCGGCTTCGGGCTCGGGACAGGCATCGTCGCCTACTTCGGCATGGGACTGGTGCAGTTGACGTCGGGATCGGCCAGCGAATTCTCCGACACGTTCCTCTGGGTGGCGATGTCGGCGTACAGCGTCCTGGGGCTCGGCCTGCTCGTGGCGTCAAGCGATTACCACCTGCGCACCCGCGCTGCGTGCCGGTCCTGCGGCCGGTGACCAGGGGCTACGGAAGCCCGCGCTAATCCTGCAGGAGATTGCGCACGTACCGCAGGACCAGGAACCAGGTCGACTCGGGATGTTCCAGGGCGACGGCGTCCGCCTCCCGCATGCGGCACAGCAGCCGCTGCTCGGCACCCTCCGGGTCGACGCCTTCGTCGGCGCTGGCCTCGACGTCGTACTCGGGCCGCTCCTGCTCCAGCGCGTGCAGGAAATACGCCAGCGCGTCGACGCTGGTGTTGAGCAGGTGTGGAGAGCCGTCCTCCGGGATGGAGTAGACGACTCCCGTGGTCGTGTCGACGACGACGTCGTCCAGCGCGATCCCGCCCAGGGTCAGCCAGGTCGACATGTCGAACGGACAGCTCGGATACTTCCGCGAGACCGCCTGCCAGGCAGCACCGCCGATGCGCAGGTCGCCGTCGAGGAGGCGCTGGTCGGCCTGGAACCAGCCCTGGTCCGGCAGGCCGACCTCGCACAGAAAGGTCCGGGTCGGCTCGTGCGCGATCGCGGCGAGCGCCCGGTCGCCCAGGGTGACCAGTTCATCGGCGGGAAACACGGACTCCATGACGGTCCGGTCGATCAAGGGGCTCATGGAACCGCATCCTCGTGCAGATCGGTGTGGATCGGGAGGTGCTGACACCCACCATCCGGGTGGCGGGCGCTGCACCAGATGAACGAAAAAGGGTGACGGGCCGGAGGCGTGCTGGGGCGTCGCAGGGCCGCCGCCGGAAAGCCGCCAATCGGCCGCGCCCCGGCGTTAGGCTGCGACTAGCTGTTCGTGAGCTGTCACACCGAGGGGCCTGGCCTGCAAACCCGTCCCACGCGGGGCGCGCCGAGCGGCCACGGGCGAGCGGTCTGGCCGGCGGAGATCTGGGTATGCGGAGCGGCGTGGAACGGACACCGGTCGCCGAGTACGGCTTTCTGTCCGATTGCCGCTCGGCGGCGCTCGTCAGCCGGGACGGCTCGGTGGACTGGTGGTGCCCGGCGCGATTCGACAGCCCGTCGGTCTTCGGCCGGATCCTCGACCCGGACGCCGGGCACTGGGTCCTGCGTCCGGCCGGCGAGCGGAACGGCCGGCGCATCGAGCGGGCGTACGTCGGCGACACCCTCGTGCTGCGCACCGTGCACCACACCGACGGCGGCAGCGTCGCGGTCACCGAGGCGCTCGCCTCCGAGCCCGGTGCCCGCGGCCACGACCTGGGATCCGCGTCACCCGCGGTGCTGCTACGCACCGTCGAGGGGCTCAGCGGCCGGGTACGCATGTCGACCGACTTCATGCCCCGACCCGAATACGGCTTGCTCACACCGCACCTGCACTACCAGCCGCAGCGAGTTGTGGCGGCCGCCGGACCGGTCTGCCTGACCCTACGGGCCGGCGTACCGCTGACCTGCGAACGCGGACGAGTCCGGGCGGATTTCGACGTCTCTGCCGGCCAGGTGGTCGGGTTCGACCTGGCGTACGCCCCATCGTTCGGTGGCCCGCCGGCCGCGGAGTTGGATCCGGTCGCCGCGATCGCCGAAACCGTCCAAGCGTGGCAGGTTCTGCAGGACGACCATCACTACGACGGTGGCTATCCCGATCTCGTCCGCCGCAGCTCGGTGATCCTGCAGGGCTTGACCTATCGGCCCAGCGGTGCGGTCGTGGCCGCGGCGACCACCTCGCTGCCCGAGCAGTTCGGCGGCGACCGCAACTACGACTACCGGTTCGCCTGGCTGCGCGACTTCTCGTACACCCTGCACGCGCTGTGGGTCGCCGCCTGCACCGAGGACACCGACCGGCACTTCGCCTGGGCGGTCCGCTCGGCCGGGCGGATCGGACCCGAGCCCGCGCCGATCATGTACGGCGTCGGCGGTGAACGGGACCTGTCCGAACACGAGCTCGACTATCTGCGCGGTTACGCGGACAGCCGGCCGGTACGCGCCGGGAACGACGCCTGGCGGCAGCGGCAAATGGATGTGCCCGGCGAGGTGCTCGAAGCCGCCTACGTGCTCCGGGACCGATTGGGGGAATTCGACGAGGAACTGCGGGAGACGCTGGTGGACCTCGCTGATCAGACGATGGACATCTGGCTCCGGCCCGATGCGGGCATGTGGGAGATCCGAGCCGAGGAGCGGCACTACACGTCGTCGAAGGTGGGGTGCTGGGTGGCGCTGGACCGGGCGGTGCGGCTCGCGCCGTGGCTCGGGGAACGAGCGGACGCTCGGCGGTGGGCTGCGGCCCGCGACGAGATCCGCCGGGCAGTGCTGGAGCAGGGCTGGAACGAGCGGGTCGGCGCCTTCACGGGCGCCTTCGAGTCGGACGAGTTGGACGCCTCGGTGCTGCTGATGCCGCTGGTCAACTTCCTGCCGGCCACCGACCCGCGGATGCGGGCCACGATCGAGGCGATCGAGCGGGAACTTGCCACCGACGGCGTCGTACGGCGCACGGCGTCCGAACCCGCCGGCTTCGTGTGGTGCTCGTTCTGGCTGGTGAGTTGTCTGGTGCTCGCCGGCGAGGTCCAACGAGCGACGGACCTCTTCGCGCGCACCAACGCCAAAGCCAACGACCTCGGCATCTTCGCCGAGCAGTACGACCTGGTGACGGGTGAACACCTGGGCAACACCCCCCAGGCCCTGTCGCACATAGGCCAGATCATCTCCGCCGCCCGGCTCACCGACCCGAACCTCAAATTCTGATCAGCCGATCGACGAGGACGGGTTCGGGCGCGGTCAGGTGATGCCGCCCGCTGCCGGCTGCCCAGCCGGGGGGTAACCCGCCGGCGTCCGCCGAAAAGCTGATGATGGGCCGACGACGTAAGGTCGTCGGCCCATCATGACTACTGGCTAGCGAACCCGCAGCTGCTGATGCACTGCCGAATCGGGCGCGTAGGTCGGGTCACCGGAGTAGGCGACGTGGACCGGGTACACCCCTGCGGACAGTCCGGCGGTCGGCAGTGCGACGACGGCCGCGCCGCCGGTCAGCGGAACCACCCGCGTGGTGCCGCCGAAGCTGACGGCGATCTCACCGGTCACCGTCGGGGCCGTCCGGTGCTGGACCTGCGCCCGCACATCGACGTTCAACCTGAACGTGCCGCCAGCGACGATCGACGCAGGTGCGGCCTTCGCGTTCACCACGACGGCGGCCTTGCCCGGAGGGCCCAGGGTGACCCGGGCCGAGCTTGCCTTGGTCGAGTCTGTCACGGACGTCGCCACGACGGTGAGCGACGACGCGGTCTCATCGGCGGCCACCGCAAGCAGACCATCCGCGGAGATGACGGTGCCTGCCGATCTCGCTCCCTCGACCGACCACGTCACCGCCGGGTTCACGCCTTCGTTGGTCGTCACCTGAGCACTGAACTGCCTGACCCAGTTCCAGCCCTGCGTCAGGTGCTCGGTCGCGGGAGTCACCGACACGGAGTCAACGCCGGACCACAGGTAGTCCCGGGCGAAGATCGTGAACAACTGGCCCGCCGTCATCGCATCGTGGGCGCCCGGAACCTGAGTCGTTTCGGCGCGGAACCCGCGAGACCTGAAGTTGTCCGCGATGGCGTTCTGGGCGCTGAGGCTTCCCTCGAAGACGCCATTACCCAGGAAGGTGACAAACTCGTCCGAACCGATGGCGTCGGCGATGTTGTCGTAATCCTGCGACGTGAGGGACGGATTGCCGGAGAAGAAGCCGTAGGCCCCGAACGTGGTCGGGTAGTTGCGGATGACGACGCCACCCGTCTGGCCGCCGTACGAGAACCCGCCGTAGGCACGTCCCGTCCGCTCGGTCGAGACGTTGTAGTTCTTCTCGATGAAGGGAAGGATGACCTGGACCAGGTTGTTCGCGGCGTTGGTTTGGTTGTACGAGTCGAAGCCGAGGCTGGTTCCCGTGAAGTGATTCCCCATGGTGACGACCACCGTGGGCTCGATCTCGCCCTTGGCCGTCATGTTGTCCAGGATGGTCGGCACATTCGCCGGCACCATGAAGTCGGTCTCGTCACCGAAGATGCCGTGGGCCAGATACACGACCTTGTAGGGTTCCGCGCGGTTGGCGTCGTAGCCGGCCGGCAGGTAGACGCCGAGGTAATGACCGCTGTCACCCAGAACAGTGGTGTACGGCACGTACTGGACGGTGCCCCGTTTCGAGGGGTCCGCGATCGGCACTTCGTATTCCGCGCGAGCCTTCAACTTCGGGTCGTTCTGCTTCTCGGCGTACGGCACGTACACGGCGTCGAGAACGTCGTTGTTCCTGACCCGGAACGAGGACTCGCCCGGGGGGCGCGGGTTCGTCGAGGCAGGATCCCAGATGCGCTTGTTCACCCAGCCCTGCGTCGGGTCCCAGACCCGGTACCAGTAGCTGAGACTTCCGGCATGCAGCGGGACCGAGACCGACCAGTTCCCATTCGAGTCCTTGGTCATGTCCCTGAGAAACTCGGTACCTCCGGAGTGGTACCGCCCCGTCTGCCATTCCTCCGGCTGATACCGCGTGTTGCCGGTGTTGACGTCGAGCAGAGTCAGGTCCCCGCCGAGGCGGACCTGGGTGGCATTCGGGTTGTGGTAGACGAACTTTGCGGTGTAGCCGGTCGGTGAATCGCTGTCCGCCCTGACGGTCGCGCCTTCCACCATCGTGGGCTCGTTCGCGACGGCGGCCGGCGCCGAGGCGATGGCGCCTGTGCCGACTGACATGAGCGCGAGCATCGAGATCGCAAGCCTGAGCCTGCGCCTTCCGGTCGCCTTCCTCATTTGAGCATTCTCCCCTGCAGTCCTTCTTCTTGGTCCTGTTCGGAAACGAGCCCTGCCACAGTCGTCAGGGAACGTGATGACGCACGCCGGCTCCGACCGTTGCTCGGGCACGGCCGGAGCCCGCGTGGATCAGAAGATCAGTGGTACGGAGGCTCTACTGGGCAAGAAGCCACTGCAGGATGGTCTCGTCCTCGTAGGTGGGGGCAGCGGCGAGATGGCGATCCGGCTCGTAGAAGGCCGAGTCCGCGTACTCGGTGTACTTGACCAGCTCGTTTGCCTGGGCAGGGGTCTTCCCGAGCTCCATGTAGGCGTTCCAGATGCGGTTGTAGGAAGCCTGGCCGGTGGTGCTCACGCTCAGGAGGTGGTCATGAGTGCCGTGGGTGATCCAGACCGGCGTGCCGGAGGCGGCGACGGCGGTCGCCTGGGCTGCGATGGCGGCGAAGCCTCCGGTGATCAGGGCGCCGTCGAAGAGTCCGGGGTAGGTGGCGAGCGCGGCCCAGGCGAGCGTCGAGCCGTACGAGACGGTGGACGCGTAGATACGGTCCTGGTCCACGGAGAACTCCCCCGCGAACGTGTTCAGGAGCTCGACCATGACGTCCGCTTGAGCGGTCGCGCTTCCGACCCGCTGGTTCTGGGGCGCCAGGACGATGACGTCCTCACTGGTGCCCGTCCACTTCTCCTGCAGCCACGCGGTCGCGGGAATGTCGGCCGCGACCTGCACCCCTTCGTTGGAGCCGTTGAATCCCATGCCCTGCCCCGGCAGGATCACGACGACGGGGTACTTCTTGGCGGCGTCGTAGCCATCGGGCAGGTGGTACGCGTAGGGGATCATCGTGCCCGTGGTCGTCGTGAACCTTTCGTACCCGAAGTCGTCGGCCAGGAGGTTGATCGCCGGCCTGGTGGGCCGATACGCCTCGTCGGACGCCGTGGCCAGCCGGGGTCCGCGGCCCTGGCCCGCCCTTCCGGGCTGGGCGTAGACGTCTTCGTTCTGTACGACCTGCGTCTGCAGATCAGGGTTGACCTTGACGTAGTTGCCCGTCGCCATGACGGTGTTGCCGCCCGGGTCTGTTGAGTCCAGCTCGACGATGACGTACTTGCCCGGGTCGGAATGCCGATCGGCGTTCACGTCCGCCGTGTCGTTCGTGTAGACGGCGGTGATGGTGCGATCCGCTCGCTTGGTGGGGTCGGTGATGTCCTCCACCGGGTCGAAGCGGAAGTTGTAGAGGCTGTCCGAGACGGTGTAGGTGTCGCGATTCAGGGTTCTCGGGTTCACCTCCGACGAGTACTCGACCACTACGGCCGTGACCTTCTGGCCGAAGGCGAGGATCTGCGTGATCGGGATGATGTTCTGGATTCCGTCGCCACCACGGTCGGGCGGCCCTGCGGTGGCAGTGCCCGGGGCGATCAGGACCGCGCCGATAAGGACGGCCGCCGCAGCCAGGGACGTTCGCTTCGACACTCGTTCTCCCTCCGATCGGTGCGCACCGCTTCCGCAGAGGGCACCCTGGCACCGGACGCTACGCAACGCCCACGAAACAAGCAATAGACGAAAACAAGCCGATAGCGTGCCACCTTTATGACCAACCTGACGTATATCCGTACGGCAATGCACCAGGCTGAAGTCGAACGATCGGTACTGACACCGAGCCACGGGTAGCGCGGTTATGACAAAGCAGCTATAAGTAACGGCTATGTCCACGACTGCCGGCGCTGGCCTCGACAACGGTTTCACCGGCACTGAGCAAGCTGTCCTCCGGGCTCTGTCCGATGGTCGGCGACGTACTGTCGCCGAGGTCTGCGCCGAGCTTTCCGCTGCTCGCAGCAGTGTCGTGCACGCGCTGAACCGCCTGCAGAGCGCGGACGTCGTCGTGGAACATTCCGCACAACGCTCGGCGAGGGGGAGGCCCGCCCGCGCCTGGTCGCTCGCGGCATCGCCCGGCCTGCTCGCCGTGGTCGTGGCCGCGGCCCACGGGTTCCTCGCCGGCGTGGTACGACCCGACGGTGAGGTTCTGGCAGCGGTGCACGGCACGGCGGACCCGACTCCACCCGCCGCGGCTCTGGAGTTGCTCGATCGGGCGATCGCCCAAGCCGGGAATCCGGGTCGACACATCGAACTCGCCGTCCTCGGGCTGCCGGGGCCGTCCATGTTCGCCCGGACCCCCGGCTTGGATTCGCTCGGCGGGTCACACCTGCGACGGTTCCGGGACTGGGCCGGGCGACCAGCCGCAGACGTCGTGGGCGAGCATCTCAATCGCCCCGTCTTCTGTGAGAACGACGCCAACCTGGCAGCGCTCGGGGAGGCCGTCTACGGGGACTCGGCCACGGCCGACACCGTCCTGCACGTCTCGCTCACCCACGGGACGGGCGCCGGTCTGGTCATCGGCGGCAAACTCCACCGTGGCGGCTCACGACTGGCCGGCGAAATCGGACACCTCCACGTCGACGACGGCGGGCAGCTCTGCGAGTGCGGCGCGCGCGGCTGCTTCTGGCAGACCACGAGCATCCCGGCGTTGCTCAGCGAACTTGCCACCGCCCACGGCAGGACCTTCAGCGTGAGCGACCTCGACGCCGCGGCCGCCGCGGGAGAGCTCGAAATCATTCGCGCGCTCCGCGGATTCGGCCGCTCCCTCGGCCGCCGCGTCGCCGATTTCGTGGTGTTTCTCGACCCCCAGGCCATCGTCGTGGACTCCACCCTCGGGGCCGCCTCCCACGTCATCGCGGACGGCATCCGCGAGGCAGTCGACCAGTACACCCCGCCACAATTGGCAGCGTCGGTGCGGATCTCCTCCGGATCCCTCGGCGTATCGGCGCACCTGAAAGGAGCAGCGGCCCTGGTACGTACGGAAGACCTCCTCGTCGACACCGGCAGCACCTCAGGGGTACGCCGCCAGAGCGGTGCGGGCCGCAGCTGAACACCCGGCGCCGTACCGCTACCCCCGGCAGCTGACGGGCATCAGTCGACCCGCAGCCCGACGGACAGCCCGCACCGCCCGCGATCGGATCGCGACAGGTCCGGACGTCTGGACGTCCCCTTCGGCTGGCACGAATTTGTCCCATCCCCTTGCTCTAATTCCGTCATGCATGTCGTCGTCACAGGTGCGCTCGTTGAAAACGGCTCGGTCCTGCTGGTACACCGCAGGCCGACCAAGCGGGCATACCCAGATGTCTGGGACCTGCCCGGCGGGCAGGTCGAGGCGGGTGAGTCGGAACTACAGGCGCTCGCGCGTGAGATGCACGAGGAGCTCGGTGTTCAGATTGTGGCGGAGTCCGCTTCGCGGTTGGGCGTCATGCATGACGGCAGTGGTGCGGACGCCGTTCACGTGGGTGTCTGGCAGATCGGAGACTGGGTCGGCTCTCCCACCAACCGTGCGCCTGAAGAGCATGACGACATCGCATGGGTCGGGATCAGCGAGCTGGCCGGACTTCCCCTCGTACACGGCGTCTTGGCGGCGATGGTTCGTCACCTGCCTGAGTTCGAGTGCGCCCGCAGGCACCTGGATGTCGCCGACCGCAACCAGGATGACCGGGAAACCAAGGCCGACTGTCGTGCATGTGCTGCGACAGATCCGTCAAGCAGGTGGTGGGACTAGCCAGGCCGGCCCCGCGACCGCCACCCCTCGCATGTAGGTTCTGGGCGCTCTGTCCGGCGCGGGGTCCGTCGGCGCCCCGCCTCGGGCCACCGTCCGGCGGCGGTCCTCTTTGGGCAGCTCTGTCCGCGCCGGTTACGGTCACCGTTGCTGTCGACAGCACAGACACCGACTCCAACCGCCCGCCGTGGGGGCCTGTCGCTCGCGCGTATGTCAGATAGCTTGTCCGGTATGGGCATTGATGCTGATCGCAGTCGCGCTGCTAATGGCAGCTCACCGGACGGGAGCGATCGGGTCTCGTCCCGACCACCGGCGCCGGTGCTGCTCGCCGCACTGCTCGTTGCCGCTGGCGCGCTGGTGCCGCTCGGGTTGCTCGTCCTCGTGCTGACCGAGTCCGAGGCCCGGAATCTGGTGCCGGCGCTACTGCTCACCCTGGTCGGCGTGGGTGTCTGCGCGTCAACCGGGTACGGGCTCTGGCGCGGCTGGCGTGGGTCCCGGATCGTGGCCGTGGTGCTCGGCGTGCTGCTTCTGCTGTCGGGGCTGAATTCGCTGGGGTCCAGCGATTTCGGATTTCTGCCGATGGCGTACGGCGCAATGGTGGCGCTGCTCGTGCTGGTTCCCGCCTCCGCCCGAGCCTGGTTCCGTCATTCCTGACGCACCCTCCGTATCGGATCGAACCAACGGCCTCTTCGTGTGAACTCTGGGGTGGCGTAGGTGGTCTACTCCTGCCGCGCTGCTTGCCACCACGGTCGCCGGTGCGGCGGGCCAACGATGTCGTCGCCCCGGTCTCGCTCGTGCTACCGCTCGTCGGTCAGTCCGTTCCCGGGCCGGTCGCCGCGTTCGAATGGGCACTCGTGATCTTCACGGTCGGCTTCGACAACGTGGTCCTGATGTCATTCCCCCAGCACATCACGCCGTCACGGCTCCTGGGACGCGTCAACGGCACCCTGCGCGTGATATTCAGCGGCGCGCTCACACTCGGCGCGGCGACAGCAGCATTCGTCGGTGACTACGCCGGTCCGCGCGCTGCCACCTGGGATGCCTGCGCCGCGCTCGCGCTGGTGTGGTTGCCGATCCTGCGCTCCCCGATGCGCCGGCAAACCCCCGCCCCATCCTGAAGACCACTCATCCTTACCGGTGGTTGCCACAGAGGGGAGAGTCAGCACCCTCTGGTGCCGAGCGCCATCCCGTATGCCATCGACCCGCCCTCTGGGGAGCGGGCCGCTGCCCGGCCCGCCACGTCAAGCGAACCTTGACGCCTGGCGGCGCATCTCCACGGCGGTCGACGTATCGGCACCCGGTGTTGCCGGCGCTCGTCGAGCACGTCAACGCGGCCGTCCTGCCGGATCGCTGGACTCGACGTCGGAGATGCCGAGCCGCCTTCCTGCCGCTGATGTGGTCCACACCCCGCCGGCTCTCAATCGAGCCGGCCCAGGCCCGGTCGATCTCTGACGTTCGATCGCTTGTACGGATGTCGATGTGGCTCGTGCTCCCGATCGATCGTCCGCTGGGGTTAGGGTCCCGTTCACGTTGCTCCGAAATGATCAACGAGTTCGCAGTCGGCCCGGAGAGCAGAGGACCCCCACCCATGCCAGGGAAAGACCAGAACTCATCCCGCTTCACCCGTCGACGACTTCTCGGAAGCGGGGCCGCAGCCGCCCTCGGCGCCGCCTCGTTGGCGCTGCCACCGAACGTGCAGAAGGCGCTTGCCTCGCCGCCGAGGACCCCCGGTCGCCTCAGCGACATCAAGCACGTCGTGATGTTGATGCAGGAGAACCGCAGCTTCGACCACTACTTCGGCACGATGTCGGGTGTCTGCGGCTTCGACGACCCGAATGCGCTGATCCTGGGCAACGGCCGCTCCGTCTTCCACCAGCCCTGGAACGGTCACCCGGACGGCTACGTGCTGCCGTTCCACCTTGACACCAAGAAGCTCGCCGGCCACGCGCTGCCCTCCACCGACCACGGCTGGCAGGGCCAGCACGAGGCGTGGAACGGCGGCAAGATGGACAACTGGATCCCGGCGCACATTCCCCACGACGGCCAGAACGCGCCGTTCACCATGGGCTACCTGACCCGTGAGGACATCCCGTTCCACTACGCACTGGCTGAGTCCTTCACCATCCTGGACCACTACCACTGCTCGGTGATCGGCCCGACCGGCCCGAACCGACACATGTGGATGTCGGGCACGATCGATGTCGACGGTCTGGCCGGCGGGCCCTCACTGACCACCAGTGGTCCGGCCAACCAGTTCTCCTGGAAGACCTACCCGAAGCGGCTCAGCGAAGCCGGCGTGAGCTGGAAGGTCTACCGCCAGCCCGGCGGCCTCACCGGATCGTCCGCGATCAGCAAGTTCACCGACTTCGCCCAGGCCCAGCCCGGCGACGGCTTCTACGAGAGCGGCGTGGCGACCCAACCCCTGGGTCAGTTCGAGTACGACTGCATGAACGACTCGTTGCCGACGGTCAGCTGGATCCTGCCGCCGTCCGGTTACGACGAGCACCCCTCCACCCCGGGCTCGGCCGCGGCCGGTGCGCAGTTCATCGCAGGCAAGATCGACGCCATCGCGTCGAACCCCGAGGTGTGGGCCAAGACCGTCTTCATCCTGTCCTACGACGAGAACGACGGCCTCTTCGACCACGTCGTTCCGCCGACCCCGCCGGCCGGCACCCCGGGCGAGTTCGTCTTCAAGACCTCCACCGTCGGTGAGCAGGGCCGGGGATGGCCCAGCGGCCTCGGTTTCCGCGTACCGTGCATCATCGTGTCGCCGTGGACCGCGGGCGGTTACGTCTGCTCCGAGGTCTCCGACCACACCTCGCAGTTGCAGTTCCTGGAGCACATCACCGGGGTCAAGGAGACCAACATCAGCGCGTGGCGCCGGGAGACCTGCGGTGACCTGACCTCGGCGTTCCGGTTCAACAACGGGCGGGCCGAGGCCCCGACAATGCCGGACACCGTGGGCGACTACAACTTCACCCAGTACGCAATCAAGAACCTGCCGATGCCGGAGGGGCCACCGGCGAAGCAGCAGATGCCCCGGCAGGAGAAGGGCCACCGGCCTCACGTCGGCTGACACCTACCGAGGCTCATCGAGGGCCCGGCCGGGAAACACTTCCCGGCCGGGCCCTCACCCTCTGTACGGGCGGCCGGTACACCAATCATCGAGACCTCAGCTTGCCCGGCCCGACCTGTGCGGTGGCTCCGCGCCACCCTCCAACTCCGAGACCGGGGTTGCCGTCGTCCTGCGTCCAGCAATTGGGGGTGGCACCGATGTAACGCTCGCCATGATTGTGACGCTCTGACGCAGGGATATTGACCATCCCGAGGACCGGGCGGCTCGCCCGGTCGATCCCTTCGACGTTAGGACCTGATGTCTGTTCATCTCCGCCCCATCCGGCGGCGCCTCATCCCCCGCAGTCTCGTGGTCGGCGCACTTGCCGGGCTCGGTGCCAGCCTGCTCCCCGCCGCCCCGGCCGGCGCCGCCCCCTCCCGGGCAGACCTGGTGGTCGCCGCCTCCGTCGCTCCCGTCGAGGTGCCCGCCAGCGGTGGTTGGTCGGTCCTGAGCCTCGATGTGCGCAACTCCGGCACGAAGTCGAGCCAGGACGTGACCGTGGCGTTCACGCTTCCAGCCGGAGCCTGGTTCTCCACTGACGGGTTGGTGATTCCGCCGAGCTGGCACTGCGACCTGGAGGGCGCCGCAACCTGCACCCACGCTCCGCTGGGCGTCGGGGAAATCGCCGACCTGCTGAGCATCCCGTTCGGGATCCCGGCCGGTACCGCCGGCGACACGCTGACCGTCACCGCCACGGCGTCGACCGGCACGGAATCGTCGATCACCAACAACACCGGCCAGGCGCACGTGGGTTACGTGCCCAGCACAGTGGATCTGGAGTTCGTGCCCGCCGCGACCAACCAGCAACTACTTCCGAACGAGTATGTGAATCTTTCCTCGTCGGTCCGGAACACCGGGAACTCTCCCTCGGCTGAGGTGACCGTCACCATCCCGGTGCCCACCGGGTTGCAGGGCTCGGAGACGTCGAGTGAGGGGTGGGACTGCGCGTTCGGCGACGGCCTGGCCGACGGCCGGACTGGCTGGCGCTGCATCCACGGCCCGCTGCAGCCGGGCCAGACGAGTGAGGAGCTGTACTACGGCGGGCTCCTCACCGCCACCACGGTCGGCGACGTCGTGACAGTGGAGGCGACCGCGGCGACGACGCCGCTGGAAACGACCACCGAGAACAACACTGCCCGGCACACCATCACGGTCGAGCAGGGGGCCATCGTCCGCGGCACCGTCTGGGTGGACGGCAACAACAACCAGGTATGGGACGCGTGCGAGGTGGGCGCCCCGGTCGGCCCCGAGGGGATCGACCGCATCAGCGTGCTGCCGGCCCCCGGCCAGTCCGGCTCCGGCGGGCTGACCACCGTCAACCCCGACGGCACCTTCACTGCCTACGTTCGTTCGGGCACCTACCGCGTGGAGTTTCAGGTCAACCACCCGCACGACTTCATCGACTCGGTCGACTCGGACCTGGTCTACTACTGGAACGAGACCGGTGGTGCCAACTACGGCTACACCGACTGGGTCACCGTAGCTACGGGTGATGAGGTGACGCTGGACGCGGGCGTGCGGTCACGCTTCATTCAAACCTGCTGATATTCCTCGGCGCCGTTCCGGCGGCTCCGGGCGGTCCGGTCTCCCGGCCGGGCCGCCCGGATCGCATCGGGGGCTCACGGCAGATGTCATCGCGGAGGTCCCGGCGGATCCGGAGGCCAAGGAACCAGTGCAGCAGGGCGATGGCCTGTTCCACGACCAGCGTCGGGTGCCGAACTTAGAACCGTGCGGGACACCGCGTCGGGCGATGACGGGTGTGATGCCCCGACTGCGTAGCTGGCGGCGGTAGGTGTCGAAAATGTAGCCGCGGTCGGCGTAGATCCGGTGCATCGCTGGCTGGCCCGCTATCAGAGCGAGGGCTTGTAAGGGCTGGTAGATCATTCCAGCCGTCCGTGTTCCTCACCGCGGAAGACGGTGCCGGAGGTGGAGACGCTGGCGTGTGAGCTGCGCCGGAATCATCCTCGCTGGCGTTCCCATCGTCTGGTCTTCGAGCTGGGCCGCCGTGACTGTCCTGCGACTCGCGGATGGTGGTGAGGCGAAGGGTCCTCACCGACGTTGAGCCGCCTCATTGCCTGACGTTGCCAGAAGGAATTTGGCGAGAAGCCTCGCGTCCGCCCGCGATCTCCGATGTCGGAGTCGGCCCCGGCACCTGTCCGCCGCTCGGCGGAACCTCCCGACCCGCGCGCGACCCGCTCGTGCGCAGGGCTGACTGCTCGCTTGGCGGTCGATGTGCACGATCGGGGTTCGGCCAGTCAAATACCCGACGGACAAGCCTGGGAGATCAAACTGGTGCCGGTCGTGTTCGGGATTGTCCTGGATCTCTGCCCTCCCCTCGCTCCCGAGCACCCGCCAAGCGCCTCCTTC
Source organism: Micromonospora sp. NPDC005367 (assembly GCF_040606825.1). Classification (NCBI taxonomy): domain Bacteria; kingdom Bacillati; phylum Actinomycetota; class Actinomycetes; order Micromonosporales; family Micromonosporaceae; genus Micromonospora; species Micromonospora sp. NPDC005367. The sequence continues at coordinate 3,561 of NZ_JBEXFP010000052.1, read as the reverse complement.
GCCGCTAGGATGCAAATTCCGAGGCGCATCGCACCACCGGAGGGCGCGAATGCTTGGGTTCAAAAGAACGGTTAGGACGAAAGCATCCGCATGGCGCTACAGGCTGTGGCGATACCGACTCACCTCCGTCGGTCTGGTTCTGTCCTCGTTTGGATTGGCAACGGCACAAGTCAACCTGCCTCGGCAAGTCAGTGTGGTTGCGGGCCTTGCAGGGGCTACCCTCTCCCTCATGGAGATCCGGACCAATCACCGTCGTTCAAGGGAATTGCGTTTCCAGCCAAGAGAGGGCGACACCTACAGCGATGTAGTCGACCATTCGATCAGCCTCGGGCCGAGCATAAGAAGCGCGCGAGACGTCGGTATAGCACTGTCCCGCGAAAACGCCGAACTGCGCCGACGTCCCATCCGAGCCATTATCGAGACTCCCGACTACAGGCTTCCCCGCGACCTGAGGACCTGGTCCGTCGACTACCTAGGCCACCGCGCCAAGACGGGAAGAATTTACAACGACCGTACGCTCTGTTTGGCGTCTGACCTTCTAGGCGACGATGTCGTCAAGCTCAGGGCCAGCAGCTATTTCGACTTTTTGTGCAGCAATTTGCTCGCCCCCTTGGATATTTGGCAGGCAGGTCGCGAGAGTCCCGTCCTTCGCGGTCGAGACCTCATCCTCGATGTGGAAGGCCGACTGATCTCATTTAGGCGAAGTCGTCTAGCAAACCTGATCGGCGTGTCGACGCTTGCCTTCACCACCAGCGGACAGCTGCTTCTTGTGGCGCAGACTCCCGAAAACATTGGCAGCCCTGGCTTGCTTGCCCCTTCCGGGTCAGGCGCGCTCGAACCTAAGGACGTGCCCCGCAGAATGGCCGACTGGACCATCCAGCAAATCGTGATCAACGGAGCCGAACGCGAACTGCGGGAAGAGTGCCACCTGAAGGCGAGCGAGGTACTGGGCAGCTCTGTCGTCGGCCACGGCAGGTGGATCAGCCGCGGGGCGATGCCCGAGTTCTGCACAGCAACGCTCCTAAACATCACCAGTGATCAAATGCGCGAAAAGACGCTCCGCCGGGTAGAACGATCCTTCGTCCATGATGTCATTCCGGTCAGCCTCGCCCCCGTACGGTTCTGGGATCCCGGTCGGCCACTCGAAATTCTTCCCCGGAAGCATCGAGACGCGGTTTCCTGGCCTTTAGCACTTGCGTTGGCCTGCCTAGCAGAATGCATCAATGATAAGTCCTGGCCATTGCGCAAAGACTTGTTGTCCCGGCTGGACGGTTAGACAGCAAAAAGGGTAGAGCATGACCGTGGCCGGGCTGCTCCAGCAGGCGAAACGTCTACCCCCTAGGCAGCGCCACCCGTGATCATTCCGCGCCGGTGCCGGATCTTGCGACACTGGCTGACTTGCTCACTACGAGTCAGTCCCCCGGCGCTGGTTCATCCCCCGGCCCTCATGGGCATGCCTGAGCCTTGAATCAGAGCGGCGCTGGTCGTAGCTGCCCTGGATGGTCGTCATGTCCGGGCCGGTGGCCCACCACCCTTCCGCGAAGTCGGGTGCCAATCGGCGGCAGCGGCCGGCCACGCGGCCACGTCGCGAGGTCGAACAGAGCTATTGCGTCCGGTACCTCGTCGAGTTGGGCGAAGACCCCGAACGCAGCCTCGGCAACCACGACGCTGCTGACCCGGAACGAGCGCGACCTTGACCCGCCGAGGCGATCCCCATCGTCCATCGTTGTCCGCCCACGTCCACCCTGATCGTCACTCAGCCAGTCACCCAGGACCGTAAGGTTGCGACCGTGGACAACAGCCAGCAACCGAACCTCGACGAGATAGAGGCATGGCTGCTTGCCGTTGTCGATGGTCGCGAGACCCGGAACTCTGCTGACCGGTGGGCTCACCGGTGGGTGACCGACGACGAGCTTTGCTGGGGCGACGTGGAGTGGTGGGCGCTGAATCTGCTCTATGGCGTCGATCTCCCGGCCGGACCAGACGCAGGCTTCTTACATGATGAGTTTCAGGTACGGCAATGGCTAACAGAGCTGCAGGCTCGACGAGCCGCACGCCGCGCGACCCCTTCGGTGTGAACTCTCGGCAGGCCGCCTGGATCGGGCTTGATGCGAGGTCATCCGGGCTGCTGGCGTGCTTCTCGGCTCGGTTCGGCTGGCTCGGCTGCTGTACTTCGCTGCTGTACTGCTGGCATCAGACGAGGCGCTGGATGCGGACCTTTGGGCGCTCGTTCTTGAGGTGTCCGTGCTTGTGCTGGCGGACCTGCTCGTCCCAGACCTCCTGGTCGTAGTCCGGGTTCGGCGGGATCCACCGGTGGGAGCCGTCGCTGTAGTGGAACTTCTCGTCGCCGGGCCGCAGGATGCTCATCGAATCCAGCCGAGGAAGCGTCGGTGCAGGCGGCCGGCGGGCGCGTGGGCCAGGTCCTGGGCAGCGTTGACGAGCTGGGCGGTCAGGTAAAGGGCCAGCGATACGGATGCGCGGTCGTACTCGGCTCGCAGCTCCCGCCGCCGAGTTTGGCAGGGCCACTCCCCCGCGCAGCCGCCGCACGTCCAGGCTGGCTTGATCGGGTGGTGAGTGGTCATCGCGGGCCGTCCTGGCTGGGCCAGTGGCCGCGGTTGATCGGGATGCGGTGACGGCTTCGGCAGGGCAGGGTCGCGCCGCATCGGCAGACACGCCGCCAGTGCCGCCAAGACCAAACGGGTCGATGGCGACGGGCGAGGGTCAGCGCGACGGCTAGGAGGTACCCGTCATACGGCACACGCGGTCGACCGCCATCGGCCCCGCCGTCACGGGTGATCCGCCGACGATCGCCAGCGCGCCCGTGATCCAGAGCAGGATTTGCGGTCCAAACGCCTGCGTTGTTCGGCCTGGTCACCATGCCTCCCGCCAATGACCGGTGGAGCCGTGGGCACCCGCTTCGGGAGACGAGCACCCACGGCAGGACCCCCTTGCCGCCAAGCTGGGTAGCCCCACGAGCAACTTAAGACGCAATGTGCGCAGGGTCAACAGCTGACGCACATAGCGTTGTAAGTCGAGCCTCGGGTGTGTTCTGCTAGCACCAGCCGCCAAGCTGGGAGCACCACCTATGTCTGAAGCCGCCTACCTACAGGTCGCCCGAGATATCCGCGAGCAGATCAGCTCCGGCCAGTTGAAGCCGGGCGACAAGCTGCCGTCCTTCGCCGCCCTCTGCGACCACTACGACGTGAGCAACACCGTCATCCGCGCCGCGATGCTCATCCTCAAAGCCGAGGGGCTGATTGACGGCCGGCAAGGCAAGGGCGTGTACATCGCGAACCCCCTCCCCCGGTAGACCGGGAGTGCCGAACTGGTCGACTCCGGCCGCGCTCGCTCGGCTCGTGACCCCTCGCTTGCAAGCTCTGTGCGCGTCGTCCCGCATCGTCCGTCCTCGTTGCGACCTCGGACGATCGTCCGCACTCGTCCGCCAGCGGGCGTCCTCGTGCGAGCAGGTTGCTAATGAGAGTTGCCGGGTCGGTTGCGGCAGACTCGGATCCGGTAGCTGCTGGCGGGTGAGCACTCGCGGTTGCAGGACGCGTTCGCAGT
>NZ_JBEXFP010000051.1:40334-47776 GCF_040606825.1 Micromonospora sp. NPDC005367 | reverse complement strand
CGCGGGGGTGGGTTGTGGGGCGCCTGGGGCTACCCGCGGGGGGGCGGGGCGGGGGGGGGGCCGCGCGCCCGTTGGCTGCCGGGGGCGGGCCCCCCGGGGGGCCCCCACGGCCGCTCGTCGTCGTGGCGGCGCCCGCGCGGGGCGCGGTGGTCGGTCACCGTGCTCTCGGCGGGTCGGTGCGGTTCCCGGCGCCTCGCGGGTGCGACTTGCGCGGCAGCGACATCGGGCGGGTGGGAAATCCCGCGGACGGGTACGACCGCGCCGACAATGACCTGGTCGAGCGTTGGGAGGCCGAATGAACCGACCCGTCGTGGTGGGAGTGGACGGATCCCCGGCGAGCCTCGTCGCGGCCGAAGAGGCGGCCCGTGCGGCGGTACGCCGGCAACTTCCCCTGCACCTGGTGCACGGGTACCTGCATCCGCTCGGCTACGGGGTGCCGCTCAACCCGTACGACCTGGGTGTGCCGGCGCCGACCGAGCCGGCGCAGCGGATGTTGGAGCAGACGGCGGCGGAGCTGGCCGGCGACCGGCCGGGGCTGCACGTCGAGGTGCGGCAGGTGGCCGGCGGTCCGGGCGCGGCCCTCGTCGAGGAGTCGCACCGCGCGGAACTGGTGGTGGTGGGCAGCCGGGGCCTGGGCGGCTTCACCGGTCTGCTGCTCGGCTCGGTGGGCGCGCAGGTCGCCGCGCACGCGCACTGTCCGGTGCTGGTGGTACGCCCGGCCGGCGGGCCCGCGCCCGTGCTGGGACCGGTGCTCGTCGGCGTCGACGGATCGGAGTCCGCGTCGTTGGCGGTCCGCTACGCCGCCGAGGAGGCCGTCCGGCGCGGCGCCGAGCTGGTGCTCGTGCACGTGACGGGAGGCGATCATGCCGATGCCGTGGGGGCACGGGACCCGCGGGCGGGCGGGCCGACGCCCCCGGAAGACGAGCCGCTGCTCGCCACCGCCGTCGCCGCGGCCCGGGTCGAGCACCCCGACCTGACCGTCACGGGCCGGACGGTGCGCGCGGCGTCAGCCGAGCAGGCGCTGATCGAGGCGAGCCGGGACGCGGCGCTGGTGGTCGTGGGCACCCGGGGCCGGGGCGGCTTCACCGGCATGTTGCTCGGCTCGGTGAGCCAGGCGCTGGTGCAGCATGCCCACTGCCCGGTGCTCGTCGCCCACCCGTACGACCGGGCGGGCTGACGAGCGTTGCGTGGCCGTCGGCGGCGCGGCCCCGGTCAGGGTTCGCGCCGGTTGAGCAGCTCCTCGAAGCTGGTCGTCAGCGCGAACGGATCGGACGGTCCGGTGGACACCGGCCGTCGGTGCACCTGCTCGGCGAGTTCGGCGGCGGCCCGCTCGATCCGGGACCGCAGCGCGGCGTCGGCCGTCCCGCTCGCCCAGTCCTCCGGGGCGGCGAAGACCGACGTCGGCACCACCACCGCGTGCAGGTAGGCGAAGAGCGGTCGCATCGCGTGCTCCATGGCCAGTGAGTGCCGGGCCGTGCCGCCGGTCGCGGCGATCAGCACCGGTCGGTCCGTCAACGCGTCCGCCTCGATCAGGTCGAAGAAGGACTTGAAGAGTCCGTTGTAGGACGCGTTGAAGATCGGCGTGACCGCGATCACCCCGTCGGCGCCGGTCACCGTGTCGAGCACCGCACGCAGCGACTCGGACGGAAAACCGGTGATCAGGTGGTTCGTCACGTCGTGGGCGTGCTCGCGCAGGACGACGTGACGCAGCTCGGCGGTCTCGCCCCGGCCGACCAGCTCGTCGCGCGTGGCGGCGGCGAGCTGGTCGGCGAGCAGTCGGGTGGAGGACGGCTGGCTGAGGCCGGCCGAGACCACAGCGAGGGTGCGCTGCGTCATCGGTTCGCCTCCGGCGCCTTGCCCGTCACGTCGTCGACGGCGTGGACGGTGCTGTCCTTGGCGCCGCCCGCCGCGGCGACGAGCGAGGCGTGCGTCGGCGCCGCCGGAACGTGCGCGGGACGGAGCGAGTCGAACTCCTTGCGCAGCACCGGGACGACCTCCTCGCCGAGGATGTCGAGCTGCTCCAGCACGGTCTTCAGCGGCAGCCCGGCGTGGTCCATGAGGAAGAGCTGACGCTGGTAGTCGCCCACGTAGTCGCGGAAGGACAGGGTGCGGTCGATGACCTGCTGCGGGCTGCCAACGGTCAACGGCGTCTCCGCGGTGAACTCCTCGAGCGACGGCCCGTGCCCGTAGACCGGGGCGTTGTCGAAGTACGGCCGGAACTCACGGATCGCGTCCTGCGAGTTCTTCCGCATGAACACCTGCCCGCCGAGGCCGACGATGGCCTGGTCGGCAGAACCATGGCCGTAGTGCTCGAAGCGCTGCCGGTAGAGGTTCACCAACCGCTGGGTGTGCTCCTTCGGCCAGAAGATGTGGTTGTGGAAGAAGCCGTCACCGTAGTACGCGGCCTGCTCGGCGATCTCAGGGCTGCGGATCGAACCGTGCCACACGAACGGCGGTACGCCGTCCAGGGGGCGAGGCGTCGAGGTGAACGACTGCAGCGGGGTGCGGAAGCGACCCTTCCAGTCGACCACGTCCTCCCGCCACAGCCGGTGCAGCAGGTCGTAGTTCTCGATGGCGAGCGGGACGCCGTTGCGGATGTCCTGGCCGAACCACGGGTAGACCGGGCCGGTGTTGCCGCGCCCCATCATCAGGTCGACTCGACCGTCGGACAGGTGCTGCAGCATCGCGTAGTCCTCCGCGATCTTCACCGGGTCGTTGGTGGTGATCAGCGTGGTCGCGGTGGAGAGCAGCAGCCGCTCGGTACGCGCCGCGATGTAACCGAGCATGGTCGTCGGTGACGAGGGCACGAACGGCGGGTTGTGGTGCTCGCCCGTGGCGAACACGTCGAGCCCCACCTCTTCGGCCTTCAAGGCGATGGCCACCATCGCCTTGATCCGCTCATGCTCGGTCGGCTCCCGGCCGTTGGTCGGGTCGACCGTCACGTCACCGACGGTGAAGATTCCGAACTGCATGACAGCTCCTCGGGTTGTTGGCCGCGGCCCGGCGGCCGTTACGCACCCGACAACATACTTGACGACTCAATAATTCCAACAATGGACCACCATCGTGGTGGCCGTCACCCCACCGGTCGCGGGTCCTTCCGGCCGGGGACTACCCCGCCCGAAGCCACTCACGCTGCTCGCCCGCACCACCGGAGGTCGTGCGGCCACTGCCCCGGTACCCTTGCCCCACGATGACGTACCCCTGGCTCCAGGCACCTGCCGCACAGGTCGCGACGACCGCCCGAACCCTGCTCGGCTGGACCGTATCGGCCAACGGCGTCCGGATCCGGCTCACCGAGGTCGAGGCGTACGCCGGCACCGGGGAGGACCCGGCCTCACACGCCCACCGAGGGCCGACTCCCCGCAACGAGGTCATGTTCGGACCGGCGGGACACGTCTACGTGTACTTCGTGTTCGGCATGCACTGGTGCATGAACATCGTGTGCGGCCGCGAGGGTGAGGCAGCCGCCGTCCTGCTGCGCGCCGGAGCCGTGACCGAAGGGCTGGAGATCGCCCGGGAGCGCCGGGGCAACGCCCCGGATCGTGACCTCGCTCGCGGGCCGGCGCGGCTCGTCAGGGCGCTCGGACTCGACCGCGACGCCAACGGCACGTCAGCCCTGGACGGCTCCGGGCCGATACTCCTGACCCCACCGCCGGCACCCGTGGACCCGTCCCTGATCGCCGCCGGACCGCGCGTCGGAGTCGCCGCGGCACACGACACGCCCTGGCGGTTCTGGCTGGTGGGCGAGGAGAGCGTGAGCCTGTACCGCCGTCACGTCCCGCGCCGGCGCCCGTCCACCCTGCCCGTCTGACCTGCGGACGGATCCGCGCCGGCCGGAGTCGGACCGGCACACCCGTCGTACCCGGAATCACCCAGGCTCTGCGCCGCGCCACCCGCGGTGCTGGTGGCACCGCGCCGCACGGCCACCACCCCGCCCGTCAGTGCACCGGCTCGGGCTGGCCGGCCGGACCGAGGGGGGTGCGACCGGCGCCTTGCCGCGGAGCCGCGCCCACCGGCGCGGCGGTGAGCAGCTCCGCCGCCAGGGCGGACGCGGTGCGTCCCCGCCGCTGCGCCTCCACCTCCGGCGACACCTCGAAAGGCGCCCGGAACGGAAGGTACGCGGAGAGGAAGTCCGCCAGCATCGCCTGCTGCTCGGAGAGCAGGACCTCGCTGGAGTCGGTGTCGTTGAGGCAGAACACGTCACAGTGCCGCCGGGCCAGCAGCGCGGCCAGCTTCACCGGAGTGGAGGGGTGCGCCAGGTCGGCGTAGGTGTACCGGATGGAGCCGGGAACCGAGGTGCCGGAAAGGTACGACCAGTAGTGCTGCAACGACGACGGGATGGACAGGTCCCCCGGGTGCCGGAACTGGTGCTCGGCGGTGGCCAGCACCTCGTCCGGCAGCTGCCGCTCGATGTCCTCCAAAACACTCCGACGCAGCGGGTACGGCACGTGCCGCATCTTCTGCGAGATGGTGCGCCCGAAGCGCTCCTCGATGTGCCGCCGGTTGTTCTTACCGGCGGCGGTGACCGGGGCGTCGTGCACGGTGGCCGGGCCGACGTCGAGCTGGGCAGGTGAGGGGAAGAACTTGGCGATCCCGTTGGCGTGGAAGAACGCGGTCGGCAGCAACGGCCGGCCGAAGAACATGTCGTCGTTGACGTAGACGAAGTGCTCACTGAGCCCGGGGATGCGGTGCAGCCGGGACTCGATGGCGTGCGAGTTGAAGGTGGGCAGCCGCCCGGTGCCGGCGAAGATCTCCCGGTGCCGCACCACCCGGACCATCGGGTGCATGACGTCCAGCCACGGCGGGACCTGATCGTCCGTGACCAGGTAGACCTGCCGGACCCAGGGCGCGTAGGCGACCAGCGACCGCATGGAGTAGCGAAGCTCGTCGCGGCTGACGTAGCGCGCGTCGTTCGCGGCGACCTCGTTCATCTCGGCCGCGCCGTGCTCACGCAGCGCCCGGTTCTTGCGCTCGCGCCAGTCGCTGTCGTCCCCGTCGACCCAGGTGTAGACCACGTCGATCGGGAACGTGACCTGGTCGTGGCCGAGACCGGCGTATTCGGCCCGGCTCCGGCAGGTGGTGTCGTCACCGGCGAAGCGGCTCAGTCGCCGGGTCGGCACGGCGACGGTGACGCCGGTCGTGGGCAGGGCCGCGGCGATCCGGTTGGGACGTGGCGCCGTGATGTGCGGGACCGGGTACTCCTCGGCCGGCGCGTCCGCCCAGAACTCCACGTGACAGGCGAAGGCCCGACCGAGGACGGTACGGCCGAACGGGTCGGTGACCGCGGCGAAGACCTCCGCGACGGTCCCCTGCCGACCCGGCCGCGCGCGATCGGGGAGGCGGACCGTCACGCCGTCCTTCGCGCCCACCGTGGCCAGCGCCCGCAGCGCCCCGTCCCGGTCCTGCTCGCGTACGGCGACCGCGCTGCAGCGCTCGTCCAACGTCGGCACCGCGAAGTGCGGGACCCCGGCCTCGTCGAACGCCGCGGTCACCAGGTCGAGGTTGTGTCGCCACCGCTCGGCGGGCGTCGCCGCCGCGACCACCCGCGCCTGGACCTGGGCCGCGCCGTCGCGCACCGTGCGCAGCTTGCCCAGCGGGGTGCGCTTCCCGCGCGTGGAGATCCGGGTCAACCGCCGCACCAGCCAGAGCTGCCGCTGCGGCGGCAGGACCTGGAGCATCCGGAGCCGGTGTTCCTTCGGCAGCATCCGGTAGACACGTAGCGCTATCAACGCACGGCCTCCCGTCGCAAGCAGGCCCTGACCGGCCGGCCGGCGCCGCGACCGATCACCGGTCGCCTGCTGAGGTGCCTGTGGTTCACCTTGCCCCCGTCTCCCGGTGCCGGTCCGATGACCGGGTCGGCGTGTGCTGGAATCTCCTGCCCGGCCTGCGCCTCCTCGTCCTGCGAGCGGCCGGATGGCCGGGCATCCACGAAAGTAGCAACTAGTTCAGCTGTTGGCTGCCATCCGGTCACCGAGTGTTTACTGCCGGATGGTTCCGTACGTCACCCGGCCGCGTCCGGGCAGACCCGTCCCGCCTCGGTCACCTGGTAGATCCGGATGCCGTCGACCCGGTGCACCGGCGTCAAGCGGTCGCTGCGGTCCAGCCGCGACTGTCGATAGTGGGCCCGCCAGCCCGGGTAGTTCGCGCTGCCCACGATCACGTACCCGATGCCGAGCCGGCGAACGGCACAGCCGGCGGGCGGCGCGTCGGCGTTGTTCACCAGCCAGCGCCAGGCGCGCCAGCGGTCCTCCCAGTTCTCCGCCACCGCCGTCTGCGACGGCGGCATGCCGAAGAGCAGCGGTGTGCCGTGGTCGGCGTACGACCAGGTCATGAACTGCCGGTGCCGGTCGTAGGCGACGACCTGGCCGGGCTGCACCCGGCCGTCGAGCCACTCGAACGCGCGGTCGTAGGAGTCGCCGACCGGGGCCCGCCGCTTCACCTCACCACGCAACGGGTGCCAGCTGCCGGGCAGGGCGGCGAGCAGCGCCAGGCTCAGCACCACCGCGGCGGCGACGGCGGCACCGGGCGTCAGGGCGCGGGTCGGCCGCCGCAGCGCCGCCACCCGCCCGCCGAGCAGGGCGAGCAGCCGGCGCAGACCGAGCCCGAGCACCACCGCACCGGCCACCGTGGCCACCCCGTAGACCGGAAAGATCATCGACCAGAGGCGTGCCGGATCGCCGTACCAGAGGGCGCTCAGACTCTGCACGAGCCCGGCGTTCGAACTGATGGTTACGACGCCGACCAGCGTGAAGAACAGCCCGGCCGCCAGCCACGGCCGGGCCCAGCGCAGCGACCGGAGCACCAGGGCCAGCGGCGAGGCGAGCAGACAGGCGACGGTGATCCAGAGACCTATCCGGACGCTCAGCGGCCAGGGCGCGACGTGCTCGGTGCCCGGCGTCGGGAAACCCAGCAGGACGTACCGCTGCGGGTCGGTCAACCAGAACTGGACCGCCTCGCCCCACCGGCCGAGCAGCTGCGGCTTCTCGGTCAGGCGCTCGCCGCCCGCGCCGGCGATCGCGCCCAGCAGCGGCGCGACCGTGCCGATCCCGGCGACCACCATCGCGGCGGCGGCCGCTCCCGCGGTCCGCCACCGCAGGTGCTCTCGCAACGCCACGACCAGGCCGATCGCGAGCACCCCGATGAAGAGCACGTCGTAGGAGTGCATCATGACGACCCCGGCGCCGCCCAGGCCGGCGAGCAGACCCATCCGCACCGGATGCCGGCCTCGCACGGCCAACGCGATCAGCAACGCGAGCCCGCCGGCCAGGCACGGCGCCGCCTGCTCGGTGATCCGGCCGGAGAGCAACGACACCCATATCGGGCCGATGAACACCGGCGCGGTGGCGGCGGCCGCCCCCCCCACCCCGCGCCCCGCCAGCCCCCCCACCCAGGCGAACAATCCCCCGGCCCGCGCGACCGGCCCCACCACCACGTCCCGC
>NZ_JBEXFP010000051.1:0-40324 GCF_040606825.1 Micromonospora sp. NPDC005367 | reverse complement strand
GCCCCCCGCTCGGTGAGCCGCCCGCCGCCCCCCCACTCCCCTCGGGGGCCGCCCCCCGGGGGCGGGGGGGCGGCCCCCCCCCCCACGACCGGGCGCCCAGCCAGCGCCCGCACGCAGGCGTAAATGCCGGCGGCCAGGGCGACCGGCCCGACCAGCAGGGCCCAGGTGGTCATCACGGTGCTCATCGCACCGCCGGAGAGCTGTGTCGCCTGCGCCCAGGCCACGTTGGCGGCCAGCGGGTAGAACTCGCAGGAGGTCACCGTGTCGGTCGAGCCGGAGCTGCACGCGGCGGTGATCGCGGTGGTGCCGGTGTCCAGGATGCGGCGGCTCATGTAGCCGTGGTTCATCGCGTCCCACCCGGGCGGGGCGGCGAGCCGGCCGGCGATCAGCCAGCCGTAGCCCGCGGCGATCACCGCCGGCACGGCCAACCCGAGGACGTCGGCCGGACGTGGGCGGACCGACGGCAGCCGGAAGCGGGCCCGCAGGGGTAGCGGGGTGTGCTCGGCGCCGTCCTCGACGAGTCCGCGACCGAGCAGCCTCGACAGCGTGATCGCCGCGCCCGCCAGCACGATCTCGGCGACGAGCACGGCCGTGGCGCCGTCGGGCAGGCCGAGGGGCCGCAGCCAGGCCATGGCCACCGCGATCAGGCCGAGAGTGAGCGCCGGAGACGCGGCCCAGGCCGCCCAGCGGTACCGCCCCGGCGGCAGCGCGAATCCCAACAGAGATCCCGGTACGACAGCGACCAGGAGCGCAACGAGGCTGGTCAAGTGCGGTGCCCCTCCCCCGTATGAACAAGCGCCGCGCAAAAACCCGGTAAGCATAGGGGAAACGACCGGTTACTGCGCACCGCTCTGCGCAGTCGGCCCGGACCCCCAGCGGCCCCGATCTTCAACAACGTGTTGACAAGGAAGTGTTAAAGAGTTCCAATGGACGGCATGGCCACGCTGAACAACGATCCGTTCACCGCTCCGGACGCTGCCCAGGCTCGCGCACACCGCAACTACGCGGCGCTGCTGCGGATCGCGGAACGGCACGCGGGCACCGACGCCCGCCGCCGGCGGTACGCCCACCCCGACGTCCCGGACGCCTACGAGGCGGCGACCCTGGTGATGGCCCTCAGCGGCGGGGCGGAACTGGAACCGGGCGAGGAACCGGTCGACCAGGCCGACCTGATGGCCGCGCTCACCCTGATCCCGCACGTCCGGGCCGAGGTGGACGTGCTGGAGACCGGCCTGCTGCAGGCGGCCCGCGGCCGCGGAATGACCTGGCAGGCGATCGCCTTCGGGCTCGGCCTGGGCAGCGCACAGGCCGCGCAGCAGCGCTACGACCGCCTCACCGCACGCACCGCCGACTAGACAGCCGACCCGACAGGAGGGCGTGATGCGACGCGAGGAGATGCTGGCGTACTGCCTGGCGAAGCCGGGTGCCTGGCTGGACCAGCCGTGGGAGGACGACGAGGTGGTCAAGGTGGGCAGCCGGATCTTCGCGTTCCTCGGCTCCCACAGGACCGACCCCACGGTGGGCGTGAAGTGCGGCCCGAGCCGGGAGGTGGCCGACGAGTGGCTGCACCGGCACCCGGCGGACGCCCGGGTGATGCCCTACATCGGACGCTCCGGCTGGAACACCCTCCGGATCGACGGCGGGATCGACGACGAGGAGCTCATCGAAGCCGTCGACGCGTCGTACGACGCGGTGGTGGCGAAACTGCCGAAGCGGGAACGGCCGACCGGCTGAACGACCCCGTCCCCGGCACCCGGACCAGCACCGAACGGACATCAGGGAAGCGGCCGCCCCGGCGAAGGCCGAGGCGGCCGCTTCCCTGATGTCATGCGGATCCGAGCAGCCGGGCTCAGCGGGGAACGACCCGCTCGGCAGCCCACTCCCGCCAGCCGGCCAGCTTGTCGGCAGCGGCGGCGAGTTGGTCGGCCACCGGCCCGGGGCCGGTCGAGCCGGGCGTGGTCCGGGCGGCGAGCGCCGAACGAACGGAGAGCACGTCACGCACCGACGGGTCGAGGTGCTCGCTGACCGCGGCCAGGTCGGCGTCCGAGACCTCGTCCAGCGCGCAGTCGCGGGCCACACAGAGCGCGACCAGCCGCCCGGTGATCTCATGCGCGTCGCGGAACGGCACACCCCGGCGGACGAGCCAGTCGGCGACCTCGGTGGCCAGCGAATACCCCACCGGAGCGGCGGCGACCAGCCGGTCGACCCGTACCGTCATCGTGGAGATCATCCCCGCGAGAGCCGGCAGCAGCAGCTCCAGCGTGTCGACGGCGTCGAAGGCCGGCTCCTTGTCCTCCTGCATGTCCCGGTCGTAGGTCATCGGCAGGCCCTTGAGCATGGTGAGCACGCTCATCAGCCCGCCGACCAGCCGGCCGGACTTACCGCGGGCCAGCTCGGCGATGTCCGCGTTCTTCTTCTGCGGCATGATCGAGGAGCCGGTGGCGAACGCGTCGTCCAGCTCCACCCAGCCGAACTCCTGCGACGTCCAGAGCACCACCTCCTCGCCGAGGCGGGACAGGTGCACCCCGATCATCGCCGTGACGAAGAGGAACTCGGCGACGAAGTCCCGGTCGGCGACCGCGTCCATCGAGTTCGCGAACGACGTCCGGAAACCCAACTCCTTGGAGACCGCCACCGGATCCAGCGGCAGACCCGAGCCGGCGAGCGCGCCCGCGCCGAGCGGACTGACCGCGGCCCGCTCGTCCCAGTCCCGCATCCGCTCCAGGTCCCGCAGCAGCGGCTGGACGTGGGCGAGCAGCCAATGACCGAAGGTGACCGGCTGCGCGTGCTGAAGGTGCGTCATGCCCGGCGCGGCCGTCTCCACGTGCCGCTCCGCCTGCTCGACCAACGCCTCCGCCAGCTCCACCAGCCGGGCGGCCACGCCCCGCGCGTGGTCGCGCAGGTAGAGCCGCAGGTCGGTGGCGACCTGGTCGTTGCGCGACCGGCCGGCGCGAAGCTTCCCGCCCAGGCTGCCGAGCCGCTCCAACAGGCCGCGCTCCAGCGCCGTGTGCACGTCCTCGTCGTCGACCGTCGGGCGGAACTGCCCCGAGGCGCAGGCCGCCTCCAGGTCGTCCAGCGCCGCGAGGATCTTCCCCAACTCCTCCGGGTCCAGCAGGCCGGCGCCGGCCAGGACCCGGGCGTGCGCCCGGGAGCCGGCGATGTCGTACGGAGCCAGCCGCCAGTCGAACTGCACGCTCACCGACAGCCGGGCCAGGGCCTCCGCGGGGCCGCCGGCGAACCGCCCGCCCCACAGGCTCGTCCGGTTCGTGGCGGCGCTGTTCTCGGTCAGGCTCTTGTCGTCCACCGGACCCATTGTGGCAGTGCTCACCTTTCGCTCCCGACTGCGGGGCTCACTCGCTGCGCTCGCTCACTCCTCGCGTTCGCAGTGCTCACCTCCCGCGTCCCGACTGCGGGGCTCACTCGCCGTGCTCGCGCACTCCTCGCGCTCGCGGGGCTCACCTTTCGCCGAGCCGGGCGTCCCGGGCCGCGGCCATCCGGCTGGGCAGACCCCACAGCTGCACGAAACCCTTGGCGAGGGACTGATCGAACGTGTCGCCGGTGTCGTAGGTGGCCATGCCGAAGTCGTACAGGCTGGCCTCGGAGCGCCGGCCGGTGACGGTGGCCCGGCCGCCGTGCAGGGTCAGCCGTACCTCGCCGGTGACGTGCCGCTGGGCGTCGTCGATGAACGCGTCCAGCGAGCGCTTCAACGGCGAGAACCAGAGGCCGTCGTAGACGAGCTCGCCCCAACGCTGGTCGACACCGCGCTTGAACCGGGCCAGGTCCCGCTCGACGGTCACGTTCTCCAGCTCCTGGTGGGCGGTGATCAGCGCGATCGCGCCCGGCGCCTCGTACACCTCACGGCTCTTGATGCCGACGAGACGGTCCTCGACCATGTCGAGCCGTCCGATGCCCTGCGCGCCCGCCCGCCGGTTCAGCTCCTGGATCGCCTGGTACGGGGTGACGGTCTCACCGTCCACCGCGACCGGCACGCCCGCGTCGAAGGTGATGACGACCTCGTCGGGGTCGCGGGGCTCGCTCGGGTCGGCCGTGTAGGAGTACAGGTCCTCGATCGGACCGTTCCAGATGTCCTCCAGGAAGCCGGTCTCCACCGCCCGGCCGAACAGGTTCTGGTCGATGGAGTACGGCGACTTGGCCGACACGTCGATCGGCAGGCCCTTCTCCTCGGCGAACGCGATCGCCTTGTCCCGGGTCCAGGCGTAGTCCCGGGCCGGAGCGATGATCTTCAGGTCGGACGCGAGCGCCCCCAGACCGACCTCGAAGCGGACCTGGTCGTTGCCCTTGCCAGTGCACCCGTGCGACACGATCGTCCCGCCGTGCTTGCGCGCCGCGGTCACCAGATGCTTGACGATCAGCGGGCGGGACAGCGCGGAGACCAACGGGTAGCGGTCCATGTAGAGGGCGTTGGCGCGGATCGCCGGCAGGCAGTACTCGGCGGCGAACTCGTCGCGCGCGTCGACCACCTCGGACTCCACGGCGCCGCAGTCCAGGGCGCGTTGCCGGATGACGTTCATGTCCTCGCCGCCCTGGCCGACGTCGACCGCGACCGCGATCACCTCGGCACCGGTCTGCTCGGCCAGGTACGGAATGGCGACGGAGGTGTCCAAACCCCCGGAGTACGCCAGGACGACCCGCTCGGTCATGGTGTGTTGCTCCCTTCAACGTTCTCTTCGCGGCGGGCCCAGCCGGCGAGCTTCTCGCCGAGCGTGGCTCCACCGTCGGCCTCGCGGGCCACGACGAGGATGGTGTCGTCGCCGGCGATCGTGCCGACGACCTCGGGCAGGCCCGCTCGGTCCAACGCGCTGGCCAGGTAGTGCGCTGCGCCCGGCGGGGTCCGCAGCACGGCGATGTTGCCGCTGGAGTCGACCCCGTTGAGCAGCTCGTGCAGCAGCCGCACCAGGCGGGCCGGGGCGGCCTCGGCGTCACGCAGCGGCCGGTGGCCGTCCTCCGGGATCACGTAGACGCCGCGTCCGTCGCCGCCGCGCACGGTCGCCGCGCCGAGTTCCTTCAGGTCCCGGGAGAGGGTGGCCTGGGTGACCTGGATGCCGTCGCCGGCGAGCAGGTCGGCCAGCTCGGGCTGCGAGTGGACTGCCTTGTCCCGGATCAGCTCCACGATGCGGGCGTGCCGGGCGGTGCGGGTCAGCGGGGCGGTCATGTGGTCTCCCTGGTCACGGTGGCGTCGGGCGCCGCCGCGTCCGGGGCCAGGGTCGTGGCCTCGATGAGGAACGTGAGCAGCGCCTTCTGGGCGTGCAGCCGATTCTCCGCCTGATCGAAGACCGCGCTCTGCGGGCCGTCGAGCACCTCGTCGGTGATCTCCTCACCCCGGTGCGCGGGCAGGCAGTGCAGCACGATCGCGCCCGGCGCCGCCTGGGCGAGCAGCTCGGCGTTGACCTGGTAAGGCAGGAACGGCGTGTTGCGGTCCAGCCCGTCGTCCTCCTGCCCCATGGAGGTCCAGGTGTCGGTGGCGATCACGTCGGCCCCCTTGACCGCCTCGGCCGGGTCGGTCAGCACACTCACCGAACCGCCGGTGCCGACCGCGATCTCGGCGGCCCGGGCCACCACCACGGGGTCGGCGGAGAACCCGACCGGCCCGGCCACCCGTACGTGCATGCCGGCGGTCGCCCCGGCGAGCAGGTACGAGTTGGCCATGTTGTTGGCCGCGTCGCCGACGTACGCGAGGGTCCGGCCGGCGGTGCCGCCGAAGCGTTCCCGGACGGTGAGCAGGTCCGCCAGGAGCTGGCAGGGGTGGAAGCCGTCGGTGAGCGCGTTGACCACCGGCACACTCGCCCCGCCGGCGATCTCGGCGATGCGGTCGTCGCCGTAGGTGCGCAGCACGATCGCGGCGACGTAGCGGGAGAGCACCCGCGCGGCGTCGGCGAGGGTCTCGCCCCGGCCGAAGTGGGTGCCGTGCGTGTCCACGATGAGCGGATGCCCGCCCAGCTCGGCGATGCCGACGTCGAACGAGGTCCGGGTACGCAGGCTCTGCTTGTCGAAGAGCACCGCCACCGAACGGGGCCCGGTCAGCGGCTGGTAGACGAACCGGTCCGCCTTCATCCGGGCGGCGAGCTCCAGCACCGTCGCCTGCTCGGCGGGGCTCAGGTCGTCGTCACGCAGGAAGTGCCGGATCATGCGGTCGTCTCCGGGGCGGTCGTGGCGGTCGTCGGGGAAACCGTCGAGGGGGCGAACCCCGACGGGGAACGGTCCGCGGCGGGCGCGGTGGTGTCCAGGGCGGCCGGAAGGGCCGCCAGGAACGCGTCCACCTGTTCCGCGGTGAGGATCAGCGGCGGGGCGAGGCGGACCACGTCCGGCTGCACCGGGTTCACCAGGAAACCGGCCTCGCGTAGCGCCTCGGCGAGCACCCGCGACACCGGCGCGGAGAGCACCACGCCGAGCAGCAGGCCGGCCCCGCGTACGCCGGAGACGAGCGGGTGGCCGAGCGCCTCGACCCCGCGGCGCAGTCGCTCGCCGACCCGCTTGACGTGGTCGAGCAGGCCCTCGTGCGCGATGGTGCTCACCACCGCGAGCCCGGCGGCGCAGCTGACCGGGTTACCGCCGAACGTGGTGCCGTGCGAGCCGGGGGTGAGCAGCTGCGCCGCGCGGCCGAAGGCCAGCGTCGCGCCGAGCGGCAGCCCACCGCCGAGCCCCTTGGCGAGCGTGACCAGGTCCGGCTCCACGCTCTCGGCCTGGTGGGCGAACCAGTGGCCGGTACGCCCGATGCCGGTCTGCACCTCGTCGAGCACCAGCAGCGCGCCGTGCCGGGCGGTGATCCGCCGGGCCGCGGCGAGGTAGCCGGCCGGCGGCACGACGACACCGCTCTCCCCCTGGATGGGCTCCAGGATCACCATCGCGGTGGCGTCGGTGACCGCCGCCTCCAGCGCGGCCACGTCGCCGTACCCGACGTGGGTGACCTCGCCGGGCAGCGGGCGGAACGGGTCGCTCTTGGCCGGCTGCCCGGTGAGCGCGAGAGCACCCATGGTCCGGCCGTGGAAGCCGCCCGACGTGGCGACCACATGGGTACGACCGGTCAGCCGGGAGATCTTGAACGCCGCCTCGTTGGCCTCCGCGCCCGAGTTGGCGAAGAAGACCCGGCCGGGGCGCCCGGCGAGCGCGAGCAGCAGCTCGGCCAGGGCGACCGGCGGCTCGGCGACGTAGAGGTTGGAGACGTGGCCGAGCGTCGCGACCTGCTTCGACACGGCAGCCACCACGGCGGGGTGGGCATGACCGAGGGCGTTGACCGCGATACCGCCGACCAGGTCGACGTACTCCCGGCCGTCCTCGTCGACCACGACGGCGCCGGAGCCCGCGACCAGGGCCAGCGGCGGCGTGCCGTAGTTGTCCATCATGGACTGGCTCCACCGCTGCACCAGCGCGCTCATGACTCGATCACCATCGTTCCGAACCCTTCCGACGTGAAGACCTCCAGCAGCGTGGAGTGGGCGACCCTGCCGTCGACGACGTGCGCGGCGGGCACTCCCCCGCGCACCGCCCGCAGGCAGGCCTCCATCTTGGGCACCATGCCCGACTCGAGCGTGGGCAGCAGTTTCGCCAGGCCGTCGGCGTCGATCTCCGAGATCAGGCTCGTCGTGTCCGGCCAGTTCGCGTAGAGGCCGGCGACATCGGTGAGCACGACCAGCTTTCGGGCCTCCAGTGCGATCGCGAGCGCGGCGGCCGCGGTGTCCGCGTTGAGGTTGTGCAGCACCCCGTCGGTGTCCGGCGCGACGGTCGAGATCACCGGGATCCGCCCGGCCGCTATGAGGTCGGTGACCGCGGAGACGTCCACCGACTCCACGTCACCCACCTGGCCGACGTCGACCGGTTCGCCGTCCACGTACGCCGGGCGGCGCACCGCCGTGAACAGCCCCGCGTCCTCGCCGGAGAGCCCGACCGCGAACGGACCGTGCGCGTTGATCAGCCCGACCAGTTCCCGTCCGACCTGACCGACCAGCACCATCCGGACGACCTGCATCGCCTCGGGTGTGGTGACCCGCAGTCCGCCGCGGAACTCGCTGACGATGCCGAGCCGGCCGAGCATGGCCGAGATCTGCGGCCCGCCGCCGTGCACGACGACCGGCTTCAGGCCGACGTAGCGCAGGAAGACCATGTCGGCGGCGAACGCGCGCTGCAACTCGGGATCGACCATGGCGTTGCCGCCGTACTTGATCACGACTGTCGAGCCGGAGAAGCGGGCCAGCCACGGCAGCGCCTCGATCAGCGTGGCGGCCTTGGCCTGGGAGCGGGTGAGGTCGGCGGAGAGGCTCACGACGAGTAGGCCGAGTTCTCGTGGACGTACGCGTGGGAGAGGTCGTTGGTCCAGACGGTGGCCGCGGCGGGTCCGGAGCGCAGGTCGATCCGGATGGTCACGTCCCGCCCGGTGAGGTCGACCTTCGACCGGTCCTCGGCGGCGGCGCCGTCCCGGCACACCCAGACCCCGTTGACCGCGACGTCGACACCGTCCGGCTCGAACACGGCGGCGGTGGTGCCGACGGCGGCGAGGATCCGTCCCCAGTTCGGGTCGTTGCCGAACAGCGCGGTCTTGACCAGGTTGTTGCGGGCCACCGCGCGGCCCACCTCGACCGCGTCGTCCTCGCTCGCCGCACCGACCACCTCGATGGCGATCTGCTTGGTGGCGCCCTCCGCGTCGGCGATGAGCTGCCGCGCCAGATCGTGGCAGGCGGCGGTGACCGCGGCGGCCAGCTCGCCCGGGGCGGGCCTGACCCCCGACGCGCCGCTGGCCAGCAGCAACACGGTGTCGTTGGTGGACATGCAGCCGTCGGAGTCGATCCGGTCGAACGTCACCCGGCAGGCCTCGCGCAACGCGCTGGCCAGCGTCTCGGCGTCGGCGACCGCGTCGGTGGTGACCACGCACAACATGGTCGCCAGGGCCGGAGCGAGCATGCCCGCGCCCTTGGCCATGCCGCCCACGGTCCATCCGGTGCCGTGCGTCACCGTCGTCTTCGGCCGGGTGTCCGTCGTCATGATCGCCTCGGCGGCAGGGGCGCCGCCGGCCGGCGACAGCGTTCGCACGGCGTCGTCCACGCCGGCGAGCAACGCGGTCATCGGCAGCCGCTCACCGATCAGGCCGGTCGAGCAGACCGCCACCTCGCCCGCCCCGAGGTCCAGGGCCGGCTCGGCGGCCGTGAGGGCGGCGGCGACATGCTCGGCGGTGGCGTGGGTGTCCTGGAACCCGGCCGGGCCGGTGCAGGCGTTCGCGCCACCCGAGTTGAGCACCACGGCGCGGACGGTCCCACCGCGGACGACCTGCTGGGTCCAGAGCACCGGCGCGGCCTTCACCCGGTTGGCGGTGAAGACACCGGCGACGGCCGTGTCCGGGCCGTCGTTGACCACCAGCGCCACGTCCGCGGCGCCGCCGGCCTTGAGCCCGGCGGCGACGCCCGCCGCCCGGAATCCCTGCGCAGCGGTCACGCTCATGGCGCCACTCCGTAGACCGAGAGGCCGGTGGTCTCCGGCAGGCCGAACATCAGGTTGGCGTTCTGCACGGCCTGACCGGCCGCGCCCTTGCCGAGGTTGTCGAGCGCGCTCACCACGATCAGGCGGCGGGAGTCGACGTCGACGGTGGCCTGCAGGTGGCAGGAGTTGGAGCCGAGCGTGGCGGCGGTGTGTGGCCAGCGCCCCTCGGGCAGCACGTGCACGAACGGCGCGTCGGCGTACGCTTCGGCGAGCACCGTCTGCGGGTCGACCCCGCGGGCGGGCACCGCGGTGACCGTGGCGAGGATGCCACGCGGCATCGGGGCGAGCACCGGGGTGAGGGAGAGGCCCGTCGCGCCGGTCGCCTGCTTGATCTCGGGCACGTGCTGGTGGGTGCCGACCCGGTAGGGCGACAGGTCGCCCATGACCTCGCTGGCCAGCAGGTGCGCCTTGGCACCCCGGCCCGCGCCGGAGGTGCCCGAGGCGGCGACCACGACCACGTCGTCCGGCCGGGCGGCGCCGGCGACGATCAGCGGGGCGAGCGCCAGGCTGATGGCGGCGGCGTAGCAGCCGGTGTTCGCCACCCGCGCCGAGGAGACGATCAGCTCGCGCTGCCCGGGCAGTTCCGGCAGGCCGTAGGTCCACTGGCCGGCGTGCGTGCCGCCGTAGTACTGCGCCCACTGGTACGGGTCGGCCAGCCGGTGGTCGGCGCCGAAGTCGACGATGCGCACCTCGGCCGGCAGTTGGGCGGCGAGCGCGGCCGACTCGCCGTGCGGCAGGGCCAGGAAGACCAGGTCCGCGTCCGCGAGGGCTTCCGGCCCCGACGCGCCGAGCACCAGGTCGAGCCCGGCCAGCTGCGGATGCACCACGTCGACCCGGTGCCCGGCCTGGCTGTGCGCAGTGGCGGCGACCAGCTCGAACTCCGGGTGCCCGGCGATCAGGCGCAGCAGCTCGCCGCCGGCGTAGCCGCTCGCTCCCCCGACCGCAACTCGGATCCCCATACTCACCTCCGCATGACTATGCAGTCAAACTTAGCAGCGGTGATCTCCGGCCGCAAGTTCATGCAGTGGGCTGCATGAGAATTACGGAGAGGTCTGGGAGCGCTCCCAGACCTCGTCGGACTCATCGGGCTGCTTGATGCGGAGGACTAGTTGCGCGTTCCCGCGCCAAGGTTGGCGGGCGGATTGCCCGGCGAAACCCGAAAACCGATTCGACGCCGCCCTGTCAGCGGCGTTCCCTTGCAGGTCCAGGGGCCAGCTCAAACTCCACGACGTCCGCCCCGGTCAGGGTCGCAAGCGCGGCCGGACGACCACCCCGAGCACGTCCGGCTCCGCGAGGTAACCCCACTCCCGCGAGTCGTGGCTCAACGGCGGGTTGTCGCCGAGAACCACCAGGTGCCCCGGCGGCACCTCCCGCTCCGGGCGCTGCCCGAGCAGCGGTACCCGGTCCACCGGCACCGGGTCGCCGGGCACCGCGTACGCCCGCTTGATGAGCAGGCCCGGCTCGCCGTCACCGGGCCGGGTGGGGTGGCGGGCGGTCATCGCCGCCGGCGCCACCACCACGACCACGTCACCGGAACGGACCCCGGCCAGCGGCACCCGCCGGGCCAGCACCCGGTCGCCGGGGCGCAGCGTCGGTTCCATGCTGCGACCCACCACCGAGACCAGCATCAGGTGCCGGCGGGCCCAGAGCAGGCCGGTGGTGGCCGCCACGAGCACGACGGCCACCACCACCCAACCGATCACCGGCACCGGATCAGGCGCCGCGCAGGGTGGCGCCGAAGCGCTCGGCGGCCACGGCCACCGCCGCGTCCCGGGCCGCCACCGCCTCCTCCACCGTGAGCGTGCGGTCCGGCGCCCGGAAGGTCAGCTTGTACGCCAACGACTTGCGCTCCGCCCCGAGCTGGTCGGAGGTGTAGACGTCGAAGAGGCGTACGTCCTCCAGCAGCTCGCCGGCACCTTCGACGAGTGCCTGCTGCACCCGCGCCGTCGGCACCGACTCGTCCACCACCAGCGCCACGTCGATCAGCGCCGGTGGGAAGCCGGACACCGCCGGGGCCGACAGCACCGGCGCGGCGGGCAGCAGGTCGAGGTTCAGCTCCACGGCGCTGGTACGGCGGGGCAGTTCCAGCGCCGCGACCACCGTCGGGTGCAGCTCGCCCGCGTGCCCGACGACGATGCCGTCGACCAGCAGCTCGGCGCAGCGACCCGGATGCCACGGCGCGTACTCGGCGGCCCGGACCTCGACCCGGTCGGTCGGGATGCCGGCGGCGGCCAGCACCGTCCGCCCGGCCTCGACCGCGTCCGCCCACCCGGCCGCGCGTCCGTTGCCCCACCAGCCGGACAGCTCGATCTCGCCGGCCAGCACGGCGGCGAGGTGCCGGGGCTGCGCGGGCACCACCGCGTCGGCGGCGGCGAACTCCGCGTCGGTCGGCCGCCGGTCCACCCCCATCGCCGGCGGGCTGCCCACGCCGGGCTTCGGGTGGAAGACCGTCCCGATCTCGTAGAGCGCGAGATCGCGATGGCCCCGGCCGAGGTTGCGCTTGAGCACGCCGAGCAGCGGGCCGAGCAGCGTCGTGCGCAGCATCGGCTCCTCGTCGGAGAGCGGGTTGGCCAGCCGCACCGCGGGTCGGCGCGGGTCGTCGGCCGGCAGGCCGAGCAGGTCGGGAAGCTCCGGCGAGACGAACGGGTGGGCGAGCACCTCGACGTAGCCACGGTCGGCCAGCGCCCGGGCGATCGTCCGACGGCGGCGCTGCTGCCAGGTCAGGCCGCGGCCGGCCGGCGCCACCGGCAGCACCGACGGCACCTTGTCGTACCCGTCGAGGCGTACCACCTCCTCGACCAGGTCGGCGGGGTCGGTGAGGTCGGGACGCCAGCTCGGCGGGGTGACGGTGAGCGCCACCCCGGCGCCGGCGACCACACCGATCGAGCCCGGGTCCTCGGCCAGCCGGTCGGCGCCCTGCGCCACCGTGCAGCCCACCTGCTCCAGCAGGGCCACCACCCGCGCCGGCGGGTAGTCGACGCCGATCCGCCGGGTCGGCAGGTCCGCCGCCAGCGTGATCGGGGTACGCGGCGCCACGTGGTCGAGGTCGAGGATCTCGTCGCCCACGGTGCCGCCGCCGTGCTCGGTGAGCAGCCGTACCGCCCGCTCCAGGGCGACCAGCGGCAGGGCCGGGTCGACGCCCCGCTCCCAACGCTTGGCGGCCTCGCTGAACAGCTTGTGCCGGCGGGCGGTGCGTCCCACCATCACCGGGTCCCAGTGGGCGGCCTCGAACAGCACGTCGGTCGTGCCGGTGACGACCTCGCTGGTCTCGCCACCCATCACCGCGGCGAGCGAGATCGGCCCGCTGTCGTCGCAGATCACCATGTCCTCGGCGGTGAGGACACGATCGACACCGTCCAGGGTGGTCAGCTTCTCCCCCGCCTCGGCGCGGCGGACCACCAGCGGCCCGGTGATCCGGTCGGCGTCGAAGGCGTGCATCGGCTGGCCCAGCTCGAGCATCACGTAGTTGGTGATGTCGACCGGCAGCGAGATGCTCCGGATGCCGGCGGTGTTGAGCCGCCGCTGCATCCAGGCGGGCGTGGGCGCGCTCGGGTCGACGCCGCGGACCAGCCGGGCGGCGAACCGGTCGCAGCCCACCGTGTCGCGCACCTCGACCGGGTACGCGGGCCGGGGCGTGCCGCCGGGCGCGGGCGCCAGGCCCGGGTCGCGGAACGGCACCCCGAACGCGTGTGACAGTTCCCGGGCCAGACCGCGCAGGCTCAACGCGTACCCCCGGTCCGGGGTGATCTCCAGCTCGAGCACGACCTCGTCGAGGCCGATCACCGGTCGGGCGTCGTCGCCGGGCTTGGCCGGGCTCTCCTCGGGCAACACCAGGATGCCGTCGTGGTCGTCGCCGATGCCCAGCTCACGGACCGAGCAGATCATGCCGTTGGAGACCCGGCCGTACGTCTTGCGCGAACCGATGGCGAAGCCACCGGGCAACACCCCGCCGGGGAGGATGACGACCACCCGGTCACCGGGGGCGAAGTTGCGCGCACCGCAGACGATCTCCTGCGGCTCGCCGGTGCCGTTCGCGGCCCCGACGTCGACCCGGACGAACCGGATCGGCTTCTTGAAGCCGGTCAGCTCCTCGATCTCCAGAACCTCACCGACCACCAGCGCCCCGGTCACGTTCTCCCGCAGGTCGGTCACCGAGTCGACCTCGATACCGAGGTCGACCAGGGCCTGCGCCAGGTCACCGGTGGACAGGTCGGCGGGGAGCTCGACGTACTCCCGCAGCCAGCTGACAGAAACTCGCATGACTCAGACCACCGTCTCCGTAACTCGTGCCCGCATCGCCTACGCCTCGGTCCCGAGCGCCCGGCTGAACCGGACGTCGCCCTCGAAGAGGTGGCGGATGTCGCTGACTCCGTGCCGGACCATCAGGGTCCGGTCGATGCCCATGCCGAACGCGAAGCCCGAGTAGACCTCCGGGTCGATCCCGCAGGCACGCAGCACCCGGGGATTGACCATCCCGCAGCCGCCCCACTCGACCCACTGCGGGCCGTCGCGGTGCTCCGGGAACCACACGTCGAACTCGGCCGACGGCTCCGTGAACGGGAAGTAGTGCGGCCGCCACCGGGTCTTCGCGTCCGGGCCGAAGATCGCCTTGGCGAAGTGGTCGAGCGTGCCGCGCAGATGCGCCATGGTGATGCCCTTGTCGACCACCAGGCCCTCCGCCTGGTGGAAGACCGGGCTGTGGGTGGCGTCCACCTCGTCGGTGCGGTAGACCCGGCCGGGGCAGATCACGTAGATCGGCGGCTTGCGGCTGAGCATCGTCCGGGTCTGCACGTTCGACGTGTGCGTACGCAGCACCAGGCCCGACCGGTCCGCGGGGTCGACGTAGAACGTGTCCATCAGCCCGCGCGCCGGGTGGTCGGCGGGGATGTTGAGCGCGTCGAAGTTGACCCACTCCAGTTCGGCCTCGGGCCCCTCGGCCACCTCGTAGCCCATCCCGACGAACAGGTCGCTGATCTGCTCCATCAGCGTGCTCAGCGGGTGCCGCGCTCCGTGGGGCCGCCGGTCGTACGGCAGCGTCACGTCGACGCGCTCGGCGACCAGCACCCGCTCGGCGTGCTCGCGCTCCAACGCCTCGGCCCGGGCCGCGTACGCGGTCTCGATCGCGCGGCGGGCCTCGTTGACCCGCTTACCGGCGTCGGCCTTGGCGGCCGGCGGCAGCGCGCCGATCTCCCGGCGGGCCAGGGACACCGGCGCCCGGTCACCGAGATGTGCCGGGCGGAGCGCGGTCAACGCGTCCGGATCGGTGGCGGCGACGAACGCCTTCTCGGCGTCGGCCACGGCCGCGACCAGCGCGGCGGGGTCGAGCAGGGCGACCTGCTTCGGGTCGTACGGATCGTTGCGGTAGGTCATGGCGTACGGGTACTCCCTCACGGCGGCGCCGACCCTCCGGGGGTGGCTAAGCGAGTCTACGGACGCGCGGCTTCGCCGCAGCCCGCCGGTGGGAGTTACGCAGGGAGCAGGTGTCAGGCCCGCCGCCCGCCGGTACCGGCGGGCTGGCTAAACGAACGCCGTGGCGCGTTCATGGACGGCTGGTCTCCCCGGTCGTGACGTCCGCGCGACCGGAGCCCGGTCGGCGCTGTGCTTTCGCTGAAGAGTACAGGCAGACGGCCGCAGCCGCAGCCAGGTTCAGGCTCTCGGCGCGCCCGTGCAGGGGCACCCGGACCCGGGCGTCGGCGGCCTCGGTGAGCGCCTGCGGCAGCCCGTGCGCCTCGGAGCCGAACAGCCAGGCGGTGGGCCCGGCGAGCCGGCCGGCGTCGGCCAGGTCGTCGAGGTCCTCCTCGCCGTAGCCGGTGGTGGCGAGCACCGCGAACCCGGCGGCGCGCAACGCGGCGACCACCTCGACCGGATCGTCGGCGCGGACCACGTCGACGTGGAACAGGCTGCCCGCCGAGGCGCGCACGCACTTGCCGTTGTACGGGTCGACGGCGTCTCCGGCGAACACCACCGTGCCCGCCCCCGCCGCGTCGGCGGTGCGCAGCACCGTGCCGGCGTTACCCGGGTCGCGGATCTCGGCGAGCACCGCGACCAGCCCGGGCCGGCGGTCGAGGGCCTGGTCCAGCGGCACGTCGAGGTGCCGGCAGACGGCCACCAGGCCCTGCGGGGCCACGGTCTCGGCGAGCGCGACGAGGGCGTCGTCGGTCACCTCGGAGACCGGCACGTCACCGCCGGCGGCCAGGGCCGCCAACTCGGCGTACCGGTCCAGGGCGGCCGGGGTACCGAAGAGCTCGGTGACCACGCCGGGAACGGCGAGCGCCTCGCGCACGGCCTGCGGGCCCTCGGCGAGGAAGCGGCCGGTGGCCTCGCGGTCGCGGCGCCGGTGCAGCCGGCGGGCGGCGACCACCCGGGGCGTACGCGGGGTGAAGAGCATCTTCTCCTCGATCCTTGCAGCGAGGCGCCCCCCGTCGGGGTCGACGAGGGGCGCCTCAGACGCAGGGGATCAGGCGGCCTGAGCCGCCGCACCGCCGGTGCCCTCGGCCGCGACCGCGGCCCGGGCCACCTCGACGATCGCCGCGAACGCGGCGGCGTCGTTGACGGCCAGGTCGGCCAGGATCTTCCGGTCGACCTCGATGCCGGCCAGCTTGAGGCCCTGGATCAGGCGGTTGTAGGTCATCCCGTTGGCGCGGGCGCCCGCGTTGATCCGCTGGATCCAGAGCTGCCGGAAGTCGCCCTTGCGGTCGCGACGGTCCCGGTAGGAGTACTGCATCGAGTGCAGCACCTGCTCCTTGGCCTTGCGGTAGAGGCGGGAGCGCTGACCGCGGTAGCCGCTCGCGGTCTCCAGCAGGGTACGGCGCTTCTTCTGGGCGTTCACAGCCCGCTTGACGCGTGCCATCTCAACTCCTTCTTACGTCGGGTGGCGCGCGTCAGCGGCCGAGCAGCTTCTTGATGCGCTTCACGTCGGCCTTGGCCAGCACGACGGTGCCGGTCAGCCGGCGGGTCTGGGTGGAGGGCTTCTTCTCCAGGTTGTGCCGGAGGCCGGCCTGCTGGGCAACGATCTTGCCCTTGCCGGTCACCTTGACC
Source organism: Micromonospora sp. NPDC005367 (assembly GCF_040606825.1). Lineage (NCBI taxonomy): Bacteria > Bacillati > Actinomycetota > Actinomycetes > Micromonosporales > Micromonosporaceae > Micromonospora > Micromonospora sp. NPDC005367. Next base: position 23,800 of record NZ_JBEXFP010000051.1, on the reverse strand, counting down.
CGCTTGCCCATACCCGTGTGGCTCTTCATCTTCGGCATGTGGAACGTCTTCTCCCCTGTTACTCGCCGCTGTTGTCGGCGACTGCGCCGGTCTCACCGGCTGCTGCGGTCTCGCCGGCCTCGGGGGTGGCAGACCCTTCGGCCCGCTCCCGGGGCGCCCCGCCACGGGAGGCCGTCGCGGCGACCGCGGCTGCCTTGGTGGCGCGGTGCGGCGCGAGCACCATGATCATGTTTCGGCCGTCCTGCTTCGGAGCGGCCTCGACGTACCCCAGCTCCGAGATCTCCGACTCGAGCCGACGCAGGAGCCGGTAACCCAGCTCCGGCCGACTCTGCTCGCGACCGCGGAACATGATCGTCACCTTGACCTTGTCGCCGGCCTTGAGGAACCGCACCACGTGACCCTTCTTGGTCTCGTAGTCGTGCGGATCGATCTTCGGCCGGAGCTTCATCTCCTTGATGACGGTCTGCTGCTGGTTACGCCGCGCTTCGCGCGCCTTCAGTGCGCTCTCGTACTTGAACTTGCCGAAGTCCATGAGCTTGCACACCGGCGGGCGCGCCATCGGCGCAACCTCGACCAGGTCCAGATCGACGTCCGCGGCCAGCTGAAGGGCGCGCTCCAGTGGGACGATGCCCACCTGCTCACCCTCGGGGCCGACCAGTCGGACCTCACGTGCCCGGATCTGCTCGTTCACGCGTGGTTCGACGCTGATGGGGCCTCCTCGAGTCGAGTGTTTGCTACGTGCGACCCTGCGGCTCCCGGGCGGGAGCCGACCCGGAAAGCAGAAGGCCCCGGCACATGCCAGGGCCCGCTCGACCGGTCGGCACGATCAAATGATCGCGCATCCGGCGCCGGGACATGCCCGGAACCGGGGACCGGACCCGGCCACCGTGGCGGCGACGCGGGTGGGAGCAGGCGCTCCACTTTCATGGCCGCCCGATCTACGCGGACAGCCTGGTCGACTCGACAACACTACACCCTCCGCACATCCGCACCCAACCGCCCCCGTCGGCCCACCGGGCGTGATATCCGGCGGTTGATCGACTCGGGTTCCTTGATGTCGGGCTGTCCCGAACCTGCGGATATCCCGACTTCAGGGAACCCGAGTTGACCCAAAAAAGTGCCCACTCGACGCGGATCGGCCGCTCCTTGCGGGAAAGAGCGGCCGTTACCGGTGAAGGTGAGAGTCAGCGGTTGGGGGCGTTTTCGGTCAGGCGGGCCAGGTGGGCCTGGTGCAGGCGACGCAGCGCCCGTACCCCCTGGACGGCCAGCTCCTTGTCGGCGGCCTGCAGGGCGACCATCGGCATCAGGTCGTCGTCGTGCAGCTCCAGACTGGCCCAGGGCGCACCCCGGTCGAAACGGATGCCGCGTACGACCTCCCACGGCAGCTCGTACGACCCGACCAGGTTGCGCACCCGCACGCCCCGCGCGTCGGCCTCCACCCGGGGGCGGGTGAACAGCAGGATGCCGAGCGCGCCGAAGATGCCGAGACCGACCATGGCGAGCTGGTCGCCACGCTGGAAGGTGCCGTAGCCGTCCCCGGTCGAGCCGTGCAGGGAAGTCGCCACCAGGGAGAAGACCACCAGCAGGACGGCCGCGGAGGCCCAGCAGATCACCCGGATGCGCCGGGGCCGCAGACGGATCAGCTCGGGTTCACTCACCCCACCAGTCTGCCACCCGCCCCCGGCACGTCCGCCGCCGCCACGCTGCCCACGCGCACGACGGCTGGCTCGACAGCGCCGCGCAACCAAGCCCCGGACCCACCGCGACGGCTACGGCGGCGTCAACGCCGGCGGGTGCCGCGACCTGCCACGACGACCGCCAGCAGCGTCAGCCCCGCGCCGACCAGCACGGCGCGCCGAGCGCCCGGGCCGCCGGGCAGGAACTCGTCCAGCAGCAACGCCCCGCCGAGCTGACCGGCCACCAGGGCCAGTCCGGTGCGCAGCACCCCCGCCGAGCGGACCCCGACCACCAGGCCGGCCACGATGCCCACACCGAGCAGCCCGCCGGTGTAGAGGTACCAGGCGTCCGGCCAGTTGGGCGGCGGTGCGGTGAGCGCCCCGGCGACGGCCGCCACCAGCAGCACCGCCGGTGTGCTGACCACGAAGTTGACCGCCACGCCCGCGGCGGCCGAGCCGGCCGCGGAGACCCGGCCGTTCAACGCCGACTGCAACGCCACCCCGACCCCACCGGCGACCGCGAGCAGGACCAGCCCGACGGCCAACTCCCCCACCGGCTGGCCGACCTGGGCCAGCGCCACCGCCGCCACACCGAGCAGCCCGCCGGCGATCCGGGGCCCGGTGAGCGACAGTCGGCCGACCGGGGCGAGGCCGGCCCGGTCCACCGCCAACCCGCCCAGGCTCCCCCCGGCGACCTGGGCGATGGTGAAGACGGCGACTCCGAGCACCGGCACCACGTACGCGCCGAGCACCACGATCGCCGCGCCACCCAACCCACCCAGGTAGGACCACCAGGGCAACCGCGCCCGGCGCAGCGCGGCGAGCCCGGTACGCATCGACGGCAGGACGACGAGCCCGAGCGCCACCAGCAGGGTGCCGCCGAGGTTGTTGACCACCGCGGCGAGGGTCGGTGCGCCGACCCGGACCCCCAACTCACCGTTGGCCGCGCCCTGCGCCGCCGACGCGACGCCGGCAACGGCCACGAGGGAGAGGGCCGCCCACACCGGCAGCGCTCTCGTGGCCGACGGGACCGGTCGCGGCGGCGCCACGCCCGGCGCGGCCGCTGCCGAACCGGACCCGGCCGGCGGCACCGGCTCCGCGCCGGGCGACCGTGGACCGGGCTGCGCCGGAAGCGACGCCGTGCCGGATTCCGGCCAGGACGGGGCCGGCTCCGGCACCGCCGACGGAGGCGTCGCGGTCACAACCGGCAGGCGTGGATGTTGGTGACGAGGATCGCGCGGGCGCCGAGCTCGTAGAGCTCGTCCATGATCCGGTGTACGTCGTCGCGGAGCACCATCGCCTGTACCGCGACCCAGCCCTCCCGGTGCAACGGTGACACGGTCGGCGACTCGATGCCCGGGGTGAGCGAGCTGGCCCGGTCCAGCAGACCGGCGGGCACGTCGTACGCGAGCATCACGTAGCGGCGGGCCACCAGCACCCCGTGCAGGCGGCGCAGCAGCTGCTCGGCCTGCGGGTGCGCGGGGGCGCCGGCGCGGCGTACGAGCACCGCCGACGAGCGCAGCAGCGGCTCGCCGAAGACGACGAGGCCGGCCTGGCGCAGGGTCGCGCCGGTCTCGACCACGTCCGCCACCACGTCGGCGACACCCAGCCGTACAGCGTTCTCCACCGCGCCGTCGAGCCGGATCACGTCGGCCTTCACGTCCAGCTCGCCGAGGTGCCGCTGGACCAGCCCCGGGTACGCGGTGGCGACCCGGTGCCCGCCCAGGTCCTGCACGGAGGCGATGTCCTCGGGGCGGGCGGCGAACCGGAAGGTGGCCTGACCGAAGGCGAGGTCCATCACCTCCTCGGCCACCGCACCCGAGTCGATGAGCAGGTCCCGGCCGGTGATGCCGAGGTCCAGGTCACCGGAGCCGACGTAGGTGGCGATGTCCTTCGGGCGCAGGTAGAAGAACTCGATGTCGTTGGGCTCGTCCCGGCAGACCAGGTCCTTCGGGTCGGTGCGCTGGCGGTAGCCCGCCTCGCGCAGCATCTGGGCGGCCGGCTCGGCGAGGGTGCCCTTGTTGGGAATGGCGACACGCAGCATGACGGAGTGCTCCTAGCAGTCGGTTCTGGTCGACGACGGGACGCACTCACAGATGTCGGTAGACGTCCTTCAGTTCGAGCCCGGTGGCGAGCATCAGCACCTGGGTCTGGTAGAGCAGCTGGGAGATCTCCTCGGCGGCCCGCTCCCGGCCCTCGTGCTCGGCGGCCATCCACGACTCGGCCGCCTCCTCGACGACCTTCTTGCCGATGAAGTGCACGCCCCGCTCGAGCGCGGCGACGGTGCCCGAGCCGGGAGTGCCGGCCGCGGCCTTGGCCTGCAGCTCGGCGAACAACTCCTCGAACGTCTTCACACCGCGATTGTTCCAGCTTCCCGGACCAGCGGCGCGCTCCGGGTCCAGGCACGGCGTTTCCCCTCCGCACCCGAATCCCGAACAACCCGATCCGGCCGGCGTCAGCCCACCGTCGTGGTGAGGAAGTTCCGCACCGCTTGGTGGAACTCGGCCGGGCGCTCGGTGTGCACGGCGTGCCCACCATCGATGCCGACCAGGCGGGCGGTGGGAATTCGGTCGGCCATCCGGGCCAGTTCGTGCTGCGGCAGGTGACTGGCGGGTCCCCCGCCGACCAGCAACGTCGGCGACGTGATCTGCGTCAACCTCTCCCACCACTCGGGAGGCGGATCGTTCAGCTCGGCCACCGCCGCTGCCCGGGCCGCCCAGTCGTACGGCGGCTTCACGGCGGGCCGGTCGGGCAGCCGCAGATCCAGTGGCACCGGCGGAGGTGGCTCCGCCAGCACCAGCGCGGCGACCCGTTCCGGGTGGGCCTGTGCGAGCAGGTACGCGGCCACCGCCCCGGAGGAGTGGCCGAGCAGCGTGACGCGGGGCAGCGAGACGGCGTCGAGGAACGCCAGCACGTCGTCGCGCACCAGCTCCAGCCCGTACCGGCCGGGGCGGTCGGTGGCCCCGAAACCCCGCAGGTCCGGAGCGTACGTCCGGACCCCGTCGAGCGCGCCGGCCAGCCCGGACCAGGTCGTGCCGGCCGTCCCGCCTCCGTGCAGCGCGACGAGCGGTCGCCCGTCGGCCGGGCCGAAGGCGCGGTACGCCATCCGCAGGCCGGGCAGCTGCACGTACTCGATGCGGCTCACCGGCGGATTCTGTCACGTCGGAACCCGGACACCGACGAGTGGCGGCCCCGGGACGATCGTTCGCCCGGGACCGCCACTCGTTCCGTGGGCGCTCAGCCCGTGAAACCGAGCCGCTGGCCGTTGGCGGCACCGACCGACCGGACGGCCAGCGCCGCGTCGAGCGCGGCGACGGTGGCGGCCCAGCCCTTGTCCTCCGCCGAGCCGGGCAGGCCGGCCCGGTCCCGGGCCTGCTCCAGGTTGTCCACGGTGAGCACACCGTGCGCGACCGGCTTTCCCTCGTCGAGCGCGACCCGGGTCAGCCCGTCGGTGACCGAACGGGAGACGTACTCGAAGTGGGCGGTGGCGCCGCGGATCACCACGCCGAGCGCGACCACCACGTCGAAGCGACGCGCCATGGCCTGCGCCACCACCGGGATCTCGACCGAGCCGGCGACCCGGGCGACCACCGCGCGGGCACCGCTGGCCTCGGCGGCGGCGACAGCCCGCTCGACCATGTGGTCGGTCAACTCGCCGTGCCAGCGCGCGGCGACCACACCCACCGTCATTCCGGTCGCGTCAACGGGCGCCGTCGTCGGCTCCCCGAATCCCGCCATGTCTATGCTCCGATCTCGTCACCGGCGGGCACCTTGCCGACCGGTGCCTCCGTGACGTCGTCCAACTCCAACAGGTGTCCCATCCGGTCCCGCTTGGTACGCAGGTACCGCACGTTCTCCGGGTGGGGACGCACCGGCAGCGGTTCCCGGCCGGTGATCGTCAGGCCGTACCCCTCCAGCCCGGCCCGCTTAGCCGGGTTGTTGGTGAGCAGCCGCATGGAGCGCACCCCGAGGTCGTAGAGGATCTGCGCGCCGGTGCCGTAGTCCCGGGCGTCGGCCGGCAGGCCGAGGTCCAGGTTGGCGTCCACGGTGTCCCGGCCCAGGTCCTGCAGCTGGTACGCCTGAAGCTTGTGCAGCAGTCCGATGCCCCGCCCCTCGTGGCCGCGCATGTAGAGCACCACTCCGCGTCCCTCGCCGGCGACCCGCGCCAGCGCGGCGTCGAGCTGCGGACCGCAGTCGCAGCGCAGCGAGCCGAAGACGTCCCCGGTGAGGCACTCGGAGTGCACCCGGACCACGACGTCCTTCCCGTCGCCGATCTCGCCGTACACCATCGCGACGTGCTCGGCGGCGTCGTGCGTGCTGCGGTACCCGATGGCCCGGAAGACCCCGTGCCGGGTCGGCATCCGCGTGTCGGCGACCTGCTCGATCTGCTTCTCCGTCCGCCGCCGGTACGCGATCAGGTCGGCGATGGTGATCATCGTCAGCGAGTGCTCGGCGGAGAATTTCTCCAGGTCCGGCACCCGCATCATGGTGCCGTCGTCGTTGACCATCTCGCAGAGCACGCCGGCCGGGTGCAGGCCGGCCAACCGGGTGAGGTCGATGGCCGCCTCGGTGTGCCCGGGGCGGCGCAGCACCCCGCCCTGCCGGGCCCGCAGCGGCACCACGTGCCCCGGCCGGGCCAGGTCGGCCGGCCCGGTGCTCGGGTCGGCGAGCAGCCGGATCGTGTGTGCCCGGTCGGCCGCCGAGATGCCGGTGGAGACGCCCTCCCGGGCGTCCACGGTCACCGTGTAAGCGGTTCCCCGCCGGTCCTGGTTGGTGTGGTGCATCGGCGGCAGGTCGAGTCGGTCGGCCTCGCTCTCGACGAGCGGCACGCAGATGAAACCGGAGGTGTGCCGGACCATGAACGCGACCAGCTCCGGGGTGGCCAGCTCGGCCGCGAAGATCAGATCGCCCTCGTTCTCGCGGTCGGCGTCGTCTACCACGACGACGGGCCGCCCCGCGGCGATGTCCGCGATCGCCTGCTCGATGGCGCCAAAGGTGGTCATGCCAATTCTCCGCTCCGCCGAACGGGCCGAGGCTCGGCCGCGTTAATGGATCCGGGACGCTCGCTCATCAGGCGACCTCGCCGGGTGAGCCGACCCCGCCGGGGCCGGTGATCGGGACGCCGGGCAGCGCCCCGGGCTCGCCGGCGGCCAGCCGGTCGCCGAGCAGCCGCTCGACGTACTTGGCCACCACGTCCACCTCGAGGTTCACCGGGTCGCCCACCTCGCGGGCGCCGAGGGTGGTGAGCTTCAGCGTCGTGGGGATCAGCCCCACCGAGAACCAGTCCGGGCCGACGGCGGCCACGGTCAGCGACACGCCGTCGACGGTGATCGAGCCCTTCTCCACCACGTACTGGGACAGGTGCGCGGGAAGCCGGAAACGGACCGTCTCCCACTGCTCCGCCGGCTCCCGGGAGAGCACCTCGCCGACGCCGTCGACGTGGCCCTGCACCAGGTGCCCACCGAGCCGGCTACCCAGCGTCGCGGCCCGCTCCAGGTTCAGCGGGGCGCCGGGGCGCAGCGTGCCGAGCGCGGAGCGGCGCAGGGTCTCGCCCATCACGTCCGCCGTGAAGACTCCCGCGTCGACGTCGACCACCGTCAGGCAGACGCCGTTGACGGAGATGGAGTCACCATGCCGAGCGTCGGCGGTGACCAGCGGGCCGCGGATGGCGACCAGCGCCGAGTCTCCCGCGGTCGCCGTCACGGCGACCACCTCACCCAGCTCCTCGACGATGCCGGTGAACATGTCAGCCCTCCCTCTTTCGGGGCAGCGCGGTGATCCGTAGATCCGGACCGATCTGCGTAACGTCGATCAACTCAAGATCGATGGCCTCAGCGATGGTCGTCACACCCGCGTCGATGAGCGCCACCGGTCCGGCGCCGAGCAGCCGGGGCGCGACGTACCCGACGATCTTGTCGACCAGCCCCTCCGCCAGGAACGCGCCGGCCAGCCGGGGGCCGCCCTCCAGCAGGACCGCCCGCACGCCGCGCTGGTGCAACTCGGCGAGGAGCGCCGGCAGGTCGACCCGGCCGTCCTTGCCGGCGCCGACCTCCGCCACGGTGGCGACCCAGGTCCGGGCCGCGCCGTCGCGGACCCGGGCGTCGGCGGGGGTACGCCCCTCGCTGTCCACCACCACCCGCAGCGGCTGGCGGATGGCGAGGCTGCCGTCGCGCAGGTTCCGGGCGGTGAGCCGGGGGTCGTCGGCGAGCACGGTGCCCACCCCGGCGACGACCGCGTCGACGGTGCCACGCAGCGCGTGCACGTCGATCCGGGCGGCCTCCGAGGTGATCCACATGCTGGTGCCGTCGGCCGCCGCCGATCGTCCGTCCAGCGTCGCGGCGTACTTCCAGGTCACGTACGGCCAGCCCCGGCGCATCGAGGTCAGCCAGGCGATGTTGCCGGCTTCCGCCTCGTTGGTGCGTACGCCCAGGTCGACCTGGACGCCGGCGGCGCGCAGGGTGGCAGCGCCGCCCGAGGCCACCGGGTTCGGGTCGGGCACGGCGATCACCACCCGGGCGACCCCGGCCTGGATGAGCGCGAGGCTGCAGGGGCCGGTGCGACCGGTGTGGTCGCAGGGCTCCAGCGTGACCACCGCGGTGCCGCCCCGGGCCCGTTCGCCGGCCTGCGCGAGCGCGACGATCTCGGCGTGCGGGCCGCCCGCGTACGCGTGGAAACCCTCACCGACGACCTCGCCGTCGGCGTCGAGCAGCACGCACCCGACCACCGGATTGGGGCTGGTGGTGCCGAGTCCACGCGCACCGAGTTCGATCGCACGACGCATCGCCTCGTCGACGGAGACGCTCGCCATTCGCCTTGTCCCTGCCTTCTCGCTCGCCGGGGGCGCGCGGGCGGGGTCGGGAGGCGGCATCGGGCCGCGGGCGTGCGGCGGCGGAGATCCGGGTACGGCACAGCCGACCCGCAGGGATGACACGGCACGCCGAGGTCGGCGGCCGGGCACACCCGTCCGTCCCGCGCGCTGTCTCCCATCCGGACTGTCTGGGGGCGGAATGTCCCGCTCCCAACCGTCGGCCCCGGATTCACACCAGGTCCACCGGTCAGCAGAGCCGACCGGGTCGCGGGCTGACCACGATCTCGCCGTGGATCACCGCCGGTTCGGAATTTCACCGAGTCCCGCCAGCGCGTGGTGGGTACAGGGAAGTCTTACACGCCGAGCGGCTGCCGCCGCCACCTGGGCGAGGTAGTTCACACCGGCCTCGCCGGCTCAGGTGACTCCACGTCGCCGGTCGACCGCCACATACGACCCGGGTTGGCTCTTGGCCACCGACTTCATCTCACTGGCGACCGCGATCGCCTCGAGCGGGTCGGTGAAGCGTTTGCCGGCATCGGAGACGGAGACACCGATCGACAGGGTGACCAGCGCGGCCCGGCGGATGTTGCCCCGCCGGTCCTTGAGCTCGACGTAGCCGCGCTCCCGGTCGATCGGGTCGTAGAGCGAGTCGGCCGACTTCTCGAAGTCCACCACGGCCTGCGAGGTCAGCGGCCGGATCTGGTCCGGGGCGCAGACGATGACGAAGTCGTCGCCGCCGACGTGACCGAGGAACGCCGGTGGGAGCCCGACGGAGACCACTGCCCGGTGCACGCTGCGGGCCAGGGCCGAGATGAAGTCGTCGCCACGGACGAAGCCGTACCGGTCGTTGACGCTCTTGAACCGGTCGATGTCGATGTACCCGACGGCGTAGTCGGCGCCGCTGCGCACCCGGTCGGAGATCTCCCGCCGGATCCGGCTGTTCCCCGGCAGACCGGTCAGCGGCGAGACCTCCCGGAACTCCTTGTTGCGGCGCAGCGTGGAGCTGACCCGGGCCACCAGCTCGGCGGTGTCGAACGGCTTGACCAGGTAGTCGTCGGCGCCCGCGCTGAGGCCGTGCACCTTGTCGACGGTCATCCCCTTGGCCGTCAGCATGATCACCGGCAACGCCGAGGTCATCGGGTCGGCGCGCAGCCGCCGGGTCAGCTCGAGGCCGTCGATCCGAGGCATCATCAGGTCGACCACCGCGAGGTCGGGCCGCTGCCGCTCGATCACCTCGAGCGCCTCCTGGCCGTCCGCGGCGTGGATCACCTCGAAGCCGTGCAGCCGGAGGTTGAACTCGACGAAGCGTGCGATGTCCTCGTCATCGTCGACGACGAGGATGACGTCCGGTCGCTCCTCCGCCGTGTCCACGTCAGGCCCCGGCGATCGCGCGTTCCGCGAGGGCCCGAAGCCGGCGTACGGCCTCGGCGGGATCGTCGGCGCCGTAGACCGCGGTGCCGGCCACGAAGGCGTCGGCACCGGCCGCGGCGGCCTGCTCGATGGTGTCGGCGGCGATCCCGCCGTCGACCTCGATACGCAGCTCCAGGTGCCCGGCGGCGACGTGCCGTCGGGCGGCGCGCACCTTGTCCAGCAGTTGCGGAATGAAACGCTGCCCGCCGAAACCGGCCTTGATCGTCATGATCAGCAGGGTGTCGAAGCTCGGCAGCAGGTCGAGGTACGGCTCGATCGGGGTGTCCCGGTCGATCGCCAGCCCGGCCTTCGCCCCGGCCGAGCGCAGGTCCTTGGCGAGCGCCACCGGGTCGTCGCACGCCTCGGCGTGGAACGTGACGTTGTACGCCCCGGCGTCGGCGTAGCCGGGTGCCCACCGTCGCGGATCCTCGATCATGAGGTGCACGTCGAACGGCAGTTCGGTGGCCGCCCGGAGGCTCTGCACCACCGGCAATCCGATGGTCAGGTTCGGCACGAAGTGGTTGTCCATGACGTCGACGTGCAGCCAGTCGGCGGCACCCTCGACGGCACGGACCTCGTCGGCGAGGTGGGCGAAATCGGCGGCGAGGATGCTCGGCGCGACGATCGGCGGCGGTACGGTCACCGGGCAAGTGTACGAACGTCGCCGCCGGTCACCGCCGGCACGGCAGCATCCGCGACGGGGCGCGACCCGACAGTGACCGCCGGTGCGGAATCGGCCGGCCCGGGCGGGCGATCCCGGACGGGCGGACATCCGCGACTGGCCGATCGGCGCGAACCCGGCGACACTCCACCCCAGACGGTGACGCATCGCCCGGGGCCTCGGCGCACCCGCCACGGACGACATCGACGGTCACCGGATTCCGGTGAAGCGACGACCGGAAGCTCACCCGGTCGATGCGCGGGGTGGGGCCACAGGGACTACCAGCGATCTGAATGGCGGTGCCGTATGCTCCAGCGCCGTGGCGCAACCGGTCGATGATCGCCGGTGGGCGTGACCACGGTCGGCGGGGAGGTCGGCGGATGCGACGGTGGTGGACGGCGGCCGTGGTGAGCACGGTGGCGGTGCTGGGACTCGCCGGGTGCGCCCCGGCCGGTCTCGACGCGGAACTCACCGATGACTGGCCCGCGTTCGCCGCGGCCGAGGCGTTCGTCCCCGAGCCGGGAGTCTGTCACCTCGCCATCCAGGACGTCGGTTATCTCAGCGCCTACAGCCCCGTCGACTGCGGCGGGCCGCACCGGACGGAGACCCTGCACGTCGGCACGCTCACCGGTGCGGGCGCGCAGCGGAGCACGCCGCCACCGGCCGGCTCGGTGGGCATGCGCGCCGCGCGCACCGAATGCGACCGGGAGGTCAACAAGGCGGTCGGCGCCGACTGGCGCTCCGGCCGGCTGAACGTCGACGTGGTCTTCCCGTCACCCGCCGCGTGGACCGGCGGGGCCCGGTGGTTCCGCTGCGACGTCAGCGAGATCGCGAGCCTCGACAAGCCTGACATCGACGCGCGTTCGGGAAGCCTGCGGGACACCCTGAAGGGCACGTCCAAGCTGGCGTACGGCTGTTTCGACCCGAAGCTGGTCAAGGATGACATCGAGGAGATGGTCCCGAAGGCCTGCACCGCCAAGCACCACGCCGAGTTCGTCGGGGTTTACCAGGCGCCGGACATCAGCTACGCCGAGTTCACCAGCACCACCCTCAGCCTGCACAAGGCGTGCCGGAAGCTGATCGCCTCGTACGTGAAGGTGCCGAACGACTCCGACATGCAGTACCGGGCCGGGACGATCTTCTACCACCCGCTCGAGGAAGCCTGGAAGAACGGCAACCGTGGCGTGCAGTGCTTCCTCTGGGTCAGCGACCGCACCCTCACCCGCTCGATGAAGGGCGCCGGCGACAAGGGCCTCCCGGTCCGCTGACCGCTGCCGTTCCTACCCGGCACCGGCCTCCTGCAACGGAAGGAGTGGCCTTCGCAGGCGCGAAGGCCACTCCTTCCCTAAGTGGGCGCCGGGGTCAGCCGCGGCGGAGGACGGCCAGGAACATCGCGTCGGTGCCGTGCCGGTGCGGCCACAGCTGCACGGTCGGGCCGTCCCCCAGCCCCGGCATACCGGCCGGCAGCAGCGGGCGGGCGTCGACGAAGTCGACCGGGACACCGGAACGCCGGGCCGCCTCGGTCACCGTCACGTGCGTCTCCACCGTGTGCGGCGAGCAGGTGACGTAGGCGACGACGCCGCCGGGGCGTACCGCGCGCAGCGCCGCGGCGAGCAGCTCGCGCTGCAACCGGGTCAGCGCGGAGAGATCGGACGGTTGCCGCCGCCAGCGGGACTCCGGGCGACGCCGCAGCGAGCCCAGGCCGGTGCAGGGGGCGTCGACCAGGACACGGTCGAAGTGATCCTCCGGCAGCTTCGCGTCCTGCCCGACGGTACGGCCGTCCGTGTGCAGCACGGTCACCGGCAGATCCCGGGTGGCCCGGGCGACCAGCCGGGCCCGGTGCTCGGCCACCTCGACGGCGGTCAACCGGGCGCCGCGCTCGGCGGCGATGGCGCCGAGCAGACCGGCCTTGCCGCCCGGCCCTGCGCAGAGGTCGAGCCAGCGACCGTCCGGGCCGTCCAGCGGCGCGGCCGTCAACGCGGTCGCCACCAGCTGCGAGCCCTCGTCCTGCACGTGGGCCCGCCCGTCGGCCACCGCCGCCAGGTCACCCGGGGCGCCGCCGCTCAGGTAGACGGCGTACGGCGAGAAGGCGCCCGGCGCGCCACCGACCTCGTCGGCCAGCTCCACCGCGCCGATGCGCCCAGGGCGGGCGCACAGGTGCACCGGGGGCCGCTCGTTGTCCTCGATCAGCAGCCGGGTCGTCTCACCGAGGTCACCGCCGAGCGCCTCGGCGAACGCCCGCACCACCCACTGCGGGTGGCTGTAGGCGAGCGCCAGGTGCCCGACCGGGTCGCTCTCCGGGCTCGGCGCGAGCCGCTCCACCCAGGCGTCGGCGTCCCGCTCGGCGACCTCCCGCAGCACCGCGTTGGCGAAGCCGGTGGCGCCCTGCCCGACCATGCGGACCAGGTCGACCGTGGAGGAGACCGCCGCGTGCGCCGGCACCCGGGTGTGCAGAAGCTGGTACGCCCCGAGGCGCAGCGCGTCCCGCACCGGCGGGTCGATCCGCTGCACGTCCCGCCCGGCCGCCGCCGTCAGGATCGCGTCCAGCGTGCCGAGGTGGCGCAGCGTGCCGTACGTCAGTTCGGTGGCGAACGCCGCGTCCCGGCCGGTCAGCCCCTCCTCACGGAGGATGGCCGGCAGGACCAGGTTGGCGAAGGCGTCGTCCCGGTGCACCGCGGCGACCGCCTCGTACGCGGCCTGCCGCGGGCGGTCCACGGGTGGCCGGCCGCCCCGGCCGCCGCGCCGGTCCGTGCCGGCGCGCGCGGACCAGCGCCCGCCCGGGGCCGGTCGCCCATCGCCGGGCCGGTCACGGCGCCCGCGCGCGCCCCACTGTCCATCGCCGGGGCTGGCTGGGCGGAGGTCGGACCGCTCGTCGGGCGAACCCTCGTCGCGTACCGGTCCGGGGCTGCTCATACTAGGTCCTCTCCGGCCGCGACCCGGGCACCGCGTGCCCAGTCGGTCGCTGGCATCGCCCGCTTGCCCGCGGCCCGCACCTCGCCCAGCCGTACCGGGGTGGTGGCGGTGCCGACGAGCACGCGCGACTTCTCGACAAGCAGCTCACCGGGCTTCAGCGCGGGAGCGTCCGGCACCGGGACGACCGGGCCCAGCTTGATCCGCTCACCGCGGAACGTGCTCCACGGGCCGGGCGCCGGGGTGCAGGCACGGACCCGGCGGTCCACCGCGAAGACCGGATCGGTCCAGCGCACCCGGGCGTCCTCCACGGTGAGCTTCGGGGCCAGCGACACCCCGTCGGCCGGCTGCGGCTCGGCCCGGGCGCTGCCGTCCTCGATCGCGTCGAGCACGGCGACGAGCAGACCCGAGCCGGAGACGGCGAGCCGATCGAGCAGGTCACCCGAGGTGTCGGTCGGGCGGATCTCGTCGGTGAGCGTGCCGTAGACCGGCCCGGTGTCCAGCCCTTCCTCGAGCTGGAAGACGCTGGCCCCGGTCAGCTCGTCGCCGTGCAGCACGGCGTGCTGCACGGGCGCCGCGCCACGCCAGGCCGGCAGCAGGGAGAAGTGCAGGTTGACCCAGCCGTGCCGGGGGATCTCCAGCGCGGCCGGCGGAACCAACGCCCCGTACGCGACCACGGGCACGCAGTCCGGCGCGAGTTCACGCAGCCGGGCCAGGAACTCGGGCTCGCGGGGACGGGCCGGCGTGAGCACCTCGACACCGTGCTCGTCCGCCCACGCCCCGACCGGGGATCGGGACAGGCCCCGACCGCGCCCGGCGGGCGCGTCGGGACGGGTGACCACGGCCACCAACTCGTGCCGGGAGGCGGCGACGGCGGCCACTGACGGGACCGCGACGGCCGGCGTGCCGGCGAAGATCACACGCACCGGACGATCACCCACCCAGACCGAAGGGGCTGCCGGCCGAGCCGTGCGGGTTGAGCTTGACCACCGGCGGGGCGGCGGGGTCGTACCACTCCGCCTGGCGGATCGCCTTCATCGCCTCCTTGCGCCCGGCCTGGTCGAGCCGGTCGACGAAGAGCACGCCGTCGAGGTGGTCGGTCTCGTGCTGCACGCAGCGGGCCATCAGGCCGGTGCCGACGATCTGCATCGGGTCGCCGTAGCCGTTGAAGCCCTTGGCGATCACGTTCTGCCGGCGCTTGGTGTCGAAGTAGAGCCCGGGGATGGAGAGGCAGCCCTCCGGGCCGTCCTGCTCCTCGGAGTCGGGGAACTCGAGTACCGGATTGACCAGGTGGCCGAGGACGTCGTCGACGTCGAAGGTGAACACCCGCAGACCCACCCCGAGCTGCGGCGCGGCCAGGCCGGCGCCGTTCTGCTCACGCATGGTGTCGGTCAGGTCGGCGATGAGCCGGCGCAGCTCGACGTCGAAGTCGACCACCGGGTCGGCCGGCGTGCGCAGCACCGGATCCCCGAACAGACGGATGGGCTGGACGGTCACGCGGGACGGCTCCTTAGGGTGGGACGATCATCGAGGCCGTACCAGTCTACGGAGTGCCGCGGCCGGACCCGGCCGGCGTACGGTGATCGATCGGCGCGGGTGTGCGCAGCGTCACGCCCGGCGGCGCCGGACGCGGGAAGCCGTCGGTCCGAGCCGCCGCGGCGGGAGCCGGGCGGCCGTGCCCTCGTCGGTCAGGCGCCGTGGCCCGGCTCGCCGGCGAGTACCGCGTCCCCGCCGAGCAGGGCGTGCTCGGGCAGCGGCAACTCGATGCCGTGCGCGGCCTCCCAGTCGTAGACCTTGCCGGGGCTGACCTGCGCAGTGAAGTACTCCACCGCGCTCATGCCGCCGACGACCGGCTCGTCCACCTCGGCGGCGAGCTGCGCCGGAACGAGGTGGAAGCCACTCTGCAGCGCGGCGCTGAGCCGCCGGTGCCCGTCGACCACGAAGAAGTACTCACCGGTGTAGCCGATCCGCAGCGGCTCCATCGCCTCGTCGCCGGCACCGGCCACCTCGCCCACGTACTCCGAGTCCCAGAGCCCGCGCAGGGTGGCGATGTCCTCGGTCGGGTAGACCCGGGCCGGGTCGAGCAGCAGCAGCGGCGGCTCGTCCCGCAGCACGTCGGCGCCGAGCGTCCCCTCGTACGCCGCGATCACGTGCTCGATCACCTCCTCCGGCGTGGCCCGGGTGGTGTCGCAGATGAGGTCGTAGTTGCGCAGCCGGGCCTTGTCCACCCCGTACCGGATGATGAACCGGCCCCGCTCGCTCTCGCTGCGTTCGCGGAGCTTGGCCTTGGCCTCCTCCTGCGAGGTGTAGCTCTCCGCCGGCCCGGACGGGCGGGCGAGCACCCGGCGGGCGGCCTCGCCCGGCTCGGTGATCATGTGCACCTTGAGCGCGTCGGTGAAGAAGTGCCAGGCCAGGCGGGAGTCCATGACGAGGCTCTCACCGGAGGCGGCGATGTCCCGCTGGAGCTGGTCGACGTAGCCGTCGACCGCCTGGTCGAGTTCGGCGTGCAGGTTGAGCTGCAGGGCGGTCATCTGCCGCTCCTGCGCCATCTGCCGGTACAGGTCGCCGACGCTGACCCGGCGCAGGCCCAGCCGCTTGGCGACCTCGATCGACACGGTGCTCTTCCCGCTGCCGAGGTCACCGTTGAAGACGATCGACTGACGAACGGTCACGACTGGTCCACCCCTGATCACCGGAGACTCGAACTCATCGTCCTGGCGTGGCCTCGACGCATTCCCCCATCGTCGTGCCATGGTCCGCCCGGCATGACGGGCGATGCTACCACCCGATAATCAGGCTCCCGCCGCACGCGGCGTGCGACATCGCGTGGCCCACCCTCCTGCGCACTCTCCCGGAAATCATGGCTGTTCAACGCCGAATGGCCAGGCTTTCCGCGAAGAAGGTCCCAGCTCCGGCGGGATGGTCGGGAGGCGGAGGGTCAGAAGAGGTCGAGCGGGTCGACCTGGAGGCGGACCGGGTCGGCGGCCTTGCGGGCGCTGCGCGCGCCGACGGCGGCGTGCAACGCGCCGGCCAGCGCGGCCGCCCGCGCCCGCGGCACCCGCACCAGCATCCGTTCCCGCTCACCGTCGGCCGGGACCGGACCGAGCACCTCAGCGTCGTCGGGCAGCCGCGCCTCGTCGAGCAGGTCGGCCACGGCCGCGGGCAGTCCGGTCACGCTGGCCATCCGGACGGCGGGCGGGAAGCCCAGCTCGCGCCGCTCGGCCAACTCACGGGCCGCGAACCAGCCGGCGTCCCATCGCAGCAACGCCTGCACCGGCGCGAGCGCGCCGTCGGCGACCACCACCACCCGGCCGCCGGCTCCGGCGGGTCGGGCCAGCGCAGCCGCGGTCAGCCAGCGCCGCAGCGCCTCCTCCCCGGCGCGCAGGTCGGCCCGGGTGAGCAGCGCCCACGAGTCGAGCAGCAGCACCGTGCCGTAGCCGCCCTCCGCCAACGGTTCGGCGCCCGGCGTGGCGATCACCAGACCCGCCCCACCGGGCACGCCGGCGAGCACCTCGTCCCGGCCGGACGTGCGGACCGGCACGCCGGGAAACGCCCGTCCCAGCTCCTCGGCGGTGCGCCGGGCACCGGTGACCGCGGCGCGCAGCCGCCGTCCACCACATTCGGGACAGGCGTACGCGGCGGTGACCCGGCCGCACCAGCGGCACGCGGGCGGCGCCGTCGCGGAGGGCAGCGCGAGCGGACCCGCGCAGTGCGGGCAACGGGCCGGCGTGCGGCACTGCGCGCAGGAGAGCGAGGGCAGGTAGCCGCGGCGGGGCACCTGCACCAGCACCGGCAGGTCTGCGCGGAGTGCGTCCCGGGCCGCCGTCCAGGCCAGGCTGGGCAGCCGCGCCGTGGCCGCTCCGGGGTCGCGGGCCAGCTGCGGGTCGTCGCCCGTCGGCGCGATCGCGGGGGTACGCGTCCGCACCGTGGCCCGGTCGGCGACCACCTCCCGCGCCCACCCGGTGTCCAGCAGCAGCTGAGCCTCGGCCGTGCGGGCGAACCCGCCCACCAGCGCACCGGCCTCGGCCAGCTGCGCCCGGGTGAGCAACACCTCGCGGGTGTGCGGGTACGGGGCGCGTGGTTCGGCGTGCAGGTCGTCCCCGTCGTCCCAGATCGCGACGAGGCCCAGCCGCTCGACCGGGGCGAACATCGCGGCGCGGGTGCCGATCACCACCGGCACGTCACCGCGCCGCGCGGCGAGGAAGGCCCGGTAACGGCGGGCCGGGCCGAGCGCCGCCGAGAGACAGACGTGCCGTCCCGGGCCGAGCACGGCGCCCACCGCCGCGTCGAGGCGGTCGAGGTCACGGTTGTCGGCGACCACCACCACGGCGCCCCGGCCGCTGGCGACGGTCGCGGCGACCGCCTCGGCGTACCGGGTCGCCCAGTCCTCCCCCGCCAGGGCGGACCAGACCGCCCGGGGCGCCCTCCCGTCGGCCAGCGCCCGAAGGTAGGCCGGACCCGTCGGATAGTCGCGCCACCCGCCGTGCCCGGGCTCCGTCGGGGGTCTGCGCTGTCCGGGCGGGACCGTCGTGGACACGGCGGGCGCGGGCCCGCCGGTCGCGGACTCTCCGGAACCGGGCAGAGCCGACGCGGGCGGGGCCGACGCGGGCGTGACGGCCGGGGCCGCCTCGGGCTCGCGTGCCGCCGGCACGGGCGTGACGGCCGGGGCCGCTTCGGTCTCCGGCCCGGCCGGCAGGGTCG
The DNA here is from genome assembly GCF_040606825.1 of Micromonospora sp. NPDC005367. Lineage (NCBI taxonomy): Bacteria > Bacillati > Actinomycetota > Actinomycetes > Micromonosporales > Micromonosporaceae > Micromonospora > Micromonospora sp. NPDC005367. Next base: position 5,634 of record NZ_JBEXFP010000051.1, on the reverse strand, counting down.
TCGCCGGCCCGGCGGCGCCCTCCCGGCGGTCCTCCTTCTCCACCCGGGCGTGCCGCGGCGGCACGGCGAGCCGGAGCACGTCGGCGAGGCTGCCGGCGTACCGGTCGGCGACCGCCCGGGCCAGTCGGGCCACCTCCGGCGACAGCACCGGCTCCGGGGACACGACCTTCTCCAGGTACGCCAGCCGGGGGTGGTCGGAGCTGTCGACCCGTTCCAGGAGCCACCCGTCCACCAGCTGCCCGGCGAAGCGGACCTTCACCCGGGTGCCCGGCACCGCCTGCTCGTCCAGCGCGGCCGGGACCAGGTAGTCGAAGAGCCGGTCCAGGTGGGCCAGTCCGACGTCCACGCAGACGCGTGCGACCGGCGACCCGTCAGCGGGTCGCCGGTCGCGGCGCGTGGCGCTGGTCAGGCTCCCGCGACCGACTTGAGGTCGGCGGCCCGCTCGGTGCTCTCCCAGGTCAGCGCCGGCAGCTCCCGGCCGAAGTGGCCGTACGCCGCGGTCTGCTGGTAGATCGGGCGGAGCAGGTTCAGGTCCCGGATGATCGCAGCCGGGCGCAGGTCGAAGACCTCGGAGACGGCCTTCTCGATCGAGGCCACCGGCACGGTCTCGGTGCCGAACGTCTCGATGAAGAGGCTGACCGGGTGCGCCTTGCCGATCGCGTACGCGACCTGCGCCTCGCAGCGCTCGGCGAGGCCGGCGGCGACGACGTTCTTGGCCACCCACCGCATCGCGTACGCGGCCGAGCGGTCCACCTTCGACGGGTCCTTGCCGGAGAACGCCCCGCCACCGTGGCGGGCGTACCCGCCGTAGGTGTCGACGATGATCTTGCGACCGGTGAGGCCCGCGTCGCCCATCGGGCCACCGATCTCGAACCGGCCGGTCGGGTTGACCAGCAGCCGGTAACCCTCGGTGTCCAGGCCCAGGCTCTCGAGCTCCGGAGCGATGACGTGCTCGCGGATGTCCGGGGTGAGCAGCGACTCCAGCGAGATGTCCGCCGCGTGCTGGCTGGAGACCACCACGGTGTTCAGCCGGACCGGGCGCAGCCCCTCGTACTCGATGGTGACCTGCGTCTTGCCGTCCGGCCGGAGGTACGGGATCGTGCCGTCCTTGCGCACCGCCGCCAGCCGGCGGGCCAGCCGGTGGGCGAGGGCGATCGGCAGTGGCATCAGCTCCGGCGTCTCGGAGCAGGCGAAGCCGAACATCATGCCCTGGTCACCGGCGCCCTGCGCGTCCAGCGCGCTCTCCGACGTCCCGGTACGCAGCTCGAAGGCGTTGTCCACGCCCTGCGCGATGTCCTCCGACTGGGCGCCGATGGAGACGCTGACCCCGCACGACGCGCCGTCGAAGCCCTTCTTCGACGAGTCGTAACCGATGTCGAGGATGGTCCTGCGGACGATGGTCGGGATGTCCGCGTACGCCTTTGTGGTGACCTCGCCGGCGATGTGCACCTGGCCGGTGGTGATGAGGGTCTCCACCGCGACCCGGCTGCGTGGGTCCTCGGTGAGCAACGCGTCGAGGATACCGTCGCTGATCTGGTCGGCGATCTTGTCCGGGTGGCCTTCCGTGACCGATTCGGACGTGAAGAGGCGGCGTGTCACGGCACTCCTAAGCGTGTGAAAGTCGTTCGGCGGAAGTCTAGTCACCACGGTCCGTTGCGGCGGAGTCGGTCGTGTCCGATTCCACCCTCACGGGCGACCGGGCAAGCGCGTCACGACGAGGTCCCAGACGCCGTCGGCGAGGTCCCCCTTGGACTGTTCGGGCATCTGGGTGACCGAACCGTCGGCACCGACGACGGTCGCCGCGTTGTTGTCGGCGCCGAAGACCTTGTCCGTACCCACCTCGTTGATGACGATGAGGTCGGCTCGCTTCCGGGCCAGTTTGGCTCGGCCGTTCGCCTCGGCGTCACCGGTCTCCGCGGCGAACACCACCAGCACCTGTTCCGGCCGGCGACGCTCACCGAGCTCGGCGGCGATGTCCGGGTTGGTGACGAGCTCGATGGTGGGCGCGCTGCCGTCGTCCGCCTTCTTGATTTTGCCAGGCGCGTAGACGGCCGGGCGAAAATCGGCCGGAGCCGCAGCCATCACCACCGCGTCGGCGTCGGCTGCCGCCTTCAGCGTGGCCTCCCGCAGCTCCGCCGTCGTGCCCACGCGGACCAGATCGACTCCCGCAGGGTCGGGCAACGACACGTTGGCCGAGATCAGGGTGACCTGGGCGCCGCGCGCCACCGCCGTGCGGGCGAACGCGTAGCCCTGCTTGCCGGAGGAACGGTTGCCCAGGAAGCGGACCGGATCCAGCGGTTCGCGGGTGCCGCCGGCGGTGACCACCACCCGGCGCCCGGCCAGGTCGGCGGGGGCGCCGACGCCCCGCGCCAGCACCCGGCGGGCGACCGCGAAGATCTCGGCCGGGTCGGGGAGGCGACCCTTGCCCGTGTCGACGCCGGTCAGTCGCCCGACCGCCGGTTCGACGACCAGCAGGCCGCGGGAGCGCAGGGTGGCGACGTTGGCCACGGTTGCGGGGTGCTCCCACATCTCGGTGTGCATGGCCGGGGCCAGCACCACCGGGCAACGAGCGGTGAGCAACGTGTTGGTGAGCAGGTCGTCGGCGAGACCGTGTGCGGCCTTGGCGAGCAGGTCGGCCGTGGCCGGCGCGACCACGACGAGGTCGGCGTGCTGGCCGAGGCGCACGTGCGGCACCTCGTGCACGTCGGACCAGACGTCGTCGGCGACCGGTTGCCCGGAGAGCGCCGCCCAGGTCGGCGCCCCGACGAAGCGGAGCGCCGACGCGGTCGGCACGACCCGGACCCGGTGGCCCGATTCGGTGAAGAGCCGCAGCAGCTCACACGCCTTGTAGGCGGCGATGCCGCCACCGACCCCGAGGATGATCTCGGCGGACATCGCGGTGCGGCGGTACTACGGCTGGTCGGTCGGCTCGGCGGTGAGCAGCCCGGAGTTGATCTCGCGCATGGCGATGGAGAGCGGCTTCTCCTGCGGGGTGGTCTCGACCAGCGGGCCGACGTACTCCAGCAGGCCCTCACCGAGCTGGCTGTAGTACGCGTTGACCTGGCGGGCCCGCTTGGCCGCGAAGATGACGAGCGCGTACTTCGACGTCGTCTTCTCGAGGAGTTCGTCGATCGGCGGGTTGGTGATGCCCTCGGGGTTGGTGGCGATGGATCCCACGAATTACCTCTGCGTCTGTCGAACCGCCCAAGCGGTGCGGACTGGCGACCGCGGCCGACTCGCGTGAACCGCGGCCGACTCCGGACCGCGCTGGCGCGAGAGGCTCCTAGCCCCGCACGCGCGGACCGGCCGGAGTCGGATAAGAAGAACCGAGAAAGCCTACCAGCTCATCTGCGACGCGATCGGTCAGGTCGTGCATGAGGGTGAGTTCGAAGGCGGCAGCGACGGCCGGGTCAGGCCGGCGGCCCGGGGGGTTGAGCAGTACCAGCCGGGCGCCGGCGAGGCGTTCCCGGACGGCGAGGGCGCCCGGGACGTCGAGCGGCAGTAGCACCGGCTGCCCGGCGGTGAGCCGGGAGCGCAGGGGTTCGTACGGGGTGCCGCGCCGGTACGGGCCGGCCCGGGACCACTCCAGCAGGCCACCCGCGGCGATCAGCCGATCGAACCCGGCGGGGGTCAGGAAGACCCGGTCCACCCCGTCGACCTCGCCGTCGTGGCGGGGCCGGGTGGTGGCCGGAACCGGCCGCCACACAGCGGGCGAGCGCGCCCGGACGAGCTCGACGACACTCTCCCGGCCCATGCCCGACGGGCCGGCCAGGACAGTGAGCCAAACCGCCGGACGCGCCGCGCCTTCCGTGCTCACTGCTTGTTTCTACACGCTACCGCGCTCAGTTGGCGGCGAACTCTCCAAGCAGTGCCTTGCGCTGCTGCTCGCCGAGGCCCCGCAGGCGGCGGCTGTCGGCGATCTTGAGCTTCTCCATGATCTGGGTGGCCCGGATCTTGCCGATGCCCGGCATCGCCTGCAGGACGGCCGACACCTTCAGCTTGCCCACGACGTCGTCGGACTCGGCCCGCTCGAGAACGGCTCCGAGGGTGGTCTTGCCCTGCTTGAGCTGCTCCTTCAGCTCAGCACGGGCCTTGCGGATCTCCGCGGCCTTCTCCAGCGCGGCAGCGCGCTGTTCGGGGGTCAGTGACGGGAGCGGCACCAGTTCTCCTCAGGTCCCTATAGCGGTGGGCGGGACGCACCACCGCACTGTGAAACGTGGTGTCGCTGTGAACCAAGGGGTCCGTGGTTCCCAGCGCGGGGAAAACTAGCGGTCGCCGGACGTTTCGGCAACGTGGACGCGCGATGATCATCGCAAAGTGACCGAGCCGTCAGTCAGCCCGCGACGGGTACGACGGCCTTGCACGCGGCCAGCGCGCGGTCCGCCGCGGCCCGCAGCGCGGCCACGTCCGGGCCCGCGCCCAACACCTCGCGGGAGTACGACGGGAGCACCGCGGGCAGGCTCGCGCCGAAGACCGTACGCAGATCGGCGGCGGTCGCGCCCTGCGCGCCGAGGCCCGGCGCGAGCAACGGACCGCCGACCCGGGACAGGTCGTGACCGGTGTCGCCGATGGTCGCCCCGACCACCAGCCCGAGGCTGCCGAGCGGCTCCGCACCGGCGTTGAGCTGGGAAATCTCGTCGATCACGGTCTGCGCGACGGTCCGCCCGTCGGAGGTGCGGGCATGCTGCACCTCGGGCCCCTCCGGGTTCGAGGTGAGGGCGAGCACGAAAACGCCGCCGCCGTGCTCGGCGGCGAGCTCGAACATCGGGGCCAGCGAACCTACTCCCAGGTAGGGGCTCGCGGTCACCGCGTCGACATACAGCGGCCTGGATGGGTCAAGGTACGCCTCGGCGTACGCGCGGACGGTCGATCCGATGTCGCCGCGCTTGATGTCGAGGAGAACGAGCGAGCCGCGATCCCGCAACTGTCGGATAGTTGACTCAAGAATCGCGACACCTCGGGCACCGAATCGCTCGAAGAATGCCGACTGAGGCTTGACCACCGCAACCCGGTCACCGAGGGCGTCAACGACGGTCCGGGCGAACCGGTCGAGCCCGTCCACGTCGTCCGACAGCCCCCACCGGGCCAGCAGCCCCGGGTGCGGATCGATCCCGACGCAGAGCGGCCCCCGCTCGGCCACGGCCCGGTACAACCGGGCGCCGAAGGTCTCCATCCCCATGCTTCCTCTCGTGGTCACCACGGACGGCCCGATGCCGCCCGCGTACGCCTCTTGCGCCGGCTCGGCGGCCCCGAATCGCGCCCCCGCCGGCCACCCTGCTCCACGGCCGCCGCAGCGGCCCGCACGACCCGTTGTCCGGCCCGTGCGGCCCGTTGACCGGCCCGTGCGGCCTCCGGGCCGGGTTGACCGGCCAGTCCCGCGTCCCGGGCCGGTTGACGGGCCGGTGCGGCGTCCGGGCCGCCACGCACCGCTCAACCGGCCGCCACCGCCCTCACGACGGCCGCGATACCCGGGGTCGGGCAAGCGGGGCCGCACGGCACGGACGAGAACCCGGACCGCGCCGCCGGAGCCGCTCGCCGGCCACCGCGGGCGCACGCCCCGCCGCCGTCCCCCGCCCGCCACCGACCTCGGCCACAAACGTCAACCGCACGCAGCCGCCCGCCGGCCGCCACCGC
>NZ_JBEXFP010000050.1:0-48544 GCF_040606825.1 Micromonospora sp. NPDC005367 | reverse complement strand
CGAAGAAGTCCGGCATGGACGAGCGGGCCGCGGTCATCTCGATCGCCACCAGCCTGCAGGAGTCGAAGCTGCACAACCTGGGCCACCTCGGCGACGCCAACGACCACGACTCGCTGGGCCTGTTCCAGCAGCGCCCGAGTTCGGGTTGGGGCAGCCCGGAGCAGATCACCGACCCCCAGTACGCCACCACCGCGTTCCTCAAGGGTCTCAAGCAGGTCGACGGCTGGCATGACATGCCGCTGACCCAGGCCGCCCAAACCGTGCAGGTGTCGGCCTACCCGGACGCCTACGCCCAGTGGGAACAGCAGGCCGCCGACCTCGTCGCCCAGCACTGGAACAGCTGACAACCACAGACCACGAAAGCCCGAACTGTTGGCCGGCACCCCACCACGGGGTGCCGGCCAACAGCATCTCCACACACAGCCCGCGGGGGCACACCGGCACAGCCGCGCCGAGCCGCACGCAGCGCGGTGCACACACGCGCCGGTCCGGACCCGGCACCGGCGCGTACACGAGCCGAGCTTCGGGCGGGGGCGCAGCGGTACACCCACACACGGGCCGAGCCGCGCCGTGCGCAGCGGCGCCTACACCCGCAAACAGGAGCGGTCCGAACAAGGGGAACGAGCGCTGGGCGTACGCAAGGCGCGCGTGCAGGCGACGAATCCTGGACAGTTGCTGCGCGGCGAACGTCATCGCGCGTACCGCCGGGGAGCGAAATGGTTCCGCTTGACCAGCCGGCGCCCAGCGGATCGGCGCCAGAAATCCCGTTGACAGGGTGGGGACCATCGGCGCGTGACAACCGAGATTCGCACATCCTGGACGGTGCGTCCGCTGCACCCCGACGAACCCGATGCGGCGGCCCTGCTGCGCGAGTACTTCGCGGAGATAGTGGAGCGCTACTACCGGCGGCCCCTCCGGCCCGGCGAGGTCGAGGCCGCGATGGACGAGTCGCCCAGTAGTGACCTGGTGGCGCCGACCGGAACGCTGCTCCTGGCCGCCTGCGACGGGCGCCCGGCCGGCTGCGCCGGGCTGCGATTCCGTCCGGACTGGGCCGAGCTGACCCGCGTCTACGTACGCCCCGAACAGCGCGGGCGCGGCGGCGGCGCGGCGCTGCTCGCGGCGGCCGAGGCATGCGCGCGTAACGCCGGCGCGGACCGGATCCGCCTGGACACCCGCAGCGACCTGGTCGAGGCGCGAGCCCTCTACGCCCGGCACGGGTACCTGGAGATCCCGGCGTACTCGCAGGACAAGTACGCCGAGCACTGGTTCGAGAAGTTGCTGCCCACACCGGTTGACGATGTGGACGGATCGCGCTGTTAAAGAACAGAAAGTTGAGCCACCCGGACTCAACCTGAACCCTTGGACTGGAGAACCGAGGAGCGACCATGTTGATGCGGACCGACCCGTTTCGTGAGATCGACCGGCTCGCCGAGCAGTTCCTGGGCACCACCGCCCGCCCGGCGGTCATGCACATGGACGCCTACCGCGACGGCGACTTCTTCTACGCGGCCTTCGACCTGCCCGGTGTCGAGCCGGAGAGCATCGACTGCACGGTGGAGCGAAACGTGCTGACCGTACGCGCCGAGCGGCGCCGGCCCACCGACGACAAGGTCGAGCTCGTGGCCGCCGAGCGACCGATGGGCGTCTTCACCCGGCAACTGTTCCTCAGCGACACCGTCGACGCCGACAACCTGGAGGCGGGCTACGAGAACGGTGTGCTCACGCTCCGGATCCCGGTGGCCGAGCGCGCCAAGCCGCGGCGGGTACCCGTGGTCTCGAACGGCAACGGCCGCAAGCAGATCAACGCCTGACCACGACGCGTGCAGCGGGACGGCCGGTGTGGCCGCCCCGCCGCACGTGCTTGCGAGGCTCTGCGCGCGCAGAGCCGAACCCGGCCGGCCTTGGAGTGTGCCGGGACGTACCGGGTAGTCAGCGGGTCAGGAACTCGTCGGTGGCGGCACGGATCGCGGTGACGAACGCGGCTACTGCCGGGTGGGCCGCCGCGCCCCGCCGGTACGCGATCCGGGTCCGGCGTCGCGTCGGCAACGGAACCAGCCGGACCCCGTCGGGCAGCTGCGCGCAGGCGAGCTGCGGTACGAGCGAGACGCCCTGACCGGCGGCGACCAGAGCGAGCACGGCGGTGAAGTCGTCGGCCCGGTGCCGAACGCGGGGCGTGAAGCCGGCCGCGCGGCAGACCCGCAACGTGACCGTGTGGCAGAGGGTGCCGGGCGTCGCGACGATCCACGCCGCGTCCCGCACCTCGTCCAGCGCGCTGCGGCCGATCTGCGATGCGGCGTCGGCCGCGGGTTGGTCGGCGGCGAGCGCGGCGGGCGGTCCTGTGCCGGGAATGGCGAGGAAGACCGTCTCGTCCAGCAACGGCATCGTGTCCAGCGCCGGATCGGGCTCGACCGGCACGACGTCGTAGTCGTGTAGCAGCCCGACGTCGAGGCGCCGCTCCCGCAGCGCGTCGGGCACCGCCACCGGGTCCAGTTCGGTGACGGTCAGCTCCAGCCCCGGATGCCGCCCCAGCGCGACCAGGGTCGCGGGCAGCAGCGTCGGGACGGCGGTGGGGAAGGCGCCGATGCGCAGCGGCCCGGTCAGGCCCGTGGCCACCGCGACGAGCGCGGCCGTGGCCTGTTCCAGCGCCGCGAGAACCGATTCGGCGTGCACGACGAGCACACGACCGGCGGGAGTGAGGGTGACCCGCCGGCCGCTGCGCTCCAGCAGTGCCACACCGGCCTCCCGTTCCAACGCGGACAGTTGCTGGGAGACCGCCGACGGAGTGTAGGTGTGCGCCTGCGCGACGGCCGCGATGGTGCCCAGGCGGGACAGGTCGTAGAGCAGGCGCAGCCGGCGCACATCGAGCATCAGTTCAGCTTACGGTTCGGTCAAGCAAAGCGAACTAGACCTTACGCTTCGGGTATCGGACGCTGGTCCCATGACGCTCTCCGGTGTGTACGTACCGCTGATCACCCCGTTCGACGCCGCTGGCGCGGTGGCCCACCCCGCGCTGGAGGCGTTGGCACACGAGGTGCTGGATGCCGGCGCGGCCGGCCTGGTCGCACTCGGCACCACCGCCGAGCCGGGCTCCCTCGACCAGGAGGAGCAGGAGTCGGTGGTCGACCTGCTCGCGCGCGTCTGCCAGGAGCGGGACGCCCCGCTGCTGGTCGGCGCCAACACACCGGCGGCGGTGACCGCGCTACGTGGACGGCCCGAGGTGACCGCCGGGCTCAGCCTGGTGCCACCTTTCGTCCGCCCCGGCGAGTCCGGCGTCGTCGCCCACTTCGCGGCGCTGGCAGCGGCCAGTCCGGTCCCGCTGGTCGTCTACCACGTTCCGTACCGCACCGGGCAGCAACTCTCCCCGGAGACGCTCCGTCGACTCGCCACGCTGCCCGGAGTCATCGGCGTCAAGCTGGCCGTCGGCGTTATCGAGGCCGACACGGTACGGCTGCTGGCCGATCCGCCCGCCGGGTTCGCGGTGCTCGGCGGCGACGACACTGTGATATCCCCGCTGCTGGCGCTCGGCGCTCACGGCGGAGTCCTGGCCTCCGCGCACCTGGCCACGGCCGGCTTCGTCGAACTGGCTGACGCCTGGCGGGCGGGCGACGCGAATCGGGCTCGCGCGCTGGGGCACCGGTTGGCCGAGCTGTCGGCTGCCCTCTTCGCCGCGCCGAATCCCACCCTCGTCAAGGCGGTTCTGCACGCTCAGGGTCGGATCCCGGCCCCCACGGTACGGCTACCCCTGGTTCCACCCGACGACGAGAGCGTCCGCGCGGCCGTGCAGCGGCTCGCCGCGGTGCCCGGCACGCCCGCCGTCACGATTGGCTGACCGCCGCACGGCTCGTGCCCGTACCGCCCCGGCCAGTGCTGGACCGACCCGGGTCGGCAAGCGGCCGCATCCGGTCCGGTTGCCGTCACTCCTGGCGCACCGGGTAGAGCGCGGCGAGTCGGTGCGCGGTGCCGGTGAAACGTTCCCGCAGCTCCGGCGGGCCGAGCACCTCCACCTCGGCGCCGAGCTTGAGCAGCTCGATGTGGCCGTGCTTGACCGACTCGATCGGCACCGTGGTGAGCAGCCAGCCGTCGGCGTCCGGCTCGCCGGCCGCCGCCCGGGCCGCCCGGCTCATCGCCGGTGGGAAGACGAACGGCATCAGCTCCAGCGCCGCCGCCGTCATCCGAACCCGGGCCTGCGCCCGGTAGACGCCCTGCTCGTAGCGGTCGGCGTGCTCCCGCCAGCAGCGGGCCAGGTCGAAGCCTTCCGGCCGGTCGGCCGGGTCGTCGAGCGTGACCAGGTCCAGGATCGCCCCGACCCGGTAGGTGCGCACGTCACCATCGACGGCGGCGACCAGATACCACCGGCCGGCCTTGAGCACCAGCCCGAGCGGGTCGAGGAGGCGGGTCACCTCGCGCGGCGCCTGCCACCGGCGGTAGCGCACCCGGACCCGGCGGTCCGCCCAGACCGCCTCGGCGAGCGCGGGCAGGTACGGGGTGGGTTCCGGATCGCGGAACCAGCTCGGCGCGTCCAGGTGGAAGCGTTGCCGGATCCGTCCGCTCCGGTCGGCCAGTTCGGCCGGCAGCGCGGCCCGCACCTTCAGCTCCGCGGCGGCCAGCTCCGAGCCGAGGCCCAACTCGGCCGCGGGACCGGGCACGCCGGCCAGGAAGAGGGCTTCCACCTCGGCCGGGGTCATTCCGGTGAGCCGGGTGTGGTAGCCGTCCAGCAGCCGGTAGCCGCCGGCCGGTCCGCGCTCGGCGTAGACCGGCACTCCGGACGCGCCGAGCGCCTCCACGTCCCGGTAGACGGTCCGCACCGACACCTCGAGCGCGGCGGCGAGCTCCTGCGCCGTCATCCGGCCCCGGGTCTGCAGGAACAGCAGCAGGGACACCAGCCGACTCGCACGCACCGCCCGACGGTATCCGGCGTGTCCGACAGATATCGTCGGGCGCGCCTCACCGGCTCGCCCACCCGAATCTGAGAACCTTTTTCACATGGTTTTCCCCGAGGCCCCGGCACTGGCCCGACCGTCGGCCGCCCCCGCCCTACCCGCCGGCCCCACGGAGTTCACCGAGGCATGGCTGCACAACCGTCGACTGTCGGCACACACCCGCGACGCCTACCGCCGGGACATCGCCGGCTGGCTCGCCTGGTGCGCCGAACGCGACCTGAACCCGCTGCGCGCGAGCTTCCTCCAGGTCAACGAGTACGCCCGCGACCTGGAGAACACCCGCAACGTGCGCACCGGGCGGCCGCTGACCCCGGCCAGCGTGGCCCGCAAGCTCTCCGCCCTGTCCAGCTGGTACGACTTCCTGGCCAAACTGCGCGCGGTCGACGCCAACCCGGTGGCCGGCGCGGACCGTCCCCGCATCGACCGGGACCACTCGGCGACGGTCGGGCTCACCCCGGAAGAGGTCGACGCGCTGCTCACCGCGGCGGAGACGGAGACCGGTCCGACGGCGGCCCGTAACCGCGCCGCCGTCGCCCTGCTGGCCGACCTCGGACTGCGGGTAGGGGAGCTGGTCTCGCTCGACGTCACCGACCTCGGCGCGGAGCGGGGACACCGCAGCGTGCGGTTCACCGGCAAGGGGGGCCGGCAGCGCCGCCGGGCGTTGACCCCCGGCACCGCGTACGCGGTGGACGACTACCTGGCGCAGCGCGCCGCCGCGGCCGGCGTGCCGGTGAGCGAGCTGACCGGGCCGCTGCTGGTCACCGCCACCGGCAGCCGGCTGGACCGGCACGCGGTGTTCCGGATGGTACGCAGGCTGGCCCGGGCGGCCGGCATCCCGGCGTGGGCGAAGCTCTCCCCGCACTCGCTGCGGCACGCGTTCGCCACCACCGCCCGCGCCGAGGGGGTGCCGCTCGAGGACGTGCAGGACGCGATGGGGCATGCGGATCCCCGCACCACCCGTCGCTACGACCGGGACCGGCACAACCTCGACCGCGATCCCGCGTACGTCATCTGGGCCGCCCGGTCCCGCCGGCGCGGCTGAGCCGCCGGGCGGGATCGGACGGCCACGACGCGCCGCCCCAGGGCGAGACGGGCGGCCGCAGGGCGGTCAGCTCTGCGGCCGGGGGCAGATGCAGAACGGCTGTCCGATGGGGTCGATGAGCACCAGCCACCGTTCGTCGCCGGGCTGGAACTGCGGCTTGGTGGCGCCCGCGGCCACGAACTCCTTCTCGGCCAGTGCCAGATCGTCGACGTGGAGGTCGAGGTGGTAGCGCTTGCCGCTGGTGGTGTCCGGCCAGGCCGGCGCCTGGTAGTTCTCGACCAGCCCGAAGCCGATCGCCGTGCCGCCGCCGCTGATCATGGCGTACTCGGGCTGGCTGTGGGTGACCTCCCAACCGAGCACCTGGTGGTAGAAGGCGGCGTGCGCCACGGGGTCGGAACTGTCGAGGTTGACCATGGCAAGGTCGGCTTTCACTGTCATGCCGGCCAGCCTGCCGTAGGTACCTGACATCTCGTGTCAGGTACCTACGGCGCAGATCACGGCTCTTCCGGAGTCAGCCGACGGCTCAGCGCGCCGACGCCGTCCGAGGTGCCCGCGACGACCAGCGCGTCACCGTGCGTGACGCGGTGCTCCGGGCCGGGCGCGGTGGTCGTACGTCCGTCGGAGAGCACGGCGACCACCATGACGCCGCGCAGCCCCGCGACGACCTCGCCGATCGCGCTGCCGACGTGCGGCGACGCGGCGGTGACCGGTACGGCGGCCACCGTCAGCGGTCCGGCCTCGCGCTCCAGGTCGGGCACGTGCTCGATGGTGGCCACGGGATGCAGCAGTTCTCCGAGCTCCCGCGACTCGGCGGCGGTGAGCGCGAGCGACCGCTCCACGGTGTCCGGGTCGCCGGAGGTGTAGAGGACGAGGTCGCGGCGACCGCTACGGTGGCACACGACACCGACGCACTGCCCCTGCGCGGTACGCAGGGTGTAGCCGACACCGATGCCGGGCAACTTCACGCGTTCGATCTGCACTATGACCTCCTGACTGTTGGGGCGGCGTGCTCGGGATGACCGGTCTCGCCGAACCAGCCGGCCAGCCGGCCGCCGCGGGCGACGGCCCGCAGCCGCCGCTCGGTGGCCTCCCGCACTCTCGGGGTGGTGAGGACGACGAGCTGGTCGCCGACACGCAGCCGTGTGTGTTCGTCGGGCACGAACGTGTCCGGGCCGCGTACCACGAGGGTGGTCGCGGCCGGCGCGGGCAACCGCAGCTCCGGCAGGTACACGCCCTGCAAACGGGAGCCGGGCTCGACGGTGACGTGGATCAGGTCGGCGGCCATCGCGTCCAACGGCGCCAGTTCGACCTGCAGGTCGGGGCCGACGGCGTGCGGGGTGAGCCGCAGTCGCCGTGCCAGCCAGGGCAGCGCCGGCGCCTGGATGACGGTGAAGACGACGACGAGCAGGAACACGACGTTGAACACCTGTTCGCTGCCGGGCGCGCCGGCGACGACCGGGATGGTGGCCAGCACGATCGGCACGGCGCCGCGCAACCCCGCCCAGGACAGGAAGACCTGCTCGCGCAGCGGCAGCCGGAACGGCAGCAGCGACACCAGCACCGACGCGGGCCGGGCGACGAGCAGCAGCGCCGTGCCGACCACCAGCGCCGGCACCACGCTCGAAGGCAGCTCGCTCGGCGTGACCAGCAGCCCGAGCATGACGAACAGGCCGATCTGGGCGATCCAACCGAGACCTTCGGCGACCGACCGGGTGGCCCGCCGGTGTGGCAGGCCCGCGTTGCCGAGCACCAGACCGGCCAGGTAGGCGGCGAGGAAGCCGCTGGTCTGCGTCAACCCGGCCACGGCGTAGGCGAGCACGCCGCAACCCACGACCGCGATCGGATGCAGCCCGGAGGTGGGCAGCGTGAGGCGGCGTAGCAGCCACACCCCGCCGGCGCCGATGGCCAGCCCGATCGCCCCACCGGCGGCCAGCTGGAAGAGCATCGCGACGAGCAGCGGCAGCGGCTCGATCGCGTCCAGACCGACCGCGCTGAACGTGAGCACCAGGATGAACGTCGGCGCGTCGTTGAGCCCGGACTCGGCCTCGACGAGGCTGGTCAGCCGTTTGGGCAGCGGGACCGCCCGCAGCACCGCGAAGACCGCCGCGGCGTCGGTGGAGGAGACGATCGCGCCGAGCAGCAGCGCGGTCTGCCAGCCCACGTCGAGCAGCAGGTACGCCGCGGCCGCGGTGACCGCCACACTGACCAGCACGCCGAGCGTGGCCAGCACGGTCGCGGGAGCCAGGACGGGCCGGACGTCGCGGACATCCGTGGTCAGGCCACCCTCCACCAGGATCACCGCGAGTGCCGCCAGGCCCAGCGCCTGCGCGAGGGCGGCATCGTCGAAGGGCAGGCCGAGCCCGTCCTGGCCGAGCAGCAGACCCACCCCGAGGTAGGCCAGCAGCACGGGCATGCCCAGCCGGGTGGCGAGGCGGGCAGCGGTGACGCTGACCATGACGACACCGGTGCCGACGGCCAGCACCAGGTACAGCTCGGTCAGCGTCACCTCGGCCCTCCTTTCGCCGGGCGCGGGGTCAGGTGAAGTAGCGCAGCCACACGTATCCCCAAGCGATCAGCGTGGTGAGCACCGTGGTGACGATGCCGTACCGGGTGAACTGCCAGAAGCTGATCGGCTGGCCGGCGCGGGCGGCCAGGCCCAGCACGACGATGTTCGCGCTGGCCGCGACCGCGGTGCCGTTGCCGCTCAGGTCGGCGCCGAGGGCGAAGGACCACCACAGTGCCTGCCCGGTCTGCGGGTCCGCCTGGGCGGCGATGTTCTCCACGATCGGCGCCATCGTCGCCGTGTACGGGATGTTGTCGAAGAACGCGCCGAGCACCGCCGAGCCGAAGATGAGGCTGGTCGCGCCGGCGAACCAGCTGTCACCGACGGCGCTGGTCGCCCACTGCCCGGCCTGCTCGATGACCCCGGTCTCGGTGAGCCCGGCGACCATCACGAAGAGGCCGAGGAAGAAGACGAGAGTCGACCACTCGACCTCGGCCAGGTATTTCGCGGTGTCGGCGCGGGTCACCAACACCATGGCGCCCGCGCCGATCAGAGCGACGATCGCCACGTCGACACCGGTCACGGTGTGCAGTCCGAAGCCGACCATCACCAGCGTGAGCACGATCAGGCTGCGGGTGAGCATCGCCGGATCGGTGATCGCGGCGCGGGCGTCCATCTCCCGTACGGCCGCGAACCGCTCCGGGTGGTACTCGAACGACCGGCGGAACATCAGCCGCGCCAGCAGGACGAACGCCAGGAACATGAGCACGGCGACCGGGGCCATGTGCACCAGGAAGTCGTTGAAGCTCAGCCCGGCGCGGCTGCCGATGATGATGTTCGGCGGGTCGCCGATGAGGGTCGCGGCGCCCGCGATGTTCGACGCCAGCACCTCGGCGATCAGGTAGGGGGCGGCGGCGATGCCGAGCCGACGACACACCGAGATGGTGATCGGCGCGACCAGCATGACCGTGGTGACGTTGTCGAGGAAGGGTGAGGCGATCCCGGTGATCGCCACGAGCAGGACCATCAGGCGGTAGGGGCGGCCCTGCGAGCGCTGGGCCGCCCAGATCGCGAGGAACTCGAACACACCGGTCTGCTTGATCACTCCGACGATGATCATCATGCCGAGGAGCAGGAAGATGACGTCCCAGTCGATGCCGGCGTGGTGGCCGTAGAACACCTCGGAGCCCGGCACCAGGCCGAGCAGGGCCATCAGGCCCGCGGCTCCCAGCACCACCGCGACCCGGTTGAACTTCTCGGTGGCGATGAACAGGAACGCCACCGCGAAGATCACGGTGGCGGCGATGGCGGGCCAGGCACTCACGGGCGCCCACCCGGCGGGCCGTGCTCAGCGCCGGGGCGCGTCCGGGCCGCTGCGGGCGGTCGCGTCGCCGGTACGGGTCGTTTCGGTACTGCGATCACGGGGACCTCCGGTGGAGTGGGCCGCCAGGGCCCTCCCCGGCAGGCTCGGGACCACCGGGGAGGGCGTCGGGGTGGCGGCGGAATGACAGAGCGGGCGTGACACCCGGCCTCCTGGTAGAAGTTCATCCGGCCGAGCCGCCGCCCGACATCGGGTCCAACACCCATTTGCCGCCGATGCTGACCCGCAAATCCCCAGCAGCCGCCGGCTCCGGCACACCGACGGACCGACGGCGGACGTCGTCCACGCCGGTGGGCCATGGCATGCTGGCCGTGCCCGTCGCGCGCACTTGGCACCGCTCGCCGCCGCAAGCGGACGCGCGTCGGGTACGGGTCCGCTTGCGGCGGCGGTCACGACGGGCGAATGGGTGCGAGCACGCATTTACACCGGCACCCGGCACCGGTCAGGCTGGCCGGAATGGTCACGGATCACGATCGTGCGGCCGGCGACGGGTGGCCGGACCGGGAAGGAGGCTTACCGGTGTCGCTGTTCTGGCGGATCTTCCTGCTCAACGCCGCCGTGCTGATCACCGCGACACTGCTGCTGCTCGGCCCCGTCACCGTCTCCACCCCGGTGCTGCTCACCGAGGCGATCGTCCTCACCGTCGGGCTCGCCGCGATGCTGATCGCCAACGCGGCGCTGCTCCGGATCGGTCTGGCGCCGCTACGGCGGCTGGCCCGGGCCATGACCACCATCGACCTGCTCCAGCCCGAACCGCGCCTGGTCGCCGCCGGGCCCGGCGGCACGGCCGAGCTGATCCGCGCGTTCAACGCCATGATCGACCGGTTGGAGGCGGAACGGGCCGCCAGCGCCGCCGCCGCGCTCTCCGCGCAGGAGGCCGAACGCCGCCGCGTCTCCCAGGAGCTGCACGACGAGGTCGGTCAGACGCTGACCGCGATGCTGCTCGAACTCAAGCAGGTCGCCCGGCACGCTCCGGAGCCGATCCGCGCGCAGCTCGCCCAGGTGCAGGAGACCACCCGCGACAGCCTCGACGAGATCCGCCGCATCGCCCGTCGGCTGCGCCCCGGGGTACTGGAGGAGCTGGGCCTGGTCAGCGCCCTCAAGGCGCTCACCAGCGAAGTCACCGGGCACACCGACCTGACCGTGGAACAGCACCTGGCGCCGGAGCTGCCCGTCCTCGGCAGCGACGCGGAGCTGGTGATCTACCGGGTCGCCCAGGAGGCGCTCACCAATACCGTCCGGCACGGCAAGGCCACCGCCGTCGAAGTGAACCTCGAGCACCGTGGCGGGTTCGTCCGGCTGCACGTACGCGACGACGGGCGGGGTATCGGCGGCGCGCCCGAGGGGTCCGGTATCCGCGGGATGCGGGAACGTGCCCTGCTGATCGGCGCGCACCTCGGTGTCGGCCCGGCACCCGGCGGAGGCACCGAGGTGCGGCTGACCGTACCGGTCGGCGAGGCGGGCGGCCGGCCGTGACCACCCGCATCCTGCTCGCCGACGACCACGCCCTGGTCCGCCGCGGCGTACGGCTCATCCTCGACAGCGAACCCGACCTGACCGTGGTGGCCGAGGCCGGGGACGGTGCGGAGGCGCTCGGCCTGGCCGCCTCCGAGCGTCCCGACCTGGTCATCCTCGACATCGCCATGCCCCGGATGACGGGTCTGCAGGCCGCGCGGGAACTGGCCCGGCAACAGCCTGACCTGCGCATCCTGATCCTGACCATGTACGACAACGAGCAGTACTTCTTCGAGGCGCTCAAGGCCGGCGCGAACGGGTACGTGCTCAAGTCCGTCGCCGACCGGGACCTCGTGGAGGCGTGCCGGGCCGCCATGCGCGACGAGCCGTTCCTCTACCCCGGCGCGGTCAACGCGTTGATCCGCAACTATCTGGAGCGCAGCGCCCAGGGCGCGGATCCGCCGGCCCGTGCTATCACCGAACGCGAGGAGGAGATCCTCAAACTGGTCGCCGAGGGCCACTCGTCCAAGGAGATCGCCCGGCTGCTGTTCATCAGCGTCAAGACGGTGGAGCGGCACCGCGCGAACCTGTTGCAGAAGCTCGGCCTGCGTGACCGGCTCGAACTGACCCGCTACGCCATCCGGGCCGGCTTGATCGAACCGTGACCGGTCCAGATCACGGAGTCCACCGGCCCCGGCCGCCTCGATGCCGCGCGGGCCGCCCGGTGCGCCGGGTCAGCACAGCAGTTCCAGGTGGTGGTGGGCGTCGGCGGCGATCTCCTCGTGCCGCAACCGGCGGCGGGCCCACAGCAGTGCGGCCAGCTCCGCCTGCTCGTCACCCCAAGCCGCGTGCTCCACGAGCAGCGCGGTGCCGAGCGCGTACGCCAGGCGCAGCGCCAGATCGCGGGCCCCGGCGACGACCGCTACACCCTGCGGGTCGGTGGCGACCGCGGCGAGGCGCTCACGCAGTTCGACGGTGACGGCGGCGAGCGTGTCGGCCAGCGCCGGCGCGAACGGCCGGGCCAGGTCGGCGGCGGCGTCGAGGCGGCGCAGCAGCGGCGGCCCGGCGTCCTCGCGGGTGACCGCGCGCAGCACGTCCAGGGCGAGCACGTTCGTGGTGCCCTCCCAGATGGGCAGCACCTGCGCGTCGCGCAGCAGCCGGGGCACGCCGGTGTCCTCCACGTAGCCGGCCCCGCCGAAGCTCTCCACGTACTCGCCGGCGGAGCTGACCGCGAGCCGGCCGGTGGCCAGCTTCGCCAGCGGCGCCACGATGCGCAGCTCGGCGGCGGCGGCCGGGTCGGCGCCCACCTCGACCCGGCCCAGCAGCGCGAACGCGTGCCCGGCGAGGGCGAACGCGCCGGCCGCGTCGACCGCGAGGGCGCCGAGGGTGGCCCGGTGCAGCGGGGACGCCGACAGCGCCCCGCCGGACACGTGCCGCGCGGAGGCGTACGCCCGCGCGTAGGCCAGCCCACGGCGCATCCCACCGGCCGCGGCCGCCGCGTTGTGCACCCGGGTCACCACCACCAGGGTCATCGCCCGGACGAGGCCGGGCCGGGCCGGGTCACCCAACGGCAGCGCGTACGCGTCCCGCAGCCCGATCTCTGCGGTCGGCAGCGCCCGGGTACCCAGCTTGTCCTTGAGCCGGTGCACGATGACGCCCGGCGCCGGCGCGAGCGGTGCGGCCCCACCGGCCAGCGGCGAGTCGACGGCGTAGCGGGGCACCAGGAACGGGGCGAGCACCCGGCTGGCCCGCCCGGAACCCTCCGGCCGGGCCAGCGCCACCGCCATCGCCGAGTCGGCGGCCGAGCAGAACCATTTCTCCCCGGTCAGCCGCCACGAGCCGTCGGCGGCCCGACGGCCGGTGGTGCTGGACCCTCCCAGGTCGGAGCCGCCCTGCGACTCGGTCATCCACTGGCCGCTGGTGATCGCCGTGTCCGGGTCGGTGCAGAGCAGCCGAGGCAGCCAGGCGTCGCGGATCGCCGGGTCGACCTCCGGGAGGCTGAGCAGCGCCGCCGCGCCGTCGGCCATGGCGACCGGGCAGGAGAAGGTGGCCGACTCCGGCCCGTACAGGTGCAGCAGGGCGTGCTGGACGACCCGGGCGGCGGCACCCCAGGTGCCGCGCGCCGATTCCAGGTACGGCAGGGCCACCACGGCGTGCCGGGCGGCCGCGGCGCGTTGCGCCTGCCAGCCGGGCGACGTGTCGATCCGGTCGATCCGCGCCCCCCACGGGTCGTAGCGGATCAGCGTGGGCGGGTGCGCCTCGGCGTCGGCGTGCGCCGCGCGCAGCGGCCCGGCCACGTCGGCGGCCAGGTCGGCGAGCCTGTCCTTCGCGGCGGCGTGTCCCTCGGCGCCGAGCTGCCGTTCCAGCCAGGAACGCAGCATCGTGTCGCCGGCGTACGGGTCGTCGGGGGCGGGTACCGGCTGCACGTAGCGGGTCATGCGCGCTCCTGGCACTGGCGGGGGGTGTGGGCCCGACGGTAGACGATGCGGTGTCACCGGCGACAGAGCCGAATGCCGCACGCGGACCCGTCCCGGTTCTTTACCGTCGTGGCGTGGGCGCTGGGCAGCGTTGGAACAGGCCGGCCCGGCGGCACCGCCCGATGCGTGTGGGGTTGGTGTTCGCCGGTGTCGGCGTCGCCCTGTGCTGCATCGGCGTGACCGGCCTCGGCGTACGCAACCTCCAGGTGGTCACCCAGGCGGCCACTCCGGTGCGGGAGACCGCCGACGAGTTCCTGCGTCAGGTGGTGCTCGGCGACACGGGCCGCGCGTACGGCCGGCTCTGCGCCGAGGCACGCAAGAAGTGGAGTGAGGGCGGATTCGAGAGCTGGGTGCGTACCCCGCCGGAGGTTCGTGACTACGAGATCGTCGACGTGTCGGTCACCACCCGCGGCGGCCGCCCGCTGGGCACGGTGGTCGTCCAGCTGACCCGTGCCAGCGGGGTGACCGAGCAGCGTGAGCTGCCCGTCGTGCAGGAGGACGGTGGCTGGCGGGTCTGCGGTGACCCTCTCTAGCGGCGGGCTCGGCGACCGGATGTCGGACCGGCGGGCCGGTCAGCCTCGCGGGCCGAGGTCTCCGCTGCGGTAGTGCCGCCGGCACAGCACCTGGTACCGCACCTCGGCGCTCTCCATGGTGTCACCGATGACGACCTGTGCGCCCTCACGGGCCACCCGCCCGTCGACCACCCGCGCGTTGAGCAGCCCTTCCCGGCCGCACCAGCAGAGCACCTCGACCTGGATGCGGGCCACCTCGTCGGCGAGTTCGAAGAGCCGCTGGGCGGCGGGGAACAGGCAGGAGCGGAAGTCGGTGGCGAGGCCGAACGCGTACACGTCGACGTCGTAGCTGTCGACCAGCTCGGCCATCTGCTCAACGTGCTCGACGGTGTAGAAGCTGGCCTCGTCGCAGATGAGGTAGTCGACGCGGACGCCTTCGTCCCGCCGGCCGCGCACCAGGGCCCGCAGGTCGAGGTCGTCGGTGACCTCGATGGCGGAGTGCGCCAGGCCGATACGGGTGGTGACCTGCGCTCCCATGGACCGGTCGATGCGGGTGGTGACCAGGCCACGGCGGCCCTGCCGGGCGTGGTTGTAGTTCATCTGCAGGGCCATGGTGGATTTACCGCAGTCCATTGGACCCCAGAAGAACTTCAGCGCGGCCGCGTGCAACGGGCGGCCGTTCATGCCGCGCGCCGCCGCGCACCCGGTGAGGAAGTCGTCCGGTGCCCCGAGGGGGCGGGCCAGGCAGGTGGGTGCGGCAGCGGCGTCGTCAGTCACGGTCGGGCAGCCTAACCCATCGACCGGCGCCCATCCGGTCGGGCGATCATGGTGCGTCCCGGACCGTCGTGCGCTAGAGGACCCGCGGCGGCGTGTTCCCGGCGGCCATGATGGCCCGGCGGATCGGCACGGCGAGTAGCAGCAGGAACCCGACCACGAAGAAGATCAGCAGCGAGACCAGCCCCACCCGGTACGAGGAGGTGAGCTGGAAGACCAGCCCGAACGCGAGCGGTCCGAGCCAGCTGGTGCCCTTGTCGCTGATCTCGTAGAAGCCGTAGTACTCGCCTTCCTTGCCGGCGGGGATGAGCTGGCTGAACAGCGACCGGCTCAGCGCCTGGCTGCCGCCGAGGACCAGACCGATCGCCCCGCCGAGGATCATGAACGGTAGCGGCGCCTCGGCGGGCAGCCGGAACGCGGCGACGATCACACCGGTCCAGAGCACCAGGCTGAGCAGCACCGTCTTCCACGCGCCGATGCGCCGGGCGAGCATGCCGAGCAGCAGCGCCCCGCCGAAGGCGAGGAACTGCACCAGCAGGATGGTGACGATCAGGGTGTCCTGCTCCAGTCGCAGTTCCTCGGTGCCGTACTGGCTGGCCAGGGTGATGACGGTCTGGATGCCGTCGTTGTAGACCAGGAAGGCGAGCAGGAAGAACAGTGTCAGCGGGTACGCCTTGATCTCCCGCAGTGTGCGGCCGAGCTGCCGGAAGCCGTCGGTGAGCACGTTGCCCCGGGCGGTCAGGGCGGCGACGGTGGGGTGTTCACGCAGCCAGCGCAGCGGCACCAGGGTGAACACGGCCCACCACACGCCGGCCGAGACGATCGACCAGCGGGCCAGGTCCAGGGTGCGCTGGGGATTGCCGTCCTCGCTGAACATCGTGACCGCGACCAGGTTGAGGGCCAGCAGCAGACCGCCACCGAGGTAGCCCAGCGCCCAGCCACGGCTGGAGATGCCGTCGCGTTCGTCGGGTCCGCCGAGCTGCGGCAGGAAGGAGTTGTAGACCACGATGGCGGCGCCGAAGCTGATGTTGGCGATCAGGAACAGCGCCCCGCCGAGCAGGTACCGGTCGCCGGTGACGAAGGCCATCGCGACGGTCGCCCCGGCGCCGGTGAAGGCCGCGCCGGCGAGCAGTCGCTTCTTGTGCATCGACCGATCGGCGATGGCGCCCATCACCGGCAGCACGAACACGGTGAGGAACACCGACAGGGAGATGAGGTACGGGTAGTACGAGCCGGCGGCGACGCGGATGCCGAGCGGGTGCACGTAGCCGTCGCAGCTGTCCGCGCCGAGTTCGCAGCCGGCGGCCAGTTCGGTGACGGTGGTGAGGAACGGGCCGAGGAAGACCGTGATGACGGTGGTCTGGAAGGCCGAGTTCGCCCAGTCGTAGACGTACCAGCCGGTGCGCTCACGGCGGGTGCTCGCTGGGGGTGGAAGGTCGGTCGCCGTGGGGGTCACGGTCTCGGCCATCGGGTCCTCTCGCCTGGTCAGGCGGCCCAGTGGCCGCGGCTGCGGTAGACGTCGCGCAGCTCGCCGACGTGATCGGTCATGATGCCATCAACACCAAGATCAAGTAAGCCGTGCATCTCGGCGGGTTCATCGATGGTCCAGACGTGCACCTGCAACCCGAGCCGGTGGCAGTACGCGAGGAACCGCCGGTCGGTCACGGGGATGCGGCCGTACCGGACGGGGACCTGGGCCGCGACCACGGACGGGGGCAGCCGCAGCGGTCGCCCGTGCAGCGAGGCCATCCGCAGTCGGGCCACCCCGCGCATGCCGAGGCTGGTGGCGACCTTCGGCCCGGCCAGGGCGCGCAGCCGGGTCAGTCGGGCGTCGCTGAACGAGGCGAGCAGTACCCGGTCGCCGGCCCCGGTCCGGGTGACCGTGTCGACGGCCGGCCCGACGCCGCGGTCGGCCTTTACGTCGATGTTGAACCGGACCTGCGGCCAGGCGCCGAGCACCTCGTCCAGGCGGGGTACGACGGCGGCGCCGCCGACGCGTACCGAGGCGAGGTCGGCCCAACGCAGGTCGGCGATGCGCCCCGGCTCGCCGGTGACGCGGCGCAGCGTGGGGTCGTGGAAGACGACGCTCACCCCGTCGGCGGTGGCGTGCACGTCGGTCTCCACGTACCCGTAACCGAGGGCGATGGCGCGGGCGAACGCTTCCGCGGTGTTCTCGTCGCCGTCGGCCGCGCCACCGCGGTGCGCGAACGCCAGCGGTGCGGGCGCGTCCAGGTAGGGGTGCACGACCGGCAGTATGCCGGGCCTGGGTGGCCCCGGGGTGACCGGTTGGCGTCGCCGCAACGAACTTCCCTATCGTCCCCTGCCGTGTCTAATATTGGGTGCGATGAGTAATGACATGTACTCGGTCGAGCAGGTGGCGGAGCTGCTCGGGCTGCACGTACGCACAGTGCGCGGCTACATCCGCGCCGGCCGGCTGCGGGCGACGCGGATCGGCAAGCAGTACCGGATCGCCCGTGCCGACCTCGACACGCTGACCGGTCGACCCGCGTCCGCGCCGCCCGCCGGACCGCCGGGGCTGGAGGTGTCGAGCATCGTGCAGGTCGACGGCGTCGACCGGACGGCGGCCGACCGGCTGGGCACGCTCGTGCTGGCCGGCGTCAACACCCACCACGACCCGGCACGCCCGCTGCGCGTGCAGACCATCCACGACGAGGAACGCCACCGAATGAAGATCGTGATCCTGGGCGACGCCGCCACCACCGCCGACCTGCTGCGCCTGATCGACACCGTGCTCGACGGTGGCGACAACCTGCTGTCCGGAGGGCCCGGCGATGCCTGACGTGCTGCAACAGCGGGGCGGGGTGTCCGTCCTGGTCTGCGACGCCGCCGGTCCGCCGGTGGCCACCATCGAAACGGCCCTCGACCTGATCGGCAACGCGTCCTTCGGCGGCGCCGAGGTGGTGGCCCTGCCGGCCGGCCGGCTCGACCCGAGCTTCTTCACCCTGGGCACCCGCTTCGCCGGGGAGGTCATGCAGAAGTTCGTCAACTACCGGCTGCGGCTGGTGGTGGTCGGTGACATCTCCGAGCATCTCGCGGCCAGCGGGGCGCTGCGGGCCCTGGTGGCCGAGTCCAACCGGCACGATCACGTCTGGTTCGTGCCCGATCTGGCAGCGCTCGACGCCCGGCTGGCCACCCGCGCCTGATCCTCGGCGATCGCGCTCGACAGACCGGCCGAGCCAGCCTGTCGAGCGCGATCGCGCTCAGCGTCGCAGGAGCCGGAGGGTCTCGTCCCAGAGGCGGTCGGCGTCCTTCTCGTTCAAAGCGTACGGGAGCACACCGGTCCTGCCGTCGGGTTGCCCGCCGATCACCACGGCCTCGTTGCCGTCCTCGAAGTATCGTCCGGTCACTCCGTCAACCTCGGGGGAGGCGGCCAGCAGGACGGAGGTGGCCGCACCCTGCTGCGGTGTCTTCCAGCCCGGCGGGAGCTCCAGGCGGTTGCCCTGCTCGTCCACCGCGCCCACGAAGCGCAGTTGCGCGTCGTCGAGGTGCCGCTGAAGGTTGGTCATGATGCCGCCCGGGTGCAGAGCATTGGCGGTGATGCCGTCGGCGGCCCACTTCCTGGCCAGGGCGACGGTGAACAGGATGGCGGCGGTCTTCGACTGGCCGTACGCCGACCAGGCCTCGTATGGCCGGGAGGTGAAGTGGATGTCGTCGAAGACGACCGGGGACTGCTGGTGGGCCGAGGAGCTGACGACGACGATCCGGGCGCCTCGCGCGGCGGCGAGCGCGTCGTGCAGACCCAGGGTCAGCGCGGCGTGACCGAGGTGGTTGACCGCGAATTGGGTCTCCCAGCCCTGCGCTGTCCGGGTCAGCTCTGGCATGGCCATGACCCCGGCGTTGTTTACCAGGATGTGCAGCGGCCCTGTCCAGCCGGCGACGAAGGCGTCGATGGAGGTGCGGTCGGCCAGGTCGAGGCGACCGACCTGGACCCGGCCGCGCCCCGCGCCCACCGTGATGTCTGCCGCGGCACGCTCGCCGGCGGCGGTGTCGCGCACGGCCAGCGTCACCTCGGCGCCGGCCCCGGTCAGCGCGCGGGCGGTCTCCAGGCCGATGCCGGACGAGCCGCCGGTGACCACGGCGCGCTTACCAGTCAGGTCCACGCCGGCGATCACTTCGGCGGCCGTCGACTGGGCGGAGTAACGGGTAGTAAAACGTGACATTTCGGAACTCCCGGGGTGCAGGGGTGGCGGGTGAGAGGTGAGTTCGGCTGGCCGTGGACGTCAGGGCGCGGCGCGGCGGATCAGTCCGACGGCCCGGCGGATCCGGCCGCGGAACTCGTCGCGAGTGGCCGAGGCCGACTTCCAGGTGAGCGCGGCTGCGAATAGCAGGTCCATCACGTCGTGAGCGTGCAGGTCACCGTCGAGCAGGCCGGGTGGGGCGAGAGCCTCGATGTGGGCGCTGAGTGTCGCTCGGGCCCGCTCCTGGTAATCGTGGAACATCGAGCCCAATTGGGGTCCGCTGTTCTCCAGGAGATCGCTGAGGTCCCGAGCCAGCTGCGTGTCGATGTACTGGCCCATCAGCGCGTCCAACCCCGCGACGATCCGCTCGTCGAAGCTCAGCGTCTCGTCGGCGAAAGCCGACTCCATGGCCCGCTGGGCGCGCTCCATGACGCCCCGCATCGCGGCGCGGTAGAGCTGCTCCTTGTTGGGGAAGAGCAGGTAGAGCCCCGGGCGGGAGATGCCGGCCGCTTTGGCGACCGCCTCCATCGAGGTCTTCTGGAATCCGTAGCGGCCGAACACGCGCACCGCCGCCTTGAGCACGGCGATGCGCTTGGGGTCGTCGTGCTCCACGTCCACGTCGCTCACGTTAGACAGTCTAGACAGATTCCCGAACGTTGTCTAATGCGTCAGGCTGTCGCGGCCTGCTGGAGGGTGACGGTGGCGACCTCGG
Organism: Micromonospora sp. NPDC005367; assembly: GCF_040606825.1. Taxonomy (NCBI): domain Bacteria; kingdom Bacillati; phylum Actinomycetota; class Actinomycetes; order Micromonosporales; family Micromonosporaceae; genus Micromonospora; species Micromonospora sp. NPDC005367. The sequence continues at coordinate 28,549 of NZ_JBEXFP010000050.1, read as the reverse complement.
GCGCGGCGGTCAGGCCGGTGGGCGGCGGCGGTGCGAGCGGCTGGTGTCGGCGGGCCGCCCCGGGTCGACGTGCCGGGGCCGTTCGGGCTCGTCGGGACGCAGCGGCACCAGGGCGTCGGTGATCGCGTCGATGATCCGGTCGGTGGCGCGGCGGGCCGCGCCGGGCGTCTCGGGGGTCAGGCCGGCGAGGTCGACGGGCGCACCGAAGTGCACCCGGATCACCGGGCGGCGCAGCAGGGCCTGGATGAGCCCGCGCAGCAGTCCTTTCGGGGTCCGGTACGGCATCACCTCGTGCGAGCCCCACTGGGCCACCGGTATCACCGGCGCGCCGCAGGCGAACGCGAGCCGGGCCGCGCCGGTCTTGCCCCGCTCGGGCCACATGCCGGGGTCCAGGCCGATGCGCCCCTCCGGATAGACCAGCACCACGGAGCCGGCGGCGACCGCCGCGGCGGCGTCGTCGAGCGCCCGGCCGACGGCGGCCGTGCCCCGGTCGACGCGGATGTGTCCGGCGCGCCGCATCAGGGCGCCGATCACCGGTGCGCGGAACAGCCCACCGGTGGCCATGATCCGGGGGGCGACGTTCCTGACCTGGCAGGCGGCGGTGAGCACGATCGGGTCGAACGGGCTGATGTGGTTGGCGGCGAGGACCAGCGGGCCGCGGCGCAGCTCCTCGGGGACCTCTCCGCTGACCTCGAGCCGGGCCAGGGGAGCGACGATGCCACGGGCGAGCAGCTGGGCGGTACGCCAGATCGCGGGTGGCTGCCAGGCGGCGCGGGCGATGTCCATCAGCGGTGAATGCTCCCACGTGCCGCGGTGGTGGTGACACAGCGGTCGGATTGTCACCCCGGAGGCGACGCGGTCGTCCCCGCCGACCCGGCCGGCCCTGCGGGCATCCGGGGCGGGCGGCCTGACGTGATCAGGGTCATCGGTTACGTGACGATTCGGAGCCCGGGTCGACGCGAATTTCTCTACGACGGGAAGTAGTATTTACTACGTCACGTAGTATCAACAGCTGGGGGTTCCAGGTGGACGCGTTGGACGTCGCCCGCTGGCAGTTCGGTGTCACCACCGTCTACCACTTCCTCTTCGTGCCGTTGACGATCGGCCTGTCCGTGCTGGTCGCCATCCTCCAGACGCTGTGGGTCCGCACCGGCAACGAGCGCTACCTCAAGCTCACGAAGTTCTACGGCAAGCTCTTCCTGATCAACTTCGCGATGGGTGTGGTCACCGGCCTCGTGCAGGAGTTCCAGTTCGGCATGAACTGGAGCGACTACTCGCGGTTCGTCGGCGACGTCTTCGGCGCCCCCCTCGCCATCGAGGCGCTGGTCGCCTTCTTCCTCGAATCCACCTTCCTCGGACTGTGGATCTTCGGCTGGGACCGGCTGCCGAAGCGCCTGCACCTGGCCAGCATCTGGGCCGCGGCGATCGGCAGCAACCTGTCCGCGTACTTCATCCTCGCCGCGAACTCGTTCATGCAGAACCCGGTCGGCTACCGGATCAACCCCGACACCGGCCGGGCCGAACTCACCGACTTCGTCGCGCTGCTCACCAACAAGGTCGCCCTGGTCACCTTCCCGCACACCATCGCCGGCGCGTTCCTGGTGGCCGGCTCGCTGCTGGTCGCCGTGGCCCTGTGGCACCTGATCCGCAACCGGAGCTCGGCAGACATCCCCACCTACCGGTTCGCCGCCAAGTTCGGCTCCTGGGTCACCCTGCTCGCCGCCGGCGCCGTGCTGATCACCGGCGACATCCAAGGCAAGATCATGACGCAGGTGCAGCCGATGAAGATGGCCGCCGCCGAGGGCCTCTACAACACCGAGAGCCCCGCCTCGTTCTCCGTACTCACCGTCGGCAGCCTCGACGGCAGCCGGGAAGTGTTCGCCATCAAGATTCCGTACCTGCTGTCGTACCTCGGCACCGGCCACCTCAACGGCACCGTGCACGGCATCGACGACCTGCAGGCCCAGTACGCCAGCCAGTACGGCGCGGGCAACTACGCCCCGATCATCCCGGTCACCTACTGGAGCTTCCGCTTCATGATCGCCTTCGGGATGGCGGCCGCCGCGATCGCCCTGCTGGTGCTCTGGACCCACCGCAAGGGCCGCACCCCGAGCAGCAAGTGGCTGCTACGCGCCGGCCTGGTCATGCCGGTGCTGCCGCTGCTCGCGAGCTCCTTCGGCTGGATCTTCACCGAGATGGGCCGCCAGCCGTGGATCGTTTTCGGCGAGATGCTCACCCGCAACGGGGTGTCCCGAAGCGTGTCGCTGACCGAGGTGCTCACCTCGTTCACCGCGTTCACCCTGATCTACGCCACCCTCGCCGTGGTCGAGTTCAGACTGCTGGTCCGCTACGCCAAGGCCGGCGTCCCCGACCTCACCGAACAGCCCGAGATCGACGACAGTCACGACGACGCCGAGCGACCGCTCGCGTTCGCCTACTGACCAGCGGAGCGCACCGTGGAACTCACGACCATCTGGTTCCTGCTCATCGCCGTGCTCTTCACCGGCTACTTCATCCTGGAGGGCTTCGACTTCGGCGTCGGCATGCTGCTGCCCATCCTCGGCCGCGACGACCGGGAACGCCGCGTCCTGATCAACACCATCGGGCCGGTCTGGGACGGCAACGAGGTCTGGCTGATCACCGCCGGCGGCGCCATGTTCGCCGCCTTCCCCGAGTGGTACGCCACGATGTTCTCCGGCTTCTACCTGCCGCTGCTGCTGATCCTGCTGGCCCTGATCGCACGCGGCGTCGCCTTCGAGTTCCGGCACAAGCGCCCCGAGCCGTCCTGGAAGCGCCGCTGGGACGCGGCCATCTTCTTCGGCTCACTGGTGCCGGCCGTGCTGTGGGGCGTGGCGTTCGCCAACATCCTGCGCGGCGTACCGCTCGACGCCCAGCACGAGTACGTGGGTGGCCTGCTCGACCTGCTCAGCCCGTACGCCCTGCTGGGCGGCGTGACCACCGCCGCGCTCTTCCTCACCCACGGCGCGGTGTTCATCGCGCTGAAGACGGTGGGCGAGGTCCGCGAGCGTGCCGGGAAGCTCGCGGTACGCGTGGGCGCCGTGACCATCGTGCTGGCGGTGGTGTTCCTGGCCTGGACCCTGGGCATCCGCTCCAGCACGCTCGCCGTCGCGCTCGCCGCCGCCGCGGCGTTCGCCCTGCTCGGCGCTGTCGCCGCGGCCCGCGCACGGCGGGAGGGCTGGGCGTTCGCCGGCACCGCGGCGGCGATCGGCCTGGCCATGGCGACCCTGTTCGCGGCGCTGTTCCCCAACGTGCTGCCCTCGACGCTGGACGCGGCCGGCACGCTGACCGCCACCAACGCCGCCTCCACCCCGTACACCCTGAAGATCATGGGCTGGATCGCGGTGGTGTTCACCCCGATCGTGCTCGCCTACCAGGGCTGGACGTACTGGGTGTTCCGCAAGCGCATCGGCGTGGCGCACATCCCGCAGCACTGACCACCTGACCACCGCCGGCCCGCCCGTTCCCCGGGGCGGGCCGGCGGTTCATCCGGCCGGGGACTTTGACACGCCCTAGGGTGAGCCGGTGACAGGTGAGCCATGGACGCGTCTGCTTGGCAGCGCGACGCCGGTCGTCGGCGCCCCGATGGCCGGGGGAGCCAGCACCCCGGCGCTGGTCCGGGCCGTCACCGCGGCCGGTGGCTTCGGCTTCCTGCCCGCCGGCTATCGCAGCGCCGAGGCGGTCGCCGCCGACCTGACCGGCCTGGCGGCCACCGGCACGCCGTTCGGCGTGAACCTGTTCGTGCCCGGGCCGCCCGACATCGACGAGACCACCTTCCGCGCATACGCCCGGCGGATCGCCGCCGAGGGCGAGCCGTACGGCCTCGACCTGGCCGGCGCGCCGCTGACCCACGACGACGACCACTGGTCCGACAAGATCGACCTGCTGGTGCGGCATCCGGTGCCGGTGGTCAGCTTCACGTTCGGGCTGCCCGACGCGGCGGCGCTCGCCGCCCTGCGCCGCGCCGGCACGCGGACGCTGGTCAGCGTCACCTCGGTGGCCGAGGCGCTCACCGCCCGCGACCTCGGCGTCGACGGGCTCATCGCGCAGGGCACCGAGGCCGGCGGGCACAGCGGTGTCCACGACCCCCGCCGGCCGGCGTCGCCGGCGTCCACCCGTCCGCTGGTCCACGAGGTGGTGGCGGCCACCGGCCTACCGGTCCTCGCCGCCGGTGGGGTGGCCGGCCCGGACGACGTGCGGGACCTGATCGCGGTGGGCGCCACCGCCGTGGTGGTGGGCACCCTGCTGCTACGCACCGACGAGAGCGGCACGAACCGGACCCACCGCGACGCCCTGGCCGACCCGGCGCGCACCACCACCGTCGTCACCCGCGCCTTCACCGGCCGGCCCGCCCGGGGACTACGCAACACGTTCATCGACCGGTACGAACCGGCCGCGCCGCTCGGCTATCCCGAGCTGCACCACCTGACCCGTGGCATGCGCGCGGCGGCCGCCGCGGCCGGGCACCCGGACCGGGTGCATCTGTGGGCCGGCACCGGCTACCGGCACGCGCGTACCGGCTCCGCCGCGACCGTGGTCGAGGGGTTGACCGCCGCCCTCTGATCGCCCCGGCCCACGCCGGCCACCCACCTGATCGACTCGGCTTGCCCGATGGCGGGGGATGTTCCCGCGTCTCAGGCGAGCCGAGCCGATCAGCCGTTCGCGACACGCGCCTCGCGGGCACGCGGGTCAGCGCGTCGCGTCCGCGCCCTGCTCGGTGCCCGCCTCGCGCAGCTCCGCCAGTCGGGACTCGATCTCCGCCAGCTCGGCGCGCAGCTTCTCCGCCTGCTGCTCCGCCTCGGCCCGCTCGGCCGAGAGGATCTGCTCCACCGCCTCGTGCACACCCGGCACGTCGACCAGCGCCACCATCCGCAACGCCTCCGCCGGCTTCACCACGTACGGCTTCGCCAGCGCCTTGCTGCCCTGCTGCGCCGCGACGGTCCACTCGCCGTCGGCGTAGGCCAGCGTCACGGTCAACCCGGCCGGACCCTTCGGCTTCGTCACCTTCGCCGCCCGGCGTGCCGGCTTGGCCGCCTCGACCGTCTCCACCTTCGACTCCTCACGCGGCGCCGGTCGCGACGCCGGCACCTGGTCCAGAACGAACTCCGGCTCCGCCGGTGCCGCGACCGGCTCCGGGTGCGGCTCCGGCTGCGGCTCCGCCGCCTTACGCCCCGCGCCTCTCGGCGCCACCGCCACGTCGGCGGGGGAGAAGGGCAGCTCGTCACGCCCGAACCGGACGACGACGAACTCGTCGGACTCGGCCGGATCGGTCAGCTCCACCACCTGACCGATCTGTCCGGCGATCTGCCCCGCCGCGGCGGTGAACACCACCTTCGGCTTGCGGCCCGCGGCCAACGCCTCCCGGAAGGTGCGCACGTCGTCTTCGGACAACCCCTGGCCAGCGGCACCCATCAGCAACCTCTCCCGTACACCTGTTTGATTCATGTCTTGATACCAGTCGGCTGTGACAGCGCTGACGGCGGACCACCCACCGCGGTCCACCCGCCCCGCCCAAGCTTCCTCCACTGTGGACCATCGTGGAGCCGGGTCGTCGGCCGGTACCCCGCCGCACCGCGGCACCGAAGCCTGGACGATCACCCCCAGACTGCGGCCACCTCGCCGGCGACCACGTTCGCCTGCGCCCGACCGGCCCGCGCAGCCCCGGCCCGGCGCGCCGGATCCAGCACGTTACGCCCGATCGCCGCCCGCGCCGCCGCGTCCGGCGACACCACGACCACCCGCGCCCCCTGCGCCCGCAGCGCCGCCACCTGCGCCGCCAGGCGCGGCATCGGCCCGAACGCCGCCGTCGTCGGCGCCAGCACCACCACCCGCCGCGCGCCGGCCGCCAGATCCGCGTTCACCGGCGAACGCATCCCACCGTCGACGTACCGCCGGTCGCCGATCGTCACCGGCGGCCACACCCCGGGCACCGCGCAACTCGCACCCACCGCGTCCACCAGCGACACCCCGGAGTCGGCGTCGAAGACCACGAACTCACCCGAGTGGGCGTCCACCGCCGTCACCAGCAGCCGGCGGCGCGGCCACTCCCGCTGCGGCAACCGCGCCGCGATCACCGCTCGCCGCGACTGCTCCGACGGGGTACGCGCGGCCAACGCCATCGTCCCGATCCGTACCCGCGCCCGCACCGCGTCGCGGGTACGGGCACCCGCCCACGTCAGCCGCAGCACCGCCACCGGGCCGAACCGCGCCGCCACCTCACCCCGCGACGGCTGAAGCTGCGCCGCGTACGACTCCTGCACCGGCCGGCCAGAGCGCAGCTGCGCGCCCACCACCGAACCCGCCGACGTACCCACCACGAGATCCGCCTCGGCCAGCGACACACCGTGCTGCGCCAGCCCGGCCAGCAGCCCCCACTCCCAGGCCACCCCGGTCACACCGCCGCCGCCCAACACCAACGCCCGCGTCATGTGATCATCCCCTCCCAACCGGCGCGTGCCGGTCACGGTAACGTCGAGCGCACCAGCACGGCAGGGGAGAAACGTTGAGACCGGTCACTGTCATCACCGGCGGCAGCCGCGGTATCGGCGCCGCCACCGCTCGCCGGCTCGCCGGCACCGGCCACGACATCACCTTCGCCTACCGGCGCGACCACGACGCCGCGGCGTCCGTCGTCGCCGACATCCAGGCTGCCGGCCGTCGAGGCGTCGCCGTGCCCGCCGACACCACCGACCCCGACCAGGTCACCGCCCTGTTCGACGCCGCAGCCGAACTCGGCGAGATCACCGGACTGGTCAACAACGCCGGCGTGACCAGCCCGATCGGCCCCTTCGTCGACCTCGACCCCGCCGACCTGCGGCGCGTCGTCGACGTCAACCTGATCGGCTACGTGCTCTGCGCCCAGCAGGCGGCCCGCCGGATGAACGCCGGCGCCGCCATCGTCAACGTCTCCTCCGCCGCGGCCACCCTCGGCAGCCCCAACGAATACATCCACTACGCGGCGGTCAAGGCCGCCACCGACACCCTCACCCTCGGGTTGGCCAAGGAACTCGCCGCCCGCGGAATTCGCGTCAACGGTGTCGCCCCCGGCATCATCCGCACCGACATCCACGCCGTGTCCGGCGTACCCGACCGCGCCGACCGCGCCGCCAGTCGCATCCCACTGGGCCGGGCCGGCGAACCCGACGAGGTCGCCACCGCCATCGCCTGGCTGCTCGGCCCCGAGGCGTCCTACACCACCGGCACGGTGCTGCGGGTCGCCGGCGGCCTCTGAGCTCGCCCACCGCCACGCGGACGGCCCGGGACCTGAAGCCCCGGACCGCCCGTACGGTCAACTCGTGAACAACTTCGCCGCCGTGATCGCCGTCTGCGCCACCCCGTAGCCGAGCAGCACCGACACCACCAACCAGGAAATCCACAACCGGGCCTGCTGCCCGCGCGGGCCGACCTCGTTCATCGCGTGCCGCTCCTCTCCGCCATCGTCTCGGTGTCCGGCTCCGGACCGGCCGTCGGGGGTTCGTGGAAGCGTTGCGGCACCGGCCGGACCAGCAGGTTGGCGATGAACCCCACGGCCAGCACCCCGACCATCGTGAACAGCGCCGGCCGGTACGCCGCGGCCGTCAACGTGCCCGGCTCGCCCTGCGCGTCGAGGAACCCGTTGACGATCAGCGGACCGGCGATCCCCGCCGCCGACCACGCGGTCAGCAGCCGGCCGTGGATCGCGCCCACCTGGAAGGTGCCGAACAGGTCCCGCAGGTATGCCGGCACGGTGGAGAACCCGCCGCCGTAGAAGGACAGGATCACGCACGCCAGCAGCACGAACAACGCCGTCGCCGCGTGCCCCACCACCGACAGCAGCGCGTACAGCACCATGCCCACACCCAGGTACAGCAGGTAGATCGGCCGGCGACCGATCACGTCCGACGTCGACGACCACACGAACCGGCCCGCCATGTTGAACAGCGACAGCAGACCCACGAAGCCACCCGCCGCGGCCACCGACACCGACGAGACCCCGCCCTCGCGGAAGAAGTCCTGGATCATCGGGCTGGCCTGTTCGAGGATCCCGATGCCGGCGGTCACGTTGCAGAACAACACCACCCACAGCAGCCAGAACGACCGGGTCCTCACCGCGTTCGCCGCCGACACGTTCGCCGTGGTCACCAGCGGCTTCGCCGCCACCCGAGCCGGATCGAACCCGGCCGGACGCCAGCCCGGCGCCGGCACCCGCACGTTGAACACCCCGAACATCATGATCAGGAAGTAGCCGACGCCCAGCGTGACGAACAACCACACCAGCGCGCTCCCGGACGCCGTCGAGCCCGCGTTCGACGGGTCGTACCCGCCGTCGTAGAACGACAGCAACTGGCGCGACAGGGGAGAGGCCACCATCGCCCCGCCACCGAACCCCATGATCGCCAAGCCGGTCGCCAGTCCGGGCCGGTCCGGGAACCACTTGATCAGCGTGGAGACGGGGGAGATGTAACCGATGCCCAGCCCGATGCCGCCCAGCAGCCCGTACCCCAGATACAGCAGCCACAACTGCCGCGTCGCGATACCCACCGCACCGACCAGGAAGCCGGCCGCCCAGAAACACGCCGACACGAACATCGCCTTGCGTGGCCCGTTCGCCTCCACCCACGTGCCCGCCACCGCGGCCGACAGCCCCAGCATCACGATGGCGATGCTGAAGATGACACCGATCGCCGTCTGGCCGGTGTCGAAGTGCGCGATGAGCGAGTTCTTGTACACGCTCGTCGCGTAGACCTGCCCGATACAGAGATGGATCGCGAGCGCCGCCGGTGGTATCAGCCAACGGCTGTAACCCGGCGGCGCGACGGTGTGCCGACGATCAAGTGCGGAAAGCATGCCGCGGCGTCCCTTCGGAAGATTTTCGGATTCCCTCCCTTCATCCACCCGACGACCGTCCACGGGAAAGCCGATCATCGCCGGACGGTCGCTGCGGTGAGCCGAACGGTCGACACCCACCGGCGACAGTCCCACCGCCACCCTCACTGCGCGTCCGTTTCACCCCGACCGAAGCCGTGCCACGATGACGGCGTGAGGACGCTCTTCGGTGACGTCGCCGACACCTACGACGACGTACGCCCCGGCTACCCCGACCGCATCGCCGAAGCCATCGGCGACTACCACGGCACCATCCCGGAACAGATCGTCGAGATCGGCGCCGGCACCGGCAAGGCCACCCGCCTGCTGCAAACCCTCGGCGCGCCGATCACCTGCCTCGAACCCGACCCCCGGATGGCCGCCCGACTCACCGCCAACCTGCCCGACGTCACCGTCCACACCCAGACGTTCGAACAGTGGACACCACCTCCCGGTGGCGTACCGATGATCGTCGCGGCCCTGGCCTGGCACTGGCTCGACCCCGCCGCCCGCAACCAGCATGCCCACGACGCCCTCACCCCCGGCGGCACGCTCGCGATCTTCGCCCACAAGTACGGCTACGCCGACCCCGCGCAGTCGCGAGCCATCGACACGGCGCTGCGCGCCGTCGACCCCGACGTGCAGAACCGCCCGGCCGGCTGGTTCCAACTCGACGTCACCACCAGCGGCCGGTTCACCGACGTACGCGCCGAGACCGTCGACCGGGACCTCACCCTGTCCACCGACCGCTACCTGGACCTGGTGCGCACCTTCGGCCTGTTCCGCCACCACCAGGCCGACCAGCAGGAACGGGCCCTCACCGCCGTCCGTTCCCTCGTGGACGGCTTCGGCGGCGGCATCGTCCTGCGGCTACGCACCAGCCTGGTGCTGGCCCGCCGACCCCGGCCGACCGACCCCGAATGACCGTCACCCGCCGATAAGGAACGTTTACAGTACGACGGCGACCCGGGTAGCGTGCGGAACTGATCGACAACCACCGATCAGAAAGAGCACCAGGAGGTGTCCGTGCGCCACCGCCACACCATCACCCGGCTCCTCGCCGCGACCGCACTCGCCCTACCCCTCACCCTCCCCGCGACCCCCGCAACCGCCACACCGGCCGAGACCCCCGCCCGCCAGCTCACCGACGTGATCCCCGCCCCCGCCGAAACCCGTCCCGACCCCCGGGCCACCTTCACCCTCAGCCCGCTGACCGTCATCCGCACCTCACCGCACTCGGCCCCGGCCCGCCAGGTCGGCAGACAACTCGCCGACATCCTGCGCCCCGCCACCGGCTACCCACTACCGGTCCTACCCGCCCCCACCACACCCCTACCCGAGATCGCCCTGCTCATCGGCGGCGCCGACGCACGCCTCGGACAGGAGGGCTACCAGCTCGACGTCACCCGCCGCGGCGTAACCATCCGCGCCAACACCTCCGCCGGCCTCTTCGCCGGAACCCAGACACTGCGTCAGCTGCTGCCCGCCCAGATCGAGGCATCCCAACGGCAACGCACCACCTGGTCCATACCCGGCGGAAGCATCACCGACCACCCGCGCTTCGCCTACCGCGGCGCCATGCTCGACCTCGCCCGGCACTTCCACACCGTCCCCGAGATCAAGGCCTACCTCGACCTGCTCAGCCAGTACAAAATCAACTACCTGCACCTGCACCTGACCGACGACCAGGGCTGGCGCATCCAGATCGACTCCTGGCCGCGACTCACCACCGTCGGCGGCGGCCCCGGCACCGGCGTCGACGGCGCCGGCCCCGGCTACCTCACCAAAGCCGACTACAAGGCCGTGACCGCCTACGCCGCCGAGCGCCACATCACGATCGTCCCCGAGATCGACATGCCCGGCCACACCAACGCCGCCCAGTCCACCTACGCCGAACTCAACTGCGACGGCGTCGCACCGCCGCCACGTACCGACACCGCCGTCGGCTACAGCTCCCTGTGCGTCGACGACGAACTCACCTACCAGTTCATCGAAGACGTCATCCGCGAACTCGCCGAGATCACCCCCGGCCCGTACCTGCACATCGGCGGCGACGAAGCCCACGCCACCACCGACGAGGACTACACCACCTTCATGCGACGGGTCCTGCCCCTGGTCAGCAAGTACGGCAAACACGCCTTCGGCTGGAACGAGATCATGCAGGTCGACCCGGCCACCGACGTCGTCGCCCAGTTCTGGGGCACCGGCACCACCAACACCGACCTCGCCGAGGCCGTCGCCCGCGGCAACAAGGTCGTCATGTCACCGGCCAACAAGACCTACCTCGACATGAAGTACGACCGAAACACCCCACTCGGCCTCTCCTGGGCCGGCTACATCGAGGTACGCGACGCGTACGACTGGAACCCCGCCCAGCGGGTCACCGGCGTCGGTGAAGACGCCGTCCTCGGCGTCGAAGCACCACTGTGGTCGGAAACCCTGCGCACCCTCGACGACATCGAGTACATGGCCTTCCCGCGGCTACCCGCGATCGCCGAACTCGGCTGGTCCACGGCCGCGAGCCACGACTGGGAGTCGTTCCGCACCCGACTCGGCGCGCAGGCACCGCGCTGGCGGCTTCAGGGCGTCGACTACTACCCGTCCCCGCAGGTGCCCTGGCTCTGACCCGCACCTGCCAGCACCGACCGCGGGCGGTCCCTGGCCGATGGGCCGGGGCCGCCCGTCTCGGGCTGCGGTCCGGCCCGCCCGTCCGCACGGTCAGCGTGCCGACGGGCGGCGCCTCCGGCGGGAAATCCACCGGGTACGGCCGGTCGAAGTCGGCGGAGCAAGGCACCTGCTCCCACACGCTCCGGTAGCCGGGCCCGTCGATGAGCCGGGTGGATGCGGTCGTGGCGACTCGGGACGTGCACTCCGACCAGAAGCTGGCACAGCCTCGGCGGTTACCGACCCTAGGTGCTCTCCGGGTCGAGGCCGAGGGCGGCCCTACCGCCATCGACGGGCAGGACGGTGCCGGTGACGAAGGCTGATTCCGCGGAGAGCAGGAACGCGATGGCACGTGCGACATCGAGGGGTCGACCGACGTGCCCGAGTGGGTGCAAGTCGGCCATCTGCTGCTCGGTTCCGGGATGCTCATGCCGGTACTCCTCGTACCGGTCCGTCGTGATCGAACCCAGGGCAACGGCGTTGACCCGAATGCCCTGTGGGCCGTGGTCGACGGCGGCCGCTCGGGTGAGTCCTTCGACGGCGGCCTTCGCTGTGGCGTAGGGCAGAGCGCCCCGCACCGGGCGCTGCGCCTGATGCGAGGAAACGTTCACGATCGAGCCGGGCCGTGCATGCGAGAGGAAGTGCCCAACGGCGACGTGGCACCCGACGACGGCGAGGTTGAGGTTGAGCGCGATGAGCGCGCTGATCTGCTCCGCCGTCGCCGTGGCAAGGCCTGCGTCGCAAAAGACCGCGGCGTTGTTGACCCAGCCGCTCAACCGACCATGCTGCTCCGCGACCCGCGCCGCCGCCGCGGCGGCGGCGCGATCGCCCGCGTCGCCTTCGACGTGATGCACGCGAGGGTTCGCGCTGCGGGCGGGAGCCGGGTCGAGGTTGACGACGTGAGCGAACGAGGAGAGGTGTTGCGCGATCGCGCTGCCGACGCCTCCACTCGCACCCGTGACAACGAACGAGGGTGCGCTGCTCATGCCTCAGCCGCCACAGGTGGGTTCCGGCTGGCGACGATGCTCCAACCGTCCGCGGGCTCGGTCGTCACGACGTACGTGTGGCGGTGCATCCGTCCATTCTTCCCACTCACGCCCCGGCCGAATCACCGCCGGCCGGGGCGAGAGCCCCCACGCGCGTACACGAATGTGCCAGTCGGGCAGCCCGCACAAGCTGCCCGACTGATCCACCACCACCTTCGCGACGGGTGCGGCTCGGCGGCCCGCGACACCGCCGCCGCCACAGTCGAGGTCAGTTACCGACCTGGTACCGGCTGGTGATCGAAACCCGGTTGAAGGCGTTCATCACGGTTGCCAGCCAAGCGACCGCCGAGATCTGCTCCGCGGTCAGTACGGCCGCAGCCGCACTGAACTCCTCGTCGCTGACATGCCCGTCCGACACGAGCGTGATCGCCTCGGTCAGGCGCAGCGCGGCCCGGTCGGTCTCGGAGAAGTAGCCGGTCTCCGCCCACGCCGGCAGCACCGCGATCCGATCGGGGCTCTCGCCCTTCTTGAGGGCATCGCGCGTGTGCATGCGCAGGCAGAACGCACAGCCGTTGATCTGCGAGGCGCGAATCCGCAGCAGCTCGACCAGGAGCGGGTCGAGGCCCGCCGCGGCAGCGGCCGCATCCACCTCCGACGACAGGGCGATGAGGGCCTTGTAGGGCGCCGGGTGCTGCTCGCCGATGTTGACCCGCTGAACTTCAGTCATGGTTCCTTCGATCCGTTCGTGTAGTCCACGCCACGCCCTCCGGGCGCGCCGTGGCGCGTGTTCTGGCAGGGGCAGAGTTCGTACCGCGCATCGCCGTTCACGGCGTGCCCCGGGCTACGACTTCGGGTCGTCGACCTTCAGCTCGTCCCCGGTGTTGGAGACGAAGACGACCAGAAGCTTGGCCGGCTCACTCTGGCTGGCGTTCTCGGTGAGGACGTGATCGGTGCCCGGCTGCTCGACCCAGTTCTCGCCCTGGTGGAAGGTGGTCACAGGCTTGTCGTCGAGCTTGCTGCGCACCGTGCCCTCAAGGACGTAGGCGTAGACGAACGCCTGGCCGTGCCGGTGCGGCGCCGCACTCGCGTTGGGCGGAAGTTCGACCACCGCCGAGGTGAACGTCTTGCCCTCCACATCCGGCAGGGCCTGCTGAAGCAACGGCTTGAGCGTCTCGGCGGGACGCGCCGACGCCGAGACCGACGCCGACGCAGCTGCCGCGGCCGTGGTCGGCTCCCCGGCATCAGCGGGCTGGTCGGAGGCCGAACAGGCCGTGGCCGCGGTCAGCGTGGCGACAGCCAGCAGGCCGGCGATACCGACCCTCCGGCCTCGCCCAGTGATGGCTCGCATACAGGTCCTTACTGAGCAGGGGCGACTCGGGCCCACAGCCCCGGGCGCAGATGGAGGCACATGCCGTTCCGCATGACCGATCCCACCTGCTCGCGTCTGATCCTTCGTCGCCCGTTTTCCGTTCTCAACAGGGAGACGAGGTAGCCCCTCCGGGTGTGACAGCTCAGACGCGCACGAGTTTGTCGGGGTTCATCACCCTGCGATACGCGTTGATCAGACCGCCTGTGATCTGCACCGTGTCGACGGAGTAGACCCCGCCCTCCCGCTGGAACACCAGGGCGAGCTCACCGCCGACCTCGGCGAAGTCGATCCGCTCCGGGCGCCACTGCCGTCCCGTACGCACCATCACCTCAGCGACGCGCTCGCCGCCGTATATGAGCCGGCGTGCCGCGGAGACCTTGCCGCCACCGTCGGTGACATACACGGCGTCCGGATGCAGAAGCCTGACCAGGCCGGCCAGATCCCCGGCCTCGTACGCGGCCCGGAAGGCCGTGAGGACCCGTTCCCGCTCCGCCTTCGACGCCTGCGGCTTGGACTGCCTCGCGCCGGCCACCCGCCGCCGTGCCCGCGACGCGAGCTGCCGGGCACCCGGCACGGAGACGTCCAGCACCTCGGCGATCCGGCCGAACTCCAGACCGAACACGTCGTGCAGCACGAAGGCCACCCGCTCCGGCGGGCTCAACTCTTCCATGATCAGCAGCATCGCCGAACTGACGGACTCGTCGACGAGTACCGGCTGCGACGCGTCCGGCCCGGTCAGCAGCGGCTCCGGCAGCCACGGCCCGACATAGGTCTCCCGCCGGAAACGGGCACTCTTGAGAATGTCGTACGACCGTCGCGCGGCAACCGTCACCAGCCAGGCGTGCAGGTCACCGACGTCCCGCAGATCCGCCCCAGCCGCCCGCAGCCACACGTCCTGCGTCACATCCTCGGCGTCGGCCACGCTGCCCAGCAGCCGGTAGGCCACACCGAAAACCGCGGGCCGGTGCTGCTCCCATCCGGCTCCGAGCGGGTCCGCGGGCTCCGATCGTCCGGCCCCGTGCGAGTCACCCATGCAGGTCGCGACCTCCTCCAGCGTGCCGATCCAGCGTAGCCAGCCGTACCGGGGACCTTCGACGACAGCTCAGCGGAAGGTGGTACGCGAGACACGCCGCTCCTCGACGTCCCGGTGCGCCCGCGTCCCGGACCGCATGGGTCCGGGACGCGGGGGAGCGGAGCCAGCGGTCCGATCCTGGTCCGCCAGGACACGACATTCGTCGATGTCCTGCGACGTCACGTGGAATCGGTCCGTAGCGAACGAATGAGCCAGGTACGGGGTGTAGCCGACCGCGCATCCCGCACCGCCGACCGTGACCGTTCGAACCGACCTTTGCCGCACGCCGACCGAGCGGCCTTCGTTGCGAGGTCGGGGCGCATCTGGCCGACGGCAACAAGATCAAGGCGGTCGCCGCGTACCGGAAGGCGACCGGCGCAGACCTGAATTCGGCCAAGGTTGCCGTCGGCCGAATCGCCGGACCGCGCTGATTTCGCGAGCATGCCGACACCGCAGCACCGAAGGAGCGGGGTCGTGGACCTGCAGCAGTCCGAGTGGATGAGGATTGCGAGGGCTGTCGGTTCTTTAAGCCATTGCTGCGCGGGCGGAAGAACCCAGCAGGCCGTACGGGCGGCTCAGACGCCACCCCAGCCCTGATTCGATAATGTACATTATGTCAAGCTGACCGGATCGAGGCCTCCCTCAGCAGGGCTTCAGGTGCGCCGCGACGAACGCGGCCCGCTGCTCCACCGGCCCCGCTGGCACGTCGACGAGTTCGTGCCCGTAGTCGGTGTAGACGCGGGCGTGCACGCGCCCGAACGCCACCGCGTCGGTCCGGCTGATCCGCCGGGCCGCCGTACGCGTGACGAAACCGAGCGACCCGACCAGGAACACCGGACGTTCGTAGATCGCCTCACGCCGGGCCCACGCGAGTTCGGCAGCGAGTTCCGGACCGATCGGATGGCCCAGGTATTCGGCCAGGGCCAGGGTGCACAGCGGCGAACGATCGTGCACCTGCACCGGGCCCCGGGTCTCGGCGATCCTGCGCCGGCGCTGTAGCCGGGCGACCGCCTCGACGAATCCCGGCTCCGCCCACGGCTGCGCGACCCCCCGGGTCTGCTCGGCGGCGATTACGTCGGTCGCCGCCTCGTCGACGACCGGGTAACCGCGTTGCCGCAGGGCTCGCGCGATGCTGGTCTTGCCCGCCCCCGGCGCGCCGGTCAGCACGTATCGCCGCATGAGTACCCTCCCCTGATTTGCCCAGTAATACGAAAATCATGCATAATATGCCTTATGCATGACAAACGGGATGAATCGGTACAGTTCTGGATCGAGGAGTTCCTGACCGCACGCGCGACCCGCAAGCCCTCACCACACACCCTGGAGGCCTACCGGCGAGACCTGCGCAGCGTGTCGAACCTGGCCGGAGAGGCACTCACCCCTCCCCTCCCCCTCGACACCCTGCCGATCGACGCGCTCTCCCCCCGGCTCATGCGGGTGGCGTTCGCCGGGTTCGCCGCGCCCCGCGCCGCCGCGTCCGTCCACCGTGCCTGGTCCACCTGGAACAGCTTCTTCACCTTCCTCGTCGCCGAGGGTGTCGTACCGGGAAACCCGATGCCGGCGGTGGGACGGCCACGCGTCCCGCTCCCCCAGCCCAAGCCGCTGCAGGGCGAGGACACCCCGGAGGAACTGCTGGCCGCCGTCGCCGGAGAGGCCGGTCGGCAGCGTGATCCGTGGCCCGAGCGGGACCTGGCGGTGCTGGCCTTGGCGCTCTGCGCCGGGCTGCGCCTGTCGGAGCTGCTGGCGCTGCGCGTGACGTCGGTGACCGGCCGCCGGGGTGAGCGGCGGGTCGAGGTGGCCGGCAAGGGTGGGCGGCCACGTACGGTGCCGATCGAGGACGCCGTGGACCGGGTGCTCACCGAGTACGTGGACAGCCGGCGGCGCCGGTTCGGGGCACGCAGTGTGCGACCGGACTCGCCGCTGCTGGTGGATCGGCGAAGTGAGCCGTTGCGCCGTGGTGGGCTGCAGTATCTGGTGGAGTCGTGCTACCGGCGGGCGGGTATCACCGACCGGGTTCCGCGGGGGGCTCGGCTGCACGCGTTGCGGCACACCTTCGCTACCCGGTTGGCGGAGGACGGGGCGGGCGCCTCGGAGATCATGCGGTTGCTGGGGCACGCGTCGTTGACGGCGTCGCAGACGTACATCGAGGTGACGGCCGGTCAGCAGCGCGCGGCGGTGCGGTCCAACCGTACGAACCGGGCGTTGGCCGGTCTGTTCGCTCAGGACCTCCGGAGCTCCGGCGAGCGGTAGGGCGTGTGTCAGCGGTGATTGGAGTGAGCCGCTCGGTGGCCTGCCGTGACAGTCGGGCCCGGGTGGGTCAGTGGGCGCGGTGGCCGCTGCCGTCGGCGGTGGTGGGCAGGGGGCCGAGGACGGCGTTGACGAGGTGGATGCGGGCGCCGGTGGCCAGGTAGTCGGCGCAGACCGCGTCGGCGGTGTCGCCGAAGCGGGTGGTGTCGCCGGTACGGGTGACGGTGAGGGTGACGCCGTCGAGGGTGGTGGTGGTGCCGGCGGTGGCGAGTTCGTCCAGGGAGTGGGTGCCGGCGATGAGGTGTGCCTTCAGCAGGGTGCGCAGTTTGTCGTGGTCCTGGGTCATGAGGGTGTCCCAGTTGTCTTCGGAGAACTTCTTGGCGAAGGCGTCGTCGGTGGGGGCGAGCAGGGTGATGCCGTCCTGGTGCAGGTCGGTGAGCAGGCCGCTGGTGCGGAGGGCGGCTTCGAACGTGGTGAGGGTGGGCATCCAGGTCAGCGCCTGGTCGACGGGGAGGTCGGCGAGGGCGGTGGGGTTGCCGGGTTCGGTGCCGGTGGGCAGGGCGGCGCAGAGCGGTCCGGTGACGCTGACGGTGCCGGCTGCTGAGGCCGGTTCGGATTGGTCGGTGCAGGCGCTGGTGGCGAGCAGCAGGGCCGTCGCGAGGATGGCGCCGGCGCGTCGCGGCCTGCTGGTGCGGGGGTACGACACGGCGTCTCCTCCTATGGGGGTGTGCCGGCAGGGCGGAGGCGCGTCCGCCCTGCCGGCACGGTCATCGGGTGAGTGTTACAGGGTGGCGCACTGTCCGGCGCGGGGGCCGGTGACGGTGTTGCTGAGGTTGAGGTTGGTGGGTGCGGTGGTGTTGCCGGCGCAGGCCAGCGGGCCGTTGACCCGGTTGCCGGCGAGCAGCGGCTGGTTGGTGGTGCGGTTGGTGGACAGGTCGACCGGGCCGGTGACGGTGAGGTCGATCAGGGAGATCGCGTCGGTGGTGCCGGTGACGCGGAGCGGGCCGGTGATCTTGCTGTTGGCGAGCAGGACGCCCGCGGCGCCGCTGGCGTTGACCGGTCCGGTGATGGTGGTGCCGGTGGCGACGAGCGCCGCGCCGGAGCGGACGGTGACCGGGCCGGTGACGGTGGCGTCGGCCAGGCAGGCGAAGCCGTTGACGGTCAGGGGCCCGGTGTGGCGGCCGGTGCTGGTCGGGTAGATGCGCTCGCCGTCGACAAGGTTCTCCACGCCCTGCCCGTCGAGGAGCAGCGGGATGAGGCCTCGCTCGGGCTGGTTGAGCGGGACGTAGTAGCCGTCGCCGACCTTGATGACCTTCCAGCCGTGATCGGCGATGCGCTCGGCCGCGGTGGTGACGGCGCCGGTGGGGCCGTCGGTGCGGGCGCCGTGGTACTGCTCCTCGGTGAGCCGGTAGGCGCAGGGGGCGTTGTCGAGGACGAGGTCGGCCTGCGGGGCGTCGATCGGCGGCGGGCTGCTGCCGGGGTGCGGCGCCGGGTGGGCGGGGATGGGTCGGGACCCGCGGAAGACGATTCGGCCGGTGTTGGCGGCCTGGAAGGTGATGGCCTCGTTGCGGGCCTGGGTGATGTCGCCCAGCTGTGCGCGGTGGTAGTCGAGGAACTGCTGGAACGTCCAGAGGGCGGAGAAGGTCTTGCGGCGGCGGTTGTTGGCCGCGTTGCCCTCGTCGGGGCGGGTCTGTCCGCCGGAGCTGCGCAGTTCGAGCAGGGAGTTGACGACGTTCTTCAGGCCGAGGGTGTTGCGGAGGATGGTCTCCTGGCCGAGGCCAACGTTGCCGCCGCCGTCGCAGCCGTACGGGCAGGGCCACCAGCCGGCTTCGGCGCCTTCGCGGTACATGTGGCCTTCGATCATGTCCATGGACTCGTCGAAGATCGGCTGGGCGACGTTCTGGTGTCGCGGCGGCAGCATGGGCAGGTCGCCGGCGCGGGAGTTGCCGTACTCGTGGCCGTCGTAGCCGGCGACGGGCCGGTACTGGCGGACCATGTTGACGTACGCGGCGGTTTCCGGCTGGCGGATGAGCGAGTAGTCGCGGTTGAGGTCCTGGCCGGTGGAGTTGCCGCGGGTGTTGGCGGCTCGGCCGTCACCGTTGATGGTGGGGACGATCAGGACGGTGGTGTGGCTGAGCAGGTCGATGACCCGGGGGTCGGTGCTGAAGGCGAGCTGCCGGGCCATGATGAGGCAGGCTTCGCGGTCGCCGGGTTCGTTGCCGTGGACGTTGCAGTTGACGGCCGCGGGTGAGGTGGCGGCGACGGTTTCGGGGGTGGCCGGCGGGGTGGGGTAGCCGATGACGAACATGTTGATCGGCCGGTTCTTGACGGTGCGGCCGATCTCGACGACGCGGACGCGCTCGCTGAGTTCGTCGATGGCGGCGGTGTAGGCGTATTCCTCGGTGTCGCTGGTGTACTGCGCGGCGTGGGTGGTCTCCCACTGGGTGCGCAGTTGCTCGCCGGGGGTGTCGGGGTTGCCCCAGGGGGCGGTGGTGGTGCCGGCTACCGGGTCGGAGTAGGGCTGTTCGGTGGTGTCGAAGCGGGCGCGTACCCGCCACTGGAACCGGTCGCCGGGGTTGAAGCCGGCGTCGGCGAAGGTGGGTGACTCCTGGTTGATCTGCCGGTTGGGGCGCCAGATGCCGACGATGGTGGCGGTGCCGGTGGGGGTGCCGGCGTTGTCGACGGGGGTGCGTTCGATCTGGTAGTCCGTGGCGCCGTCGACGGGCTGCCAGGCGAGGGTGGCGAATCCGTCGGCCTGGTTGACGGTGAGGCCGGTGACCTGGTGGGGTTCGGCGGCGCTGGCTGGGGCGGCGAGGGTGGTGAGGCTTGCGGTGAGGAGTGTGGACAGTGCGATGAGAACAGCGCGGTGGCGTCTCACATGACCTCCATGGCGTTGTACTGGTTGACCGTGTCGCGGTTTGGACCAGCATGATCGTCATGGATCATTGAATCAACGATCTTGAGGGAATCTTGCGTCTCGATGCGATGAGGGGTCTTCTCCCCCGGCCCCGTTGGCGGTTGGTCAGCCGATGTCGACCAGGAGCGGGCGGTGGTCGGAGATGGTGGACAGCGGTGTGGTGACGGCGGTGATCGGTGGGAGCCGGCGCAGGGCGTGCCGGTCGCCGAGGATGTGGTCGAGTTGTACGCGGGGTTCACCGGCCGGGTAGGTGGGGCGGCGGCCCAGGGGTCGCCAGCCGGAGACGACCCGGACCACGCCGGCGGGCAGGTTGAGGTCGCCGAGCAGGACGCGGGGTGCGGGTAGGGCGCGTAGCGCGCGGACGACCTGGCGGAGTTGGCGCAGGTTCCACCCGGGTACGAAGGACAGGTGGGTGGCGGCGGCGGTGAGTGTTCCGTACGGGGTGTGCAGGACGGCGGCGAGTACGACGCGGGGTTCGTCGCGGAGCAGGACGAGGTTGCGGCCGGGTCCGGGGACGTGGACGGGTGAGCGTACGGGCGCGGGGGTGAGGCGGGTGACGCGCCATTTGCTGACCGGGTAGCGGCTGATCAGTCCGATGCCGTAGCAGGGTTCGCCGTGTCCGTCGTCGTCGCCGGTGAGGGGGCGGAATCCTTCGCCGGGGGTGCCGACGAGGGCGCCGGCGAAGCGGTGGTGTGGGGCGTTGAGCGCGCGGGCGGCGATGGCGGTGAGGTCGAGATGGCCGCTGCGGCTCTGGTCCCGGTCGACCTCTTGGAGGGCGAGTACGTCGGCGTCGAGCGCGGTGACCGCCGCGGTGAGCCGGTCGGGGTCGACGAGTCCGTCGGTGAGTGATCGACCGTGCAGCAGGTTGAAGGTGGCCAGGCGCACTCCTGCACCCTACGACGTCGTGGCAGTCTTACCGGGTGGTCAAGGCGTTGCTGTGCTCGATGCTGGTGTTCGTGGCGTTCGGCGCGCTCGGAGTGTGGCTGCGCCGCCGCCGCTGACCCGCTTCCTCCCCTTCCCTCGGGGCTCTTCCCGGTGATCATGCAGTTGTTGCGCCCATCGGCGTGTCGGCGCAACAGCTTCATGATCACGCGGTCGGTGGTGGGGGTGGTGAGGCTGGCCACAGGGGGCGGCGTCGGTCCCGGGCGGGTCGGAAGAATGGCTGCCCGTGGACCCCGCATCGCTGATCACACTCCTCGCCGCGGCTGGTGTGGCCGGCTGGGTCGACGCCGTGGTGGGCGGTGGTGGGCTGCTTCTGCTGCCGGCGCTGCTGGTGGCCGCGCCCGGGCTGCCGGTGGCCACGGCGCTGGGTACGAACAAACTGGCCGCGATCGCCGGCACCACGACG
Source organism: Micromonospora sp. NPDC005367 (assembly GCF_040606825.1). NCBI lineage: Bacteria > Bacillati > Actinomycetota > Actinomycetes > Micromonosporales > Micromonosporaceae > Micromonospora > Micromonospora sp. NPDC005367. The sequence continues at coordinate 7,084 of NZ_JBEXFP010000050.1, read as the reverse complement.
GCGGCGGCGACGTATGCGCGACGCACCAAGATCGACTGGGCGGTGACGGGGCCTGCCGCCGCGCTGGCGGTGCTCAGTTCCGGGGTGGGTGCGGTGCTGGCCGGCGCCGTGCCGGCGGCGGCGTACCGGCCGGTGGTGCTCGTGGTGCTGCTGTCGGTGGCGCTGTTCGTGCTGCTGCGCCCCCGGCTCGGTGTGGTGTCGCTCCCGCACCGGCGCACCCCGGCGCGGGTGGCCGCGGCGGTGGCGCTCGCCGGTATCGGCATCGCCCTGTACGACGGGCTGATCGGTCCCGGCACCGGCACGTTCCTGGTGCTGGCGTTCACCGCGTTGGTCGGGGCGGACTTCGTGCACGGCTCGGCCATGGCGAAGGTCGTCAACGCCGGCACGAACCTGGGTGCGTTGGTGGTGTTCGCGGCGACGGGGCACGTGTGGTGGCTGCTCGGCGCGGGGATGGCGGTGTGCAACATCGCCGGGGCGGCGTTGGGCGCGCGGATGGCTCTGCGCCGCGGCGCCGGGTTCGTGCGCGTCGTGCTGCTGGTGGTGGTGGTGGCCCTGGTGGGCAAGCTCGGTTACGACCAGTGGCTGGCTGGCTGAGATGCCGGTACGCGCCGAACATGACCGCGGCGTGCTGGCTGCCCTGCTCGGCCGGGACCCGGTGCTGCACGCGTACCAGCTCGGCGACCTGGACGACTTCTTCTGGCCGTACACCTCGTGGTTCCGCCACGGCGAGCAGGTGGCGCTGCTTTATCACGGCGTGAGCCCGCCGACGTTGCTGGCGTTCGCCGCGCCGGCGGACGTCGACGAGCTGGCGGTGCTGCTCGCCGACCTCGCCCCGGTGCTGCCCGCCCGGTTGTACGCGCACCTCTCCCCCGGTCTGGCGGCGGCGCTGGCGCCCACGTTCGACGTCGACGGTCCGGCCGCCCACCTGAAGATGGCGTTGACCGATCCGGCTCGCCTGGACCGGGTCACCCCGGTCGGGCGGCCGTTGAGCGTGGCGGACCTGCCGCAGCTGCACGCCCTCTACGCCGAGGCGTACCCGGGTAACTGGTTCGACCCGCGGATGCTGCGCACCGGGCAGTACGTGGGGGTCCACGACGGTGGGGCGCTGGTGGCCGTGGCCGGTGTGCACGTCTGGTCGCCGACGTACCGGGTGGCGGCCCTGGGTAACGTCACCACCCATCCTCGGGTGCGGGGGCGTGGCCTGGGCACGGCGGTGGTGGCCGCGCTCTGTCACCGGCTGCGCGACTCCGTCTCGCACGTCACGTTGAACGTGCGGGCCGACAACGGCACGGCGGTGCGGCTGTACGAGCGGCTCGGGTTCACCCGGGTCGCCGACTACGGTGAGTACATCTTGACGGGCCGCCCGCAGAATCAGCGCGCTGCGGGGTGAGGGGCCGGTCGTGGGCGGGGTCTTCGCCGTTCGCCTGCGGGTTTGCGCGCCCGTGCCGCGGGGTTTGTCGCCGGTTCATGCGACTTCGGCCGGCCGCACCGGACCCGGGCGGCGGCCGGTCCGGACACCGGTGTCCGGGGTACCGCCGCCTGGGCCTCGGCTCGCTCGGGCGGGCCTGACCGAGCTGAACCTCAGGCCGGTACGGAGACCGGGGCGGTCGCCGGAGCGGCCCGGTCCATCAGCCGCCAGGTGCGCCGGCGCACCAGCGGGTCCAGGGTGACCAGCAGGTACGCGACGCCCACGACGAGGATGCCGCCGGTGGCGCCGAGCGTTGTCGCGAGCACGCCGCCGACGAGCCCGCCGAGCGGGATGCCGGCCCAGGCCAGGCCGCCGACCGCGCCGAGGACACGGGCCCGCAGGCCGGCCGGGATGCGTTCGAATTCGGCGGCGGACAGCAACGGGTTGATCGCCCCGATCAGCACGCCGCCGACGAGTGCGACGCCGGCGATGACGGGCAGTCCGACTGGCAGCGCCAGTACGAAGATCCGCGGGACGGCGCCGAGCAGGAAGGCGACGGTGTACGTGCGCCAGCGCGGCAGTCTGGCGCCGTGTATCGACACGAGCAGCGACCCGACGAAGGCGCCGGCGCTCAGCGCGCCGAACACCAGGCCGACGGGTGCGGCGTCGTCGAACCGCTCGGCTGCCCATACCGGCACCAGTACCGCCGTGATCGCCTGGTCGAGCAGGTTGGTCAGCAGCACCATCGCGACGATCGCCCGTAGCAGCGGGTCACGCCGGACGAAACGCAGTCCGGTGCCGAGGTCGGCCAGGTAGCGGCCGACGCCGGTGTGCTGGCCCACCTCGGCCGGGTCGGGTTCGGCTCGCCGGACCCGGACCAGGGTCGCCACCAGCGTGGCGGCGAGCAGGAAGCTGCCCGCGTCCAGCGCGATGACCGCGGGAGCGCCGACCAGGGTGATCAGCACTGCGCCCAGCGGCGCTCCGATCATCGATCCGAGGCGTTGGCCGCTGTCGGCCAGCCCGGCGGCACGCTCGTTGCTCCAGCCGGCGGTGGCCGCGACGTCGGGGACCATCGCGTACTTCGCGTTGTCCGACGGGCCGCGGAACAGCCCGACCAGGCCGACCAGTACGAGCAGGACCGGGAAGCTGAGCAGGTCGGCGGCGTACAGCAGGGGCAGCACGCCGAGCAGCAGCCCGGCGATCAGGTCACCGCCGACGCTGGCGATCCGCGGCCCGATCCGGTCGATCAGCGGTCCGCCGAGTATCCGCGCCGCGACCAGGGCGCCCATCTCCACGAACGCGGTGACGCCGGTGAGCAGGGCGTCGCCGGTGCTCTGCAGCACGAACCAGGGCACCGCGACGACCGACATCCGGGTGCCGGTGACCGAGACCGTCTGGGCGATGAGCAGTCCGTACGCGGAGCGCCGCCTCATCGTTGGCCGCCGTCACCGGCGGGTGCGTCGGCAGCGCTGCCGGCGGGTTCGTCAGCGGCGCTGCCGGCGGGTTCGTCGGGCTCGCCGGTGGACACGGTTCGGGCCGCCAGCAGCGCGTCGAGCTGGCCGCGCCGGGGGAAGATCTGGAACTGGGTGCTCATCGAGACGCGTTCCGAGCCGTCTCCGGCCCGTTCCGTGGCCTGGTCGCGGTAGCGCACCAGCAGGGCCATCATGTCGTCGGCGAGTTGCTGCGCCTCGGCGGCGCTCAGGCTGACGGTGAGGTCGCTCAGGCTGGCCGCCCGCACCCACTCCTGCGGCCAGCCGGCCAGTTCGGTGATGGACTGCTCGACGTTCTCCGCGTAGATCCGCGCGACCGTGCGTAGGTACGCCTCGCCGAGCTCACGTTCGGGCGCGTCCCGGTCGGGCGTGTCGAACCAGGTCGAGCGGTGCACGGCGCGCCAGAAGCGTTCCCGGCCGCGGCCCAGTTCGGGGGCGTCGGTGACGAAGCCGTGGGTGGCCAGTGTGCGCAGGTGGTAGCTGGTCGCGGCGCTGGACTCTCCGAGTCGGGCGGCCAGCTGGGTGGCGGTCTGTGGTCCGTCGTGGCGCAGCGAGCCCAGCAACCGCAGGCGCAGCGGATGGGCGACCCCGCGCAGGGCTCGCGCGTCGAGCACGACGTCCTGCGTGGGGTCGTACCCCGGCTTGTGTGGATCCTCGGTCATGATGCCAAGATAGCGATGCAAAGAAGCCTTTGCAAAGGAGTATTTGCATGAACTTCTTTGCATCGATCTTGCCGAGCCGGTCTTCCCGAAGGCGGGAGAGCCGTCAGCCTTCGCGGACGGGAAGCATGGCCAGAGCGCGGGAACGTTGCGCGACCAGGTCGTCGTAGGTGCCGTCACGCTCGGCCCAGCGGTGCATCTGGACGCCCCTCACGAGGATCTCGCGAGGGGTCGGATCCGCCGAGAGCAGCTACATGACCTCGGTGGCGAAGTCGTCGAGCGGCAGCGCGTGCGGTTCACCTTCTCCTGGCCCGCGGTGTTTCGACGTGAAAGATGAGGAGTCCGGCAACCGGCTCGGCAGCTACCTTCGCGCCCGCCGTGAGCTGGTGTCCCCGGCGCAGGCGGGACTGCCGCCCGGCCGTAACCGCCGTGTGCCCGGCCTGCGCCGGGAGGAAGTCGCCCTGCTCGCCGGGATCAGTCCCGACTACTACCTGCGCCTGGAGCGGGGCCGTGACAAGAACCCCTCACCGCAGGTCCTCGAAGCACTCGCGCGCGCGTGCTGCGGCTCGACGACGTCGAGCGGACGTACCTGCTCGGCCTCGTGGCGGCACGCCCCAGGACGCCGCGCCGCAAGCGGCCCGAGCACGTACCGGCGCGGGTGCACGAGCTGCTCGCCCACCTGCAGATCCCCGCGTTCGTCGAAGGACGCGCCTTCGACGTCCTCGCCTCCAACCCGATGGCCGTGGCGCTCTTCCCCCGCCTGCGACCCGGCCGCAACCGGCTGCGTGACCTGCTGCTCGATGCCGAGGAACAAGCCTTCCAGCAGGACTGGACGAAGGCCGCCGACGATTTCGTCGCCGCTCTCCGCACCACCATCGGGGACGACACCGGCAACCCCCGGTTCGTCGAGCTCGTCGATGAACTACGCCTGCACCGGGACAAACTCGCCATCGGTGATGTCATCCTCGTCGTCTACTACCCCGGCAGGGACAGCGACAGCGACGAGAAGCTGCGGCTGCTCACCGCGCTCGTACACACCGGGTCCGCCGGCACAGCGCACGACAGTCCGGCGGACCTCCCGGACCCGAAGACAACCTGACCACCCCGCGCCCCGAACCCCCGCGCCGAGGGTCGCGTCACCCGGGGCCTTGATGATCCGAGGCCGTCCACGTCGTGCCGGCGGGCAGGCCGCGCGGCGAAGCGGTGCCGGTTCAGCCGCGACGGCTGGGCGAGTCGAAGCGGCCGGCGCGGATCTCCCGCAGTGCCCGCCGCCGGGTCTCCCCGGTCAGGGTGTCCACGTAGAGCCGGCCGGAGAGGTGGTCGGTCTCGTGCTGCAACGCGCGGGCGAGGAATCCGCTGCCGGAGATGGTCAGCGGTTCGCCGTGCTGGTCGAAACCGTGGGCTGTGGCGTGCAGGGCGCGCCGGGTCGGGAAGTACAGCCCGGGGATGGACAGGCAGCCCTCGTCGTCGACCTCGGTCTCCTCCGACAGCTCGATCGTCGGGTTGACCAGGTGACCCCGGTGCCCGTCGGCGTCGTAAACGAACACCTGGGCGTCGACGCCGATCTGCGGGGCGGCTACGCCGGCTCGTCCGGGCGCGCCGAGCAGGGTGTCCATCAGATCGCCGACCAGGGCGCGTAGTTCGGCGTCGAAGCTGGTCACCGGCGCGCACGAGGTGCGCAGCACCGGGTCGCCGATGATCCGGATGGGCCGCATTGTCATGCCGGCAAGATTATCCGGCCGGGCGGGGGTCGTGGATGAGCACCTCGGTGGCGTCGGGGTTGCGGGCCACGCCGAACCGGAAAAGCCCGCGTCGGGTCGTCGTTGGCCGGTGTTCCTGGCGGGCGTCGGCCAGCTCGACGGGCGCGGATGATCGGGCGTACGGCACCGGGACGTCGTCAGGGCTCGCTCAGGTGGGTGGTGGGGGTAGGCCGGCGTCGGCGATGCGCCGGCGCAGTGGCCGGCGGGCGACGGCGGAGAGCACCGCGTGCAGCACGTCGGCCAGGGGTGCGGGCAGTTCGCCGTCCAGCTCGCGCATCGCCGCGGTGGTGGCCGCCCACTCCGCCTCGATGACCGGCAGGAGCTCGCGGGCGCGGGTGCTCAGATGCACGACGCGCTGCCGGGCGTCCACGCCGGGGGCCAGTTCGACCAGCCCGGCCCGGGCCATCTGGGCCACGGTCTGGCTGGCCGCGGAGTGGGTGACTCCGATCCGGTGGGCGAGCTCCCGGATCGGCAGCGGCCCGTCGGCGACCAGCGCCCGCAGCGGCGGGGAGAACCGGGGCCGGTAGTCGCTCAGGCCTCGCTCGGCGTAGACGGCGGCCACGTCACCGTCGAGTGTCTCGAGCACGTGCCGCAGCAGCGTCCCCACGGCCTCCCGGTTCGGTGCGTCGTCCTCCACGCCGCTAATGTAACAGCACTGTTGTTTCTGGGGAGGGCAGGATGCATCCACTGACGGAGCCGTACGCCCACGGCATGCTCGACGTCGGCGACGGCCAGCACGTCTACTGGGAGACCTGCGGCAACCCCGACGGCAAACCGGCGGTCGTGCTGCACGGCGGCCCCGGCTCCGGCGCCACCCCCGGCTGGCGGCGCTACTTCGACCCGGCCCGCTACCGGGTGGTCCTGTTCGATCAGCGCGGCTGCGGCCGCAGCCGCCCGAACGCCGCCGACCCGGACGTCGACCTGACGGTCAACACCACCGACCACCTGATCGCCGACATCGAGCGGCTGCGGGAACACCTCGATGTGCACCGGTGGCTGGTGCTCGGGGCGTCGTGGGGCTCCACCCTCGGCCTGGCGTACGCCCAGCGCCACCCGGAACGGGTCAGCGAACTGGTGCTGTTCAGCGTGGTCACCACGAGCCGCCGCGAGGTCGAATGGATCACCCGCGAGATGGGCAGGATCTTCCCCGCCGAGTGGGCCCGGTTCCGCGACGGTGTGCCACCGGCCGACCGCGACGGCGACCTGGCCGACGCGTACGCCCAGCGGCTGGCCGACCCGGACCCGGCCGTCCGCGAACGCGCGGCTCGCGACTGGTGCGCCTGGGACGACACCCACGTACGCACCGTCCCCGGCGCCGTCCCGGACCCCCGCTTCGAAGACCCCGAGTTCCGGATGCTGTCGGCCCGGCTGGTCACCCACTACTGGCGCAACGCCGCGTTCCTGCCCGACGGGCAACTGCTACGCGACGCGCACCGGCTGGCCGGTGTCCCCGGTGTGCTGCTGCACGGCCGGCTGGACATCAGCAGCCCACCGGTCATTGCCTGGCAGCTGGCGCAGGCCTGGCCGGCCGCCCGCCTGGAGCTGATCGAGGCGGCCGGTCACGGCGCCGGCCACGGTATCGGCGAGCGCGTCGTGGCCGCGTTGGACGAGTTCGCGGCCCGCTGACGCGGCCCGGGGCGCGGCCCCCCCGCGCCCCGCGGGGGGCGGGGCCCGGCCGCCGGGCCCCCCCCCCCGCCCTCCCCGGCCGGCCCCCCCCCCCCGCGACCGCGGCGATCGCGGCCCTGGAGGAGTTCGTCGCCTGGCTGC